>DAORNC010000058.1:14755-19438 GCA_035440785.1 Rhabdaerophilum sp. | reverse complement strand
ACTCCTCCGGGCCATTCAGCGCGGCGGCGGCGGCGACCTGAATCGGCGTATACGCGCCGTAATCGAGATAGGACTTCACGCGCCCCAGCGCCGCGATCAGCCGCTCGTTGCCGACCGCGAAGCCCATGCGCCAGCCGGCCATCGAGAAGGTCTTCGACATCGAGGTGAACTCGACCGTGCAATCCATCGCGCCGGGCACCTGAAGCACGGAAGGCGGCGGGTTGGCATCGTCGAAATAAACCTCGGCATAGGCGAGATCCGACAGGAGGATCAGGTCGTGCTTTTTCGCGAAGGCGACGAGATCACGGTAGAAATCGAGGTCGGCCGTCAGCGCCGTCGGGTTTGAGGGATAGCAGACGACGAGTGCAATCGGTTTCGGCACCGAATGCATCACGGCGCGTTCCAGCGCCGGGAACATCGCCGGGGTCGGATCCGCCGGGACGGAGCGGATCACGCCACCCGCCATCAGGAAGCCGAAGGCGTGGATCGGATAGCTCGGGTTCGGCACGATCACCACATCGCCGGGCCCGCAGATTGCCTGCGCCATGTTGGCGAAGCCTTCCTTCGAGCCGAGGGTGGCGACCACCTGCGTATCCGGGTTGAGCTTCACGCCAAAGCGGCGCTCGTAATAGTTCGCCTGCGCGCGGCGCAGACCGCCGATGCCCTTGGAGGCGGAATAGCGGTCCGTGCGCGGCTTACCGGCGGTCTCGACCAGCTTCTCGATGACGTGGCGGGGTGCCGGCAGATCCGGGTTCCCCATACCCAGATCGATGATGTCTGCCCCATTAGCTCGCGCCTGCGCCTTGATCTTGTTCACTTGCTCGAACACGTAAGGCGGCAATCGGCGGATGCGGTGGAACTCGTTCATCTTTCTGGCTTTCAGGTTGGTTACGATCGGGTTGGTTTCATGTCATTTCGGGCAATGCCCGCCGGTTGGGGAACCGGCTCGTCGCGGATGACACAAGCCGCGATGAAAAGTCTAGCATGAATCGCGGCAGGATGCGCCTCCCTTGGTCGGGGCTATTCCGCGGCCGGCTCTTTTACCGGGCGGGCAGGACGCGGAGGCAGCCTTCCGTCGTAGCTCGATTTCGGTGCGGGGCGCCGCGCAAAACTCCGACTCCGGCTGCGTTGGGAATCGAGGTCAGCCTCAAGCTTCTTCACATCCTCCGCACTGCGCTTGTCCGTTCCGCGCGGGGGCGGCGTTACGCCGACAGGAATGAAATCCGGCGCGGCGGCGGGACGCGAGGCCGAGACAAACTCCGGCACCGGTTGCACCGTCGTCACGATGCCGATGGAACGCGGCGCGGCCGCGCCCTGTGCCGAAATCGCGCCCGTTCCCGCGCCTTCGGTCGCGCAGGCACCCAGCCCGGCCGACAGCAAGGCGGCCGAGAGCATGCGAGGGCAGCGAAACGGCAAGCCGTGCGACATCGGGATCCTCATGGGGGTTCGGTCACCAGAGTGACGTCATTTGCCTTTATCCTTTGCTAATGCGGCAAAAAATGGCTGCTACCCGTTCCGCCCGGTTCGCGCATGAAGGGTCTGCGAAAGTCGCGCTGGTCTCGGAGCAACATCCGTGGCTAATCTACACTTACACGGTGGGACACAACCACCGGCTGGAATGGGGAGCGCGGCAACGCGGACGGACATGAGCAAGGGCAAGAAGGGCGGATCGAAGCGAGCCGACAAAAAGACCAAGGCCGACAAGCCAGCCCGGGAGACCGTGCCCCCCCCGGCCAAGGCGGCGGCGAAGGTGACCTCCAAGAGCAACGCGAAGCCTTCACCCCCCGTGCAGCCCGGGAAGCAGCCCAAGAACAAGACCGTTGCCGAGCCGGTTGCACCACCCGTCGGAAAGCTTGCAACGTCCCCGAAGGCAACGTCGGCGAAAACGCTGCCCAAGGCAAAGGCCCGCCCGGCGAAGACCGACAAAGCCGCTGCGCCTTCTTCGGCTCCTCCTTCCTCACCTCCTCCCGGAATCGAAGCTGCATCGCGACCGGAGCCCAGCGCCTCCAAACCGGCGCCACAAACCGAAACCGCGCCGCTCGACCCCACGCTGCCGTTACCGATCGATGTCGAGAAGCTGACGGCGGTCTCGACCGATATCCTCTCCGAGACCGGAAAGGCTGGCGTCGCCCTGCTGCGCGGACTCGAAAGCGAGGAAAAATCCAAGAACGTGCCGGAAGAAAGCGCGGAAATCGCCAAGACGCTCGGCGCGGTCATGGAATACTGGATGAGAGACCCCAGTCGGCTCGTCGAGGCGCAGAAAAGCCTTTCAATGGACATGATCTCACTGTGGGACGCCTCGCTCAAGAAGGCCGCCGGCGAGAAGGTCGAGCCGGTGGCGCCCATGCCGCAGAAGGATGCGCGCTTCGCCGACCCCGAGTGGAACGAAAACCCCTACTTCGACTTCCTGAAGCAGGCCTATTTCCTCGGTTCGAACTGGGCGCAAGGGCTCGTCGACAAGGCTGAAACGCTCGACGAGCACACCCGGCGCAAGGCGAATTTCTATATCCGCCAGTTTGCTTCCGCGCTGTCTCCCTCCAACTTCGTGATGACCAACCCCGAGCTCCTGCGCCTGACGCTGGAGGAGAAGGGCGAGAACATCGCGCGCGGCATGAAAATGCTCGCCGAGGACATCGATGCCGGCAAGGGAGAACTGAAAATCCGGCAAACGGACGGCTCGAAGTTCGAGGTCGGCGTCAATCTCGCCACAACGCCCGGCAAGGTCATCTTCCGCAACGACCTCATCGAGCTGATCCAGTATACGCCGACCACGCCGGACGTCTTCAAGACACCGCTGCTGATCGTGCCGCCGTGGATCAACAAATTCTATATTCTCGATCTCAATGCCGAGAAAAGCTTCATCCGCTGGGCGGTGAGCCAGGGACTGACTGTGTTCGTCATCTCCTGGGTCAACCCGGATACCCGTCACCGCAAGGCGGATTTCGAAGCCTATATGAAGAAAGGCGTGTTGGAGGCGATCGAACAGATCGAAACCGCGACGGGCGAAAAATCAGTCAATGCGATCGGCTATTGCGTCGGCGGCACGCTGCTGGCCGTCACGCTCGCCTATATCGCACAGGGAAAGCGGCCCGAGCGCATCAAGTCCGCGACGTTTTTCACGACGCAGGTCGATTTCACCTATGCAGGCGAACTTCTCGCCTTCGTCGATGAGAACCAGATCCAAGCGGTCGAAGAAATGATGACCAAGACCGGTTATCTCGCCGGCGGAAAGATGGCCGGCGCCTTCAACATGTTGCGGCCGAACGACCTCATCTGGTCGTACATGGTCAACAACTATCTCAAGGGCAAGCAGCCGCCGCCGTTCGATCTCCTGTTCTGGAATTCGGATTCCACGCGGATGGCGGAAGCCAACCATAGCTTCTACCTGCGGAACTGCTACCTCCACAACAATCTCACCAAGAAGAAGATGGTGCTTGGAAACCGCACGCTCGACCTCTCGAAGGTGACGATTCCGATCTACAACCTCGCGGCCAAGGAAGACCACATCGCCCCGGCGAAATCGGTCTTCGTCGGGTCCGGATTCTTCGGTGGGCCGGTCACCTATGTGATGGCGGGCTCCGGGCATATCGCGGGCGTCATCAACCCGGTTTCGAAGCCGAAATACCAGTTCTGGACCGGTGGTCCGGTGAAGGGCGCCTTCGAGGACTGGGTTTCGAAGGCCGTTGAACACCCCGGCACCTGGTGGCCGCACTGGCTCGAATGGGTCACGACCGGGGACAAGAAGGTCCGCGCCCGCGAGCCGGGCGGTGGCAAGCTCAGGCCGCTCTGCGATGCGCCGGGCACCTATGTCCGGATCAAGGCCTGACCGAAGCAAGTCCCGACCGAAATCTTTGCGCCGAGGGACGGGAGAGACCTCTACCCGGCCTTGAATACGGCTGGAATTCGCGTTGGCCGTCCTGTGAATGCCGCGACCCGTCGTGAACAAAAAAAGGGGCCGGTTAACCCGGCCCCCTAGCCCCCCAGAGGCTGTATTCCTTTCTTCCGATCAGAACTTCTTGACCAGAACATCCTCACGCTTCGGCGGCGCGCCCCAGCGCGAGGTCAGACCGAAGGAAACGAGGTGAGCATCGGCCTTCGATTCGCCGACGAACACCGAGCCGGCAGCGAGCGTCTGCGTGATCGGCGCCTTCTTGATGTGCAGGTAAGAGTAGGACGCGTTGACCGAGAAGCGGTCCGAAACCTCGTAGGTGAAGCCGGTCGAGAGCCAGAGGCGGTCGTTATCCGGCAGCGAGGCGCGGCGGACCTGATCGGTCACGCCCGAGATTTCGTAGCCGATACCAGCGCGGAGAGTCAGCTTGTCGTTATAGCGATATTCGCCGCCGAGCGAGAAGAACCAGCCGTCCGAGTAACCGAAGGGCAGCACGGCCGGGAAGCCCGGCGCCGGGTTGGTGAGCGCGGCGTGGCCGATGCGGCCCCAGTTCTGCCACTCGACCGAAGCGAGAAGGTCGAACTTCGGGTGGAAGGTCTGGCGCAGCGAGAGATTGACGCGGTTCGGCAGGTTCAGCGTGCCCTTCGAATTCGGCGAAGAACCCGCGCCGAGAACCGTCGTGCCCTCAATGCTCTGATCGATGAACGAACGCCAGCCGAGACCGATCTGCGTCGTCTTGGTCGGCGTGAAGGTCAGACCGGCAGTGAAGCCAACGCCCCAGCCATCTGCCTGCG
>DAORNC010000058.1:0-14672 GCA_035440785.1 Rhabdaerophilum sp. | reverse complement strand
GAACGACCACATGTCGTTCACCTTGTAGGCGACGGACGGGGTCAGCGTGGTGATGCGGAGCTTGGTCGTCGAGGCGAGGAAGCTCGTGCGCGAGAGCGGATCGGCCTTCGTCGAGTTACCGTAGGTCGTGTTCAGCGACACGCCGAAGAACAGGCGGTCGTTGAACGGGTAGATAAAGTAGGTGGCCGGCACGAAGTAGTCGAGGCCGATGTCACCCGAAAGCGGCCGCGCGTTGAGCCCGGGATTGAGCGGCGAAGCCCCGGTATAGGTGCCGTTGATCTTCGTCGTCGGCACACCGAAGGTGTAGTTGGTGTCGAAGGTGATCCGCTTGAAGCTCGTCATCGTCGCGGGGTTCATGAACATGGAGGCCGCCGATGTCGACCCCGGCGCGGCGGCGCCGGCATAGGCCATGCCGTTGAACACCGAGCTTTGCGACGAGTTGATGAACCCGCTGGCGCTTGCGCCGCCAACCATGCCCGCAAGCGCGACGATCGACGTCGAAGCGACCAGCGCGACCTTGATCATACCCTTCATTGAAGACCCCTTAGTTTCTTTCGACGACGCCTCAATCCAGCCGTCATCTCTCCCCTTTCCGGACATTTTGCAGAGACCGGGTGGACGCGCAACCGGATCGTTTCCTTGCGGTGCATCAAGGGAGGGTGTTTCCCGATTCCCTGATCTGGCAAATTTCCGGCGTTTTTTTTCATGGAACCGGGACTTGGGCCGAAAAGAACAGTTCAGGCATAAACTTTACCGGGTTCTCCGCCAGTTTGCCGCAGGGGTTGCACATCGATCCCACGCCGCTCACCGGAAGGCATGATGCATATTTCGTAGGCGGTGTTGCGCATTAACAACAAAATAACCAACGTGCTGGCACCAGCATCGCGCCTGCCGTCGTCGATGCGATCGATGCGGCGGGAATCAATGTTGCAATCGCCGGCATTCGGGCGTTCTATGGCGCCACAAAAAAACCGACCAAGGGCTGAGGGTATAATCGATGAAACTCGTTCGATATGGGCAACCGGGCAAGGAAAAGCCGGGGCTCGTCGATGGCCAGGGCAAAATCCGTGATCTTTCGGAGGTCGTTCCCGATATCGCGGGTGCAACCCTCTCCCGGAAATCGCTGACGAAACTGGCGAAGCTGAAGCCGGAAAAGCTGCCGCTGGTTCGGGGAAGGCCGCGGATCGGCCCCTGTGTCGGGAAGGTCGGCAACTTCATCGCGGTCGGCCTCAATTATGCCGATCATGCGGCGGAGACCGGCGCGGCGATCCCCAAGGAGCCGATCCTTTTCAACAAGGCGCCTTCCTGCATCGTCGGCCCGAACGACGACGTGACGATCCCACGCGGTTCGCAGAAGACTGACTGGGAGGTCGAGCTGGCCATCGTCATCGGCGAGCGCTGCTCCTATGTCGAGGAAAAGGATGCGATGAAGGTCGTTGCCGGCTTCTGCGTCTGCAATGATGTGTCCGAGCGCGCCTACCAGACCGAGGGCACCGGGCAGTGGATGAAGGGCAAGGGCTGCCCGACCTTCGGCCCCCTCGGCCCCTGGCTCGTGACACCGGACGAGATCGCCGACGTGCAGAAACTCGGCATGTGGCTCGACGTCAACGGCAAACGGATGCAGACCGGCTCGACCGCAACCATGATCTTCGGCGTGAGCTTCCTCGTCTCCTATATCTCGCGCTTCCTGTTGCTCGAACCGGGTGACGTTATCACCACCGGTACGCCGCCGGGTGTCGGCATGGGGATGAAGCCGCCGGTCTACCTCAAGCCGGGCGACATCGTCCGCCTCGGGATCGACGGGCTTGGCGAGCAGAAGCAGCTCTTCAACGCCTGGCACGTGTAATCGCGCACCACTTCGAGACGTTGAAAGGCGGGTTCAAGACCCGCCTTTTTCATGAATCATCTGAATCGCCTACACGTCCGCGATGACAATCGGATTCAGCGCAAGCCCAGCATCAGCTTGAGGTTCTGCACCGCTGCGCCGGATGCGCCCTTGCCGAGATTGTCGAGCCGCGCGACCAGCACAGCCTTGCCCTTGGCGGCATTGCCGAACACGAAGAGTTCGAGCTTGTTGGTGCCGTTGAGTGCCTGTGGTTCGATCTTCCCCTTGAGGCCGGCAACCTCCTCCGCATCCGCGACCCGGACAAACGCGCTACCCGCATACCGCGCGGCGAGACAAGCCTGGATATCGTCCGCGCGCGTGTCGGCCTTCAGCGTATCGAGATGAAGCGGCACCGAAACCAGCATGCCTTGCCGGAAATTGCCGACCGACGGCACGAAGATCGGTTCGCGGCTGAGGTTCGAATAAGCCTTTAGCTCCGGCAGGTGCTTGTGCATGAGCGCGAGACCATACATCTCGAAATCGGGCGCGGTTCCAGCCTCGTATTCAGCGATCATCGACTTGCCCCCGCCCGAATAACCGGAGACGGCATTGATGGTGACGGGGTAATCCGCCGCCATGATCCCGGCATCGACGAGCGGGCGCAGGAGCGCGACGCCGCCGGTCGGGTAGCAGCCCGGATTGGCGACGTTCATCGCTCCGGCAACTTTGCCGGCATGATCCTTCGTCAGTTCGGGAAAGCCATAGATCCAGCCTGGCGCGACGCGGTGCGCGGTCGAGGCATCGATGAACCGCGGCCGTTCCGCACCGAGGGTATCGCCCAGCGCGACGGCTTCCCTCGCTGCCTCGTCCGGCAGGCAAAGGATCACGACATCCACAGACGCCATCAGTGCGGCCTTGGCGGCCACGTCCTTGCGCGCTTCCGGCGCAATCGAGCGGACTTCGATGCCCTTCTCGTTCGCGAGAAGATCGCGGATCTGGAGACCGGTCGTCCCGGCCTCGCCGTCGATGAAAACGGCGGGTTTTAAGCTCTTGAGCTTCGGCGCGGCGTCATTCGTGGTCATAAGAGCACTCCCGTGCGAGAGGCGAGCCGGCTCAGCGTCGATGAGAAGTGTGGCGCTGGAAAGTCTCGCGGTGGAACCGGAAAAGGCAGATAAAGGCGAAAGGGGGAGGCCCCTCAGCCTCGTCGTCGCCAGATCGCCGTCGGCAGGATGCACGCCGACGCGATTTCCGTAAGGATGCTATTCATCCGTCCAAATCCGCTTCACAGCCCCGATACGGGTCCGCACGCGACCTAAATGACGCGTCCCCCTCGAAATGGCAAGGGTTTTCGACGGTCGATCTCAGCGGCTGCCGGTGCGATGCAGAAATATCGCAAACAGGATCCACGGCACGATGAACCCGCCGCCGGAGAGTACCAGCCCGAAGAACCGCTCCCACTGTGCCGCCTCAGGCGTATTGTTCGAAAGAACCGGGATCATCCGCACGGCGGCGAAGGTCACGACCGGGGACAGGAACGCACCCAGTCCCCACAGGATGCGGGCACGGATCGGTTTTTGCGGCGCGAACAGGATCAACAACGTGGGTAGGAGCACGAACGCAAAGGTGATGGCGAGAAAGAGGGCGCGCATAGCGAGGCTCCGGAGTGTCGCCTTCGCATAGCGCCGGCGCCGGGTCACTGGCAAGGGCGGGATTTCGTCGGGCCGGGCTTTCGCAGTTGGGCAACGATCCCTTGCCGAACTTCTATTGGATTTGGCCTGTTGTCGGCCGCATAGTCGGCGTCAGCCTCCCTTCCCTTCGGAACCGCAATGACCCGCGCCATCGTCCATTCACCGAGTCTGTCCCGCCGCCGAACCATCTCCAAACCGGCTTATCGCTCGAAGGGTGGCATCGTCGTCTCGCAGAATCGCGTGGCGGCGACCATCGGTGCGGAGATCCTCAAGGCGGGCGGCAACGCGGTCGATGCCGCAATCGCCACCGGCTTCGCGATGGGCGTGATGGAGCCGTGGATGAGCGGCGTCGGCGGCGTCGGCCTCGCCCTCATCAGTCCCGGTGACGGCGCGGCGATCGACGCGTTCGATTTTGGCGGCGTCTCGCCGAAGACCATCAACCCGATGGATTTCCCGCTCGTCAAGGGCGCGGCCTCTGAGATGTTCGGCTGGCCCTCGGTGAAGGGCGACCGCAATATCAAGGGCGCGGGCGCGGTCGTCACGCCTTCGCAGCCGGCAGGCCTCGCGGCGATCCACGAGGCCTATGGCCGGATGCCGTGGAAGGATCTCGTCTCGCCGGCCATCGCACTTGCCCGCGACGGGCTCTATGTCGACTGGTACGCGACCGTCTGTATCGCCGGCGCGTTCGCTGATCTCCTCGCTGACCCCGGTTCGCAAGGCTGGTTCCTCCCGGCGCGCGTACCGCCGGCGCAGCCGCTGCACAACACTGGCCGCCTCGCCCGCCTGCCGAACCCGAAGCTCGCTGACACGCTCGCAGTGTTAGCGACGGAAGGAACCGACCCGCTCTATCGTGGCGAGATCGGCGCGGCCCTCGTGGCGGACATTCAGCGCGATGGCGGCTACCTCTCGCGCGAGGACCTCGCGGATTACACCGTCCACCGCGTCATGCCGCGGGCGATCCCCTATCGTGGCCGCGAGATCCACGTCATCCCCGAGCTCAACGGTGGGCCGACGCTCGCGGTCGCCTATGGCCAACTGCCGCAGGCCGCCCCGGCGGGCGATGCCGAACTCTTCCTCGGCTATGCCGATGCGCTCGATGCCGCCTGGAAGCACCGCTTCACGAAGATGGGGCATGGGGGGGACCTTGGCGGAGAGCATCGCGCGCCGACCTCGACGACGCATTTCTCGGTGGTCGATCGCAACGGCATGGCGATCACGTTGACGCAGACGCTGCTCTCGATCTTCGGAGCGCGCTACGTCTCGCCGACGACCGGCATCGCCATGAACAACGGCATGAACTGGTTCGACCCACGTCCCTCCTCCCCCAACCGGATCGCGCCGGGCGTGCGTACGCTCGGAAACTTCTGCCCCGCGATCATGACCGGCGCCGGCGAAACCGTTGCCATCGGCGGCGCGGGCGGACGCAAGATCATCCCGGCTGTTTTCCAGATCCTCGCGCTGATGAACGATCGCGGTCTCGATCTCGAGCAGGCCTTCATGGCGCCGCGTCTCGACCATTCCGCCGGCGCGAGCCTCGTCGTCGACATGCGCCTCGCGGAGGACGTGAAGGCCGCTATCGCCGGCAAATACAAGACCGCCGAGGCGCTGCCGAATCCTTCGCCCTACCCGTTCACCATCGCCAGCGCCGTCTCCCGTAAGGACGGTATGAATTGCGGCATGACCGACATGGATCATCCGTGGAGCGAGGCCGTGGGTGAAGACGAGGTGTAAAGACGCCATGAAAAGAAAAAAGCCCCGGTTTCCCGGGGCTTTTGAATTCGCTTCGATTCGGACCGCTTAGCGCTTCGAGAACTGGAAGGAGCGGCGGGCCTTGGCCTTGCCGTACTTCTTGCGCTCGACCGTGCGGCTGTCACGCGTGAGGAAGCCGCCCTTCTTGAGCACCGAGCGAAGCTCCGGCTCGTAGAAGGTCAGCGCGCGCGCAAGACCGTGGCGCACCGCACCGGCCTGGCCCGAAAGGCCGCCGCCGTTGCAGGAGACCATGATGTCGTACTGATCGGCACGGCCAGCGGCGATGAGCGGCTGGTTGAGGATCATCCGCAGCACGGGGCGAGCGAAATAAACCTCGACCGCGCGGTTGTTAACCGTGATCTTGCCCGAGCCGGGCTTGATCCAGACACGGGCGACCGCGTCCTTGCGCTTGCCGGTGGCATAGGCACGACCGTGGGCATCGAGCTTCTGGACGTGAACCGGAGCTTCCGGCGCCGCCGTCTTGGTGCCGCCGAGATCGGAGAGGGAATTGAGAACCTCAGCCATGATTACCCGAGCCTCGTATTCTTGGAATTGAGGGATGCGACGTTTAGCACTTCCGGCTGCTGGGCCTCATGCGGATGCGCCGGGCCCTTGTAAACGCGGAGATTGCCTAGCTGCTGGCGGCCAAGCGGGCCACGCGGCAGCATGCGCTCCACGGCCTTCTCGACGATACGCTCCGGGAAGCGCCCCTCGATGATGAACTTGGCGCTGCGTTCCTTGATCCCACCCGGGAAACCGGTGTGGTGATAATAGAACTTGTCGGTCAGCTTGCGGCCGGTGAACGCCACCTTCTCCGCGTTGATGACGATGACATTGTCACCGGTATCGACATGTGGGGTGAACGTCGGCTTGTGCTTGCCGCGAAGGCGAAGGGCAATGAGCGCGGCGAGGCGGCCGACCACGAGGCCGGTGCCGTCGATCACGACCCACTTCTTCTCGACTTCGGCCGGCTTCGCCACGAACGAACGCGTGGCAGAGGTGAGGGCCTTCATGGTCAATCCTCGAAGGTTGCGAACAAAAAACGAAGCGGCGCCGAAATGCGCCGCGAACGAAAGAGCCTATACGCCAAGGTCACCCGTCTCGTCAACGGATGATTTTCAATCTCTATCGATCAATAATCCTTGTTTTTCAATACTTTTAACAATGCGGTATTATTTTACCTCAATTCATGCGAGGCGGGATCGAATAGGTGCCCGTGACATGAGCGACAGGCTCCTCCCCGCCGTCGGAGAAAATCGACACCTCGCCGACACACAGCCGCTTGCCCGCCTTCAGCAGCCGGCATTCGGCGATGAGATCTGCCTTCTCCGGCTTTTGCAGGAAGTTGATCGAGAGGTTGGTCGTCACCGCCAGCTCGACCTTGCCGACCACAGAAAGCACCGCGACGTAGAGCGAGAAATCCGCGAGCGTCATCATCGAGGGGCCGGAGAGCGTGCCGCCCGGCCGGACGTGCCGCGGATGATAGGCCATCCGCACGCGGCAGGCGCCCTGTTCGACCGCCTCGACCTCCATCGTCCGCCCGCCATGATGGATCTCAGGGAAGACCTCGTCGAGATAGGCGGTCATCTCGTCGCGGTTGAGCGCCGGCGCGGCGGGGCGATAGGATTTGGTCATTCACAGGTCTCGCAAATGGCTCGCAAGCGGACGGGAAGTCCGGTAGATTGTTCAAAACAGAACAGAACCAGCGAGGAGGGCCGATGTCAAACCCGCACGGAACCGGCGTCCAGTTCCAGCCCGAACCTACGAGCCCGCTGCTCCGGATCGTAGATCGTGATGCTGTCCGCGTCATCACGCTCAACAATCCGACGCGACGCAACGCGCTCTCGATGGTGATGATCGGCGAACTGCATCGCGCGCTGCGAGAAGCCGGAACGGCACCCCATCTACGCGCGATCATTATTGCGTCGGAGGGGCCGGCCTTTTCCGCCGGGCACGACCTGAAGGAGATTCAGGCCGCGCGCGCGGAGAAGGACAAGGGGCGCGGCTTCTTCGAGGGGTTGATGGCGGCCTGTTCCGCCATGATGATGGAGATCCGCGCCCTGCCCTTCCCCGTGATCGCGGCCGTGGAAACGGTTGCGACGGCGGCGGGTTGCCAGCTTGTCGCGTCCTGCGACCTTGCGGTTGCCGGCGCAGCGGCGCGTTTCGCGACGCCCGGTGTCAACATCGGACTTTTTTGCTCGACGCCGATGATCGCGCTCTCGCGCAACGTCTCCAACAAGCATGCGATGGAAATGTTGCTGACCGGAGAGATGATCGATGCCGAAACGGCGCGGCGCTTCGGGCTCGTCAACCGCATCACGCCGGCGGGCACAGCGCTGGAGGAAGCCTTGCGGCTCGCCTCGCTCATCGCTTCGAAACCGGCTGCCACCGTGAAGATCGGCAAGGAGGCCTTCTATCGCCAGACCGAGATGACGCTGGAGGATGCCTATCTTTACGCCTCGCGCGTCATGGTCGAGAACCTGCTGATCCGCGAGGCGGAAGACGGCATCGCCGCCTTCACCGATCGCAGCGGGAAAGCGTCGGCGGCCTGAACGGGGTCAGGCCGCGCGGATTTCCGACAGGAAGCCTTCGACGTCCTCGCGGATATGCGCCGCTTCCTCGGAAAGCTTTCCGGCCGACTGCAGCACCTTCATCGATGCGCTGCCGGTTTCGTCGGCTGCCTGCGCGACACCGGTGATGTTGTCGGAGACCTGCCGCGTGCCCTCTGAGGCGCTGCGAACATTGTCGGCGATGTGTTCAGTCGCTGAACGCTGGCTCTCCACGGCGCCGGTCACTTCGGCGGCGATCCGCCGCATCTCCTCAATGGTGAAGCCGATCTGCTCGACCGCGCCGAGGGAATCGCCTGCGACCGCCTGAACGCGGGCGACGTTTTCCGCGATCTCAGCCGTGGCCCGGGTGGTCTGGCCCGCGAGCTGCTTGACCTCTGCGGCTACCACCGCGAAGCCCTTGCCGGCATCACCCGCGCGGGCAGCTTCGATCGTCGCGTTGAGGGCGAGAAGATTCGTTTGCGCCGCGATGGAATTGATGAGATCGACGACCTGGCCAATCGCGGAAACTGCAGTGGCGAGTTCCGAGAACTTCGAGGCCGTCGTAGCGCTGATCGTATGCGCACGCTCCGAGACTTCGCTGGCACGGCTCATACCCGCCGCGATTTCGCCGATGGCGCCGACCAATTGGCCGCCGGCCGAGGCGAGCGTCTCGATATTGGTGTTCATCTCGTCGGAGGCTTCGGTGACGATTTCAGCCTGGCGGGCCGTTTCCTCCGCGCCGGTCGAAAGCGAGGCGGCCGCCGTGTGCAGATCCGACGAGGTGCGGGTGAGATTGTTCACGCGCCCCGATGCCGACGCCTCGAACCGCGCAATCGCGGCCTCCAGCCTGCGCTGGCGGGCAGCGCGAATTTCTGCCCCAGACGCTTCTTCCGCCTGATGGTTCTTCTGGACCGAAACAGCCTCGCGGAAGCGCTCGATTGCGTCGGCGATCACGCCCACCTCATCCTTCCGGTCGAGATTGCGCACCGAAAAATCGGTCTTGCCGGCCGTGATACGCTGCAGGTCCGCCGTCAATTCACCGAAAGGCCGTGCAACCCGGCGACTGGTCCAGAAGGCCAGCACGACAGCGAGCGTGAGCGTCGTCATCAGCACACCGACCATGATCATTTCGGCGAGTGCCTGTTTGGCCTGACTGTCCGCCTCGCTCGCGGCGAGCGACTGGGCATAGCGGGCGGCGAGTTTCTCGAGCGATTGATTGAAGGCGGTGCGGGTCGCGCGGTTGGCATCGTTGTCCCCTATTTCGCGCGCGGCGGCGGAGCCGCTCTTACGCGCGGCGGCGACCAGTTCCGTACGCAAGGCAACAAAGCGGGACAGGTGCCCTTCGAGCACCTCGAAGTCCGTCTTCTCATCTGCGGTGGTCAGGCCCCGCCACTCCTTCGCGGTCTCCTGCAGGCGGTTGAGCTGCTTTTCCAGCCCCTTGCCGAAGGTGTCGATGCGCTTTTCGGTATCGGCCATGTAGAGGCCGCGCGACTCCATCACCACCGCATAAACGAGACCATTAACCCGCTCGATCAGCGCCTGCTTGCGCATCAGCGCGCGGGATTGCTCGTAGAGGTTGTCGCTGAGCGCGTTGACCTGCCATAGCGCGCCGGCGAGCAGCGCGCACAAGAGGGCCAGCAGCCCCATCGAAAGCTGGAGTTTCAGGAAAAGTTTTCGCGTCATTGGATTCAACCCACACTTGCCCCGACCAACTATGTGAGCGAATGGTAAATGAGGCGTTCCTATTGTTTTGTCGGCAAGCAATTTCCAGTCGTTTTTTTCACTGCCGACGCGACCTTGACTTTCCCTTGGCGATGGCAACCTTTCACCCGAACGTCAAAATGGTCGATCCTCATGCACCATGCCGAATATTCCGACGACCTGATCCGCTCGATCCTCAAAGATGTGCGGCGAATCGCGATCGTCGGCGCCAGCGACAATCCTTCGCGGCCGAGCTACTTCGTTCTCAAGTATCTCAAGGAGCGCGGCTACGAGGTTGCTCCCGTCAACCCGGCGCGCAAGGGCGCTTCGGTTCTCGACATTCCGTTTGCCGCCTCGCTCGGGGAAATCGAGGGCGCGGTGGACATGGTCGAGGTGTTCCGCAATTCGGAGGCTGCCTACGGGGTCGTCGAGGAGGCGCTAGCGCTCGATCCGCTCCCGAAGGTGATCTGGCTCCAGCTTGGCGTTTATAACGAGGCCGCCGCCGAACTGGCGGAAGCAAAGGGCATCAGGGTCATCATGAACCGCTGCCCCAAGATCGAATACGGACGTCTCTCCGGGGAGATTTCCTGGGCAGGCGTGAATTCGCGCGTTCTTTCCGCCCGACGACCACAACTGTCAAACAAGGGCTTCCAGAAGCTCTCGATCGATCGCAAGAGTTAGGGGCCGCTATCTCCCCGCGAGAACAGGCCACGCCGCCGCGATGACCCGGTCGTAGGCCGCGTGCTCGCCGGACATCCGCGTGACGAGCAGCGCGCCTTCGGCCAGCGCGAGCACCGCCTGCCCGTTGGACTGGGCCTCGCTCCCCGAAAGCTTCGGAGACGCCTCGCGGAAATGAGCTGCGGCCCAATCGACGATCTGCGTCTCGAACCGCTTCACGCCGTCCGAAACGTTCTCCGGAAGCCCGTTGCAACTTGCCGCCAGAACACCCGCGAAACAGAATTCGTTGCGAGCGCGCTTGATCGCGCCGAATTGTTCGAGAAACCCTTTGACGCGTGCGAGAGGATCGGGGTGCTGCCGGTCGATCTGCGCCAACATCTCCCCGACCCGCGCGATGGAAGCTTCGAGCGCGGCCGCAACAAGCTCGGCCTTGGTGGGGAAGTGATAGAATATGGCGGCCGGCCGCAGCCCGACGACCGCCGCGATATCCTTGATCGCGACGCCTTCGTAGCCGCGCGCACTCATCAGATGCTCGGTGATCTCCAGAAGCTGCGCGCGCGTTCCGCCCTCCTGACGACCACCCGCCTTCGTCTGCGCATTCACTTGCGCCTCCTTCTGCGCGTCCGTCCGCGCCGTCCGCAGCCTTCACACATTCGTGAATGGCTCACCTCAGTTCAAAGGCATTTTTGCCTTTACTGATCAATCAGTCAAATATATATCCATTCTTACTGGTTAGTCAGTCAGTTTTTGAAATTCAAACAGGAGGTCACAATGCCCCGCATCCAGCCCGTTACCAATCCCTCCGGCGACGCCGCCACGATCCTCAACGGCGTGAAGGCCAAGATCGGCATGGTTCCCAATCTCTACGCCACGCTCGGTCATGCCCCGCATGTTCTCGGCGCCTATCTCGAGTTCAGCGGCAAGCTTGCCGGCGGTCGCCTCTCGGCCAAAGAGCGCGAGCAGATCGCGCTTGCCGTAGGCGAGGCCAATGCCTGCGCCTATTGCCTATCGGCCCACACCGCCATCGGCAAAGGCGCGGGGCTGAGCGCGAACGACATCGCTGATGCCCGCTACGGCACGCCGGCCGAAGCCCGCACCCGTGCCATCGTCTCGTTCGCCCGTTCGATCGTCGCGACCAAGGGCCATGTTCCGGATGCGGAACTCGCCGCCGCGCGTCAGGCCGGGCTCGACGACTCGCTCATCGTCGAGGTTTTCGCGGTAACGGTCGCGAATATCTTCACCAACTATGCGAACCACCTGTTCGATACCGATATCGACTTTCCGAAGGTCGCGCCGCAGAAGGCCGCCTGACAAGAGCCGGGCGGCTCCTCGGAGTCGCCCGATGCCGCCGGTTTCCACCTTCCCGATCGTGATGCTAAGCTCCCCGCCAACGCGCGGTTGGGAGCGATTTCGTGCTGGCGATATCGTTCTTCAAATCGAACATTCCGTCTTGACGAACGAATTTCCGACATTTAGAACGCCTCCCACGACAGAAGGAGCCTGACAATGACCGACCGCGCCCCCGGATTTTCGACCCTCGCCGTCCATGCCGGCGCCCAGCCTGACCCGACCACAGGCGCCCGCGCGACCCCGATTTACCAGACGACCTCCTTCGTCTTCGATGACGTCGACCACGCTGCATCGCTCTTCGGCCTTCAGGCCTTCGGCAATATCTACACCCGCATCGGCAACCCGACCTGCGCTGTGCTGGAAGAGCGCGTCGCGGCGCTCGAAGGCGGCACGGCGGCGCTGGCGGTGGCCTCGGGCCATGCGGCGGAGCATCTCGTTTTCCATACGCTGCTCGAACCGGGTGATGAATTCGTTGCCGCCAAGAAGCTCTACGGCGGTTCGATCAACCAGTTCAACCACGCCTACAAGAAGTTCGGCTGGAATGTCGTCTGGGCGGATGGCGATGATGCCGCGAGCTTCGAAAAAGCGATCACGCCCAAGACCAAGGCGATCTTCATCGAGTCTATTGCCAATCCGGGCGGCGTGATCTTCGACATCGCCGCGATCTCGGCGGTGGCGAAAAAGGCCGGCATCCCGTTGATCGTCGACAATACCCTCGCCTCGCCCTACCTCGTCCGCCCGATCGAGCACGGCGCGGATATCGTGGTGCACTCGCTCACGAAGTTCCTTGGCGGCCACGGAAATTCGATCGGTGGCGTGATCGTCGATGCCGGCACCTTCGACTGGCTCAAGGCCGGCAAGAAATACCCCTCGTTGACCGCACCACGCCCGGAATATGCCGGCATGGTGCTGGCCGAAACCTTCGGCAACTTCGCCTTTGCCATCGCCTGCCGTGTGCTCGGCCTGCGCGACCTCGGCCCGGCTCTTTCGCCGTTCAACGCCTTCCAGATCCTCACCGGCATCGAGACCTTGCCGCTTCGCATGCAGAAGCACTCGGACAACGCGCTGGCGGTGGCGAAATTCCTCTCGACGCATTCGGCGGTGAGCTGGGTTTCCTATCCCGGCCTTGAAAGCGACAAGTATCACGCGCTCCACAAGAAATATGCGCCCAAGGGCGCCGGCGCGGTCTTCACCTTCGGCCTCAGGGGCGGCAATGCCGCGGGCATCGCGCTGGTCTCGAACCTGAAGCTGTTCTCGCACCTCGCGAATGTGGGCGATACGCGCAGCCTCGTGATCCATCCCGCTTCGACGACGCATCGCCAGCTGACGGACGAGCAGAAGACGATCGCCGGCGCGGGACCGGATGTCGTCCGCCTCTCGATCGGCATCGAGGATGTCGCGGATCTGATCGCGGATCTCGATCAGGCGTTGCGCGCCTGATTTATTTTCGTGGCCCCGAGGCTTCATCTGGGCCACATTTTCCTCGCATTGGCTTGGCGGCAAATGCGCGCCTAACTTCGGCTTTACCCTGCGGGGAGATAGGTCCTGGTCGTTGAGGCACTTTTCAACGTCATGGCTGGGCTTGGCCCAGTCATCCACGACTTTCTCAAAACGCCATTGGGAAATCGCCTTGCCCCGGCACCGCCGGGGTTAGGGGTGAAGGTGACACCGAGCAGGGGCGCGCGTCCCGTTGCGAGGGAAACGTTCCAACGGGAGAAGCCTTCGGTGGAACATCACCTGCTTTTCACCGCATGCATCACCGCGTAACCGAGAACCAGCATCGCCAACGCCTGATGCGCGAGGCCCGCGTGAAGCGGCACGACCATAAGTAGCGTGACGATACCAAGCACACCCTGCGCCAGAACCAGCACGAAGAGATGGGCCGCGTGCCGGAAAACCGGTGCACCACGCGCCGCCAGCATGTGCCAGAGGGCCAAGCCAAGCACCAGATAGGCCCCGAGTCGGTGGTTGAATTGCACCATCGTCGGGTTATCGACGAAGTTCTCCCAGAACGGCGAGACGACGAAGAGTTTGCCTGCGCCGGGGATCAGGTCGCCGTCCATCAGCGGCCAGGTGTTGTAGGTGAAGCCAGCGTGCGAACCGGCGACGAGCCCGCCAAGCGCGATCTGCGCAAGGATTGCGATCACGAGACCCCAGGCAGCCCGACGAAGGCCCGGCGTCACAGCTTGCCTTCTGCCGAATGCGCCCAGAGACGTGGCCAGGGCAACAAGCCCCATGAAAAAAAGGCAGGCGAAGACCAGATGCAGCGTCAGCTTCACCGGAGCGACCGCGACCATGCCCGGCTTCAGGCCGCTCGCGACCATGATCCAGCCAATCGCGCCCTGAAGACCAAGCAGCAACCCGAGCCCGAAGGTCGCGGCCGCAAGCCGTCCCTTGATCGCACCGGAAAGGAAGGACGCGAGGAACCCGCCGAGCATGACGAGGCCGATGAAGCGCCCGAGCTGCCGGTGCCCCCATTCCCACCAGTAAATGAACTGGAACTCGCCGAGGCTCATGCCGGAATTGAGGTTCTTGTATTGCGAACTCTCACGATAAAGCGCGAACTCGCGCGCCCAATCCTCGGCGTTGAGCGGGGGAATGGCGCCGAGAACCGGCTTCCACTCGGTGATCGAGAGCCCCGAGCCCGTCAGGCGCGTCGCGCCGCCGACCGTGACCATCAGCAGCACCAGCACGATGAGCACAAGCAGCCAGAACCGGAACGCGCGTGCGGCACCGGGACGGAGATTGTCGCCGAACGACGCCGGGTTGAGCGCAGCAGGGGCCGGAGCGGGCAAGGGCGAGTTCCTTCTTGTTCTCGGTTGCGTTCTGGTCGATATGCACAACCGGCCTACCCCGGCAAGGGGCGCTTTTTTCATTGGAGACATCAAGATTTCATGAACCCGCGAATCAAGAAGTTTTTCGGCACGATTCTGATGGTGGTGTTCGTGGCGTTCTATGCGCTGGTTGTCGCGGCGCTGGCGCCGCGCGTCCTCTCCGGCGCGAATAAATTCACGGAAATGATGTTCTATGTCGTCGCCGGCCTCGCCTGGGCGATTCCGCTCCTGCCGATCATCCGCTGGATGGAGCGGCGCAAGGCCGACTAGCGCCGTCCGAACGCGAACGGCAGGCCCG
>DAORNC010000057.1:8675-19628 GCA_035440785.1 Rhabdaerophilum sp. | reverse complement strand
GATCTGCTGCACGGTGAACTGGTTGCCGATGTTTTTTTCCGACAGGCTGGAGCCCTCCCCCACCGGCCGCATCCTCGTCATGCTGGCTTGCGAAGGGCTGACCTATGCCGCGATCGGCGGTGTGATGCTGACCGCGCTGGCGAAACCCGCCTTCCTCGCCGTCAACGAGGATCAATGGCTCAAACAACAGGATCTCGCCGTCACCTTCACGGATCAGACAGGCGCGGTGATCGGCAAGCGCGGCATTCTCCATTCGCAGTCGATCGCCATCGAGGACCTGCCCGAGCACCTCGTGAAGGCCGCGCTCGCGACCGAGGATAGGCGCTTCTACGAGCATTTCGGTATCGACCCCTCCGGCCTTGTGCGCGCGGTGGCGGCCAACGCCCGCGCGAACGGCGTCGTGCAAGGCGGGTCGACGATCACGCAGCAACTCGCCAAGAACCTCTTTCTCAACAACGAGCGCTCGATCGAGCGCAAGATCAAGGAAGCTTTCCTAGCCTTCTGGCTGGAATCGCGGTTGACGAAGCGGGAGATCCTGAAACTCTACCTAGACCGTGCCTATCTCGGGAACGGCGTGTTCGGCGTCCAGTCCGCCGCCGAGCACTATTTCGGGAAGGATGTGCGCGATCTCTCGCTGGCCGAGGCGGCGATGATCGCCGGGCTCTTCAAGGCTCCGTCGAAGTATTCGCCGAACGTCAACTTGCCTGCCGCGCGTGCCCGTGCGGCTGACGTGCTCTCCAACATGGTCGAGGCCGGGTTTCTTACGCAGGGGCAGGTCGCGACCGCGTTGCGCAACCCGGCGACGCCGGTCGAGCGTGCAGGGCAGAACATTGCCGATTATGCGCTCGATTTCGGCTTCGAGGAGATCAAGCAACTCGCCGCCGCCGGCAAGGTCGGCAACGAGCGTACGCTGATCGTCCGTTCCACCATCGATCCCGGCCTACAGAAGCATACGGAACGGGCGATGGAAGGTGTGCTGCGCCAGCACGGACCCGGCTATGGCGTGAAACAGGCCGCTGTCGTCGTACTCGATCACACCGGCGGTCTCCGTGCGATGGTTGGCGGCCGCGATTATGGGCAGAGCCAGTTCAACCGCGCGACGCAGGCGATGCGCCAGCCAGGCTCGTCGTTCAAGCCGTATGTCTATGCAACCGCTCTGGAAGACGGCGTCATCAAGCCCGATTCGATCGTCGTCGATCGACCCACCTGTGTGAATATTGGTCGCCCTTGGTGCCCCCAGAACTACGGGCGCTCCTATGCCGGTGCGATGCCGGCGATTGTCGCGCTCGCCAAATCGATCAACACGATCCCGATCCAGCTCAACGAGAAGATCGGCAAGGGCAACCACAAGCGCGGCCGCGCGCGCGTTCATGAAACGCTGCGGGCTATGGGTTTTGCGAACGAGGTTCGCGACATCCCCGGCATGCCGCTCGGCGTTTCCGAAGTAACGGTGATCGACATGGCGACCGGATTCAATGCCTTCGCCAATGGCGGGAGGCAGACCAAGCCCTACGTCGCACGCGAAATCCTCAATTCGAAAGGCGAGACCATCTATCGCGCGGAGACCGATCTTTTGAAGCATCCGCGTGCGCTACCCGAGCCTGTCGCGCTCGATATGAACCGGATGCTGCGGCAGGTCGTGACCGCCGGCACGGGCGGACGCGCGAAGCTGCCCGGCATCCCCACCGCCGGGAAAACCGGAACGACTGACGAATATCGCAACGCCTGGTTCGTCGGTTATTCGGGCAACTACACCACCGCCGTCTGGTTCGGAAACGACGATTACACCGCCACGCGCAATATGACCGGCGGCTCGCTCCCGGCGATGACCTTCGCACAGGTGATGGCGTTCGCCCATCTCGAAGTCGAACCGAAATCGATCATCGGGGTGGACGAGCCCGAAAAGCCGGTCCGGGATCCGAAACTGGCAGAGGTTGCCGGAACGGCCGGCACCAACGTTTCCGGGCCGGGCAACTTCTATCGCCTGTCCCCGCGCGGCAAGGCGCTGATGCAGGAGATCGAGGTTCTCGGCGCTGACAATCCCGAGGCGCCGCTGTCTGAGGCACCGGTGCTCCCCTCGCGGCGCTCCTGACAGGCTCTCCGGATGCGCCTTCTTCTTATCTTGATGACGGTTGTTCTCGGTCTTCTTGCGGGGAGCTGGCTCACGATCCAGTTGACCGGCGCGTCGGCGCATCTCGCCGCACGCAAGATCGGCCAGTGGCAATTCGAGCCTCATGCAGGGGCGACGACGATCGACCCGTATACCCGCGCACGCCTTTTCACGACCGGAGAGCTGCCGCTGGCAACCGGCGAGGGTTATGCCCTTCGCGCAGACAGGGATTCGAGTGGCGAAGCGTTGACTTCCCGGTGCTTCTACCGGCTCTCCGGCCCCTTCCCGCCCGCGCACTACTGGACGGCGATGGTGTTCGATCCCGAAGGCCGCCCGATCGCCAACCTCGCCGCCCGGCACGGATTTACCTCGGCCGAGATCGTCCGGGGGAGCGGCAACCGCTTCGCGATGGAGATCGGACCGGAGCCTTTGCCCGGCAACTGGCTTCCCCTCACTGCCCAGGCAGGAAAATTCGTCGTCATCCTACGCTTCTACGAAACCCCGTTGAGCGCAACCGCGACGCAGTTTGACCCGCGAACCCTGCCGGCGCTGGACCGATCCGGGTGCCTGCCATGAGGTTCGTCGTTCATGCCATCCTGTTCACGATCGTCGCGGGGCTGACGCATATCGCCAGCATTTTCCTCATTCCCTATCTGACGCATCGGGACATCTATTCGCGGCTCGAGGCCGGCGCGCCAGTCAACCAGTTGGCCGCGATCGACAACGACGATCTCAAATCCTTTCCGTTCGCCGATACCAATCTCGCAGTCGCGGTCTGCCGCTATGACCTTGCCACGGGCCCACTCCGCCTACGTGTTCCCTTGTCCGAGACCTTTCTCGTCCTTGCGCTGGCGGAACGCCGGTCGGGCATCTACTCCTCGGTGTCGGATCGTGCGGCTACAGGCGGCATGCTCGACGTGGTTGTCGCCACCGCCCCCCAACTTGACCGCATCGCCCGGCTTGACGACGAAGATCAGGCCGTAGAGGAAATCCGCGTCGCCGCGCCGAGCCTGAAAGGACTTGCGATCCTGAAGGTGTTCATCGACCGGCCGAGTTCGCGCGAGAAAGCCGAGGCCTTGTTGCGGCGGGCTCAATGCGAGAGCGAGGCACTGCCGAACTAGCCGCCTGGCTTACCCCTTGCGCACGAGCGGTCTCGGCGCAAGAACGGGCGGCATTTCCGCCTGCCTCAGGCACTGCGGCGGCAGCACCGTGCCCTTCGTGAAGCCGCCGATATCCTGCTCGAAAGCCATCAGTGTCCGTTCGGCCGGAATGGCCTCGCGCTCCGGCCCCTCGACGAGGAGATGCTCAAGCGAATAGCGATACTGCGCGGCCTTGTCGTAGAATGCCCAGTTCACGCGGGCGATAATCAGCGCGTTCTCGCAAATGCGCTCCAGCGCTTCCTTGCGCTGCTCTTCCGTGAGATTGCCGACATGGCCGAGCGCGCGGGCGCGGGTATGGTCGGCCTGCACCACCTGTGCAGCGACGAGCTTGAAGTGCGGCATCAGGGCGTGATCGGTCTCGATGCTCTGCTTGACGCGGTTGTAGCGCGAGACGAGCGAGCGGAAGCTGCCCTCGGGGTCCATCGTCCGCCGCCAGATCGGTGAATCGCCAACGCGCGTTCCGAGTTGAGGGCCCCCCATGATCGTGCGGTGATACAGCGTGATGTCCGGCTCACGCTGAGGGAGAACCTTATGGAAAGCCATATGGTGTTCCTGCCACGTGCCGCGCGGGGCATTGGCTTCCGGCATCAGAAAATTCCATGCGCGGTTGCGCAAGACCTTCTCATCTTCCGTCAGGGCATAGAAAGAAGCCGGTTCACCACGATAGCGGGCGGCGACGGTTCCGGTGAAGGGCAGCAGCACATCTTGCGTGAAGCCGGGCCGCGGTCGGCCGAAATCGCCGGTATCATGGACGCAGCCGGCCACCGGTGCGATCGCGATCAACGCGGCGAAAGACGAAAAGCGGCGTTTGCGGAGCGGAACGCGCAACATTGCGAAGAAGGCCTCCAGAGAGCCCATGCAAGGGCGGAAGACGAGGTACGCAACAGTTACGCTTTGCCGTCGACTCGGGATCGACGGTCGCGGGAGGCGTTCAGCCGCCCGAGTTCATCGTTCAGGCGCGCTTGCGGCGGCTGTTCCGTCCTGCCGGACGTTTGGCCGCGCCGGCCTCCTCTTCCGGATGGCGTTCGTAGCGAACGCCGGTGAAAAGAAGGATCTCAGCGCCGCCCGCCGGCACCGCATTCCGTGCGGAATGCGCCGTTCCTGCTGGTCTGGCCTCCTGACGAGGCCGGAAGCGGATCAATTCGCCCATGGCCATGCTCCTTCGATGTCAACGACGCGACGCGCCGAATCGGACACCTCGAACAAATTCAGCCAGAATGGGTTAAGCCTTTGCTAACGGGCGTGCCGTTCTGAATCGCACAATCCGGGCATGGTTCACACAACGTGCTGGAGAAAGGAGCGGCCTGTCCGGTCCTCGACCTCGACGATCCAGCAGTCCGGATCGAACCGGATCTCCTTTTCGAGCCGCATCTCGATCTCCGGCCGCTCGATCGCTTCCGCCTGGTGCAACCGCGTGAAAGCACGATCCTGCGGGCGTTCGTCGTAACTCGTCTGCGGGGCTGGCCCATAAAGCGTTCCGGTGCCGTCGAGCCGGTCAACGATGACGAAGATGGCGCCGGCCTCGACACCGCCACGTCGACGCAGGGCTGCGAAAACGCCCTCGATACCGCATTGCCGGATGTAGGCCGAGACGAAGAAATCGCTCGTCACCCGCATCGGAATCTCACGGCTGCCGGATGGCGATGCCCGTCGCGGACGCCAACAGTTGCAGCACCGGGCCTTTGGGTTCGCCCCGCGGCGGCAGCTTCTTGTCGGCCTCGAAGCGCGCCAGCGCCTGCCGGGTCGAGGGGCCCATGTGCCCATCCTCTTCCAGCGGTCCATACCCGGCCTTGTTGAGCGCGCGCTGGATATCGAGCATCGGCCCCTTTGCCGGCTCTGGCTGGCTCGTCTTGCGGACAAGGTCGAGCAGTTCGTCCTTCATCGTCACCTTGGTCGTGAGAACGGATTGCAGGAGCGCCTCGCTCGGCCTGCCATCGACCGCGACACGCTGTGCGAACTGGAAATCGCGGATCGCCTGCGTGGTGCGCGGCCCGGTCTTGCCATCCGGATCGCCTTTGTAATAGCCGCGCTTGGCAAGTTCGCGCTGGATTTCGAGAAGCAGGGCTTCGCCGGGGTCCGCAGCGGCGGTCGCGCCTGCAGTCCTGTCGATCGGCGCGGGTTTGGCGGCACTCATCGGCATCGGCGCGAAGGCCGCGTTCTTAACCGCCGGATTGGCGCCCGGCCGCTGCGGTGGCATCGGAAATTCGGCCGATGCGGAGTTGACGCTGCGAAACATCGGCGCCGGGTGCTTGCCCGACTGCATCAGCAAGGCATTGGCGACGACCGCACCTCCGAAAAGGCACGCGACGGCCACGATGGCCTTGCCGCGTGTGACGAACCCGGTGCGCGAACGCGCACGCGGCATCTCGTGCTCATCCGCTGGACGGCGGCGTGCAGCATGGGCTGGAAATTTCGTCTTCTCGCTCATGAAATCCCCCTTTCCCCTCAGGATGCCATGCGCCGAATCTCGGCGACGGCTCCCGCTTTCGCCGACGTCCCCTCGCCGGCCTTAGCGTCGAACGCGGTTTCGAACCGCAACTCCCGCAGGCCATCGACTCCGGTCCGGAACCGGATGCCGGGCATCGCGGCGGAAACCGCATCCTCGATCACCTTGCGGAAAACGTCGTCATGGTCCTGCGCTTCCTCGGAGACGGGCTGGCGGCTGGTCAGCACGAGATCATCACCTTCGCGCGTGATCGTCACCTTCGCCGGTCCACCATATTGGCCCTCGCGAAGAAAGATCTCGACCGCGAACCTCGCAAGCGCGGGAGGCAGCGAAACGGCCGGCAGGACTTCGGCTTCCAGAATTCGCAGTTCGCCGCGATCCTCCGCCTCTCGCAGATTGAGTGCCCGGACGGCATCGTTGACCATCCGGCGCGGCATCAGGCTGGCACGCTCCACGCGCTCGCCGGGGTGGCTGTGCAGCAGCTTCACCCAGCGCCCGAGCAGCACCGTGTTGCGATAGGCTTCCAGCACCGACTTGTGCGCCTCAGCTGCGAAATCGCGATAGGTGTTCACATCGCGGGGCGACAGGCGTGGGTCGGCGATCATTTCGAGGTAACCGAGCCCGGCGTTGAACGGGGCTGTCGAATCATGGAGTGCACGGGCCAGAACCGGCGAGATATCCGGATTCCCCGGAACGGCCTGTTCGCGGCTGGACACCTCTTCGATCGCCTCGATCAGGACGATGGCACGATTTTCCGATTCCGGCAGCGGTTGCACCGCCAGGCGATGGGCAACAAAACGCGGCGGCGCAGGGAACCCGGCGCCGGCCGGCTCCAGCCGCAACCGGATTTCGAGGCCTTCCGTGCCTTCCCGTTTGTGGATGGCGCGGGAGAGCGCATCAAGAAGCAGGACGCGATCAGCGATCAGGACGGCGGAAGTCAGTGAGTTGTCCGGAAACTCCTGCGCGGTGAGCAATCGAGCGAAAGCCGGATCGGCATCGTTGTCGATCAGGCCGACGCTATCGGTCACGAAAAGCTGCCGGCTCCGCGAGGTCAGCGCGACGCCGAGGAGCGCGTTGAACCGGGTCCAGGGGTCGAAATGCGGTTGAGCGGTCGAAACCGATATCGGCAGAAAAGCCGCGACAGCCAGCGGCGCGAGCGCCGCGAACAGAACAGCGCTAGCACCGAGCGTCAGCTCGCCCCAGACCAGCCCTGCCCCAGCGGCGCCGGCCCCGACGGCTAACGCGAGTTGCCGAAGAGGGCGACGATCCGTCAGCATTGCCGCCGCATCGAGCGCGAGAACCAGCCCCACCGCGACGATCACCCTGGCGTCGAGGCCAGCGAGAGTCGTAAATGGCAAGGCCAGCATTGCCCCGAATGCTGCACCACGGAAATGGAGACGTTCCGGCGCCAGCAGGAACAACCCGCAGGTCTGCGCCAACAGCAGCCCGGACAGCGCGAGAATATCGTTTGCGGAAACCGTTGAGCCGCGCGCGGGAAGAACCGCGATGGCAATGCCAATGAAGAGGGCCGAGATCAACACGCCTGTGCCGCGCATGACACGTGCTGCCCGCACGCACCGGACATCGGTTCCGGAACGGTTTGCGGCAGCCTGTCCCCTGGAGGTAAAATCCCCCAACAGCGTCTGGGCCCAATCGATACGCATCACCCGTCGGTTTCCCGTTCTTGTCGTGCCACCCTTGATGTCGAAAATTGGCCCGACGCTCCTTAAACAGGGCCTAAGAACCGCGCGACATTGCTTGACATTCGCGCCTGCGAAGGACGTTCCGGTCGGGTATTCGTCGCTATGGTGAACAAGCCCTCTCCAAAATTGCTCATCGACCGGCGGAACCGCAGGCGGAGCCGCGAAATGGGCTTTTCGAATCGCCGGATCGATAAAATGCGAGGTATTTTTCAAACGGCCCTGTGATGTCCGTGCTGTAGATCAGGAGGCGGGGAAACTGATTGGGGACTGCCATGATAACCCGGATCGCCGTTGCGCTGTTCGCGCTCTACTGTGTCCATGGAAGCGAGAACTCCGCCCGGGACGGCGCTCGTCTGGCCGATGAAATCCGCCGCGAGGCGCCGAAGGCCGCCGTGGCCCTCTGCCTCGACAATGCCGCGGCCTGCGGGGCGCTTGCCGGAAAGGCCGGCGATCTCATGACACCCGCCGCACCGAAGGCTTCGGCCGCCCACCTCGTGAGCGAGCCGGTCGCGGCCGGGCTCTATCCGTTGCCCCCGCGCCGCCCGGAGAGCCTTGCAAAAAAGGCTTGACGTTCCTGTGCCCGACGCCCACTCAACCCTGTGCAGAGGCAGCAAAGACGCTGCCGCGCTGAGGCAGTGATGGGTCCCGATTCCGCACTTCAAACCATTCGTGACGATCTCGCGTTCCTTGACGACTGGGATGATCGCTATCGCTATCTGATCGATCTCGGCAAGGCGATGCCGCCCTTGCCGCCGGAAGCCTACAGCGATACCAACAAGGTGCAGGGCTGCGCCAGTCAGGTCTGGCTGCTGATGGATCGCGACGCGACGACCGGCGCGCTTTCCATACACGGCGACAGCGACGCGTTGATCGTCAAGGGGCTCGTCGCGCTCGTGATCGCCCTTTTCGACGGCAAGAACCCAGAGGAGATCCGGGCCGTCGACGCCAAGGCATTCTTCGAGGAGATCGGCCTGAGCAGTCACCTTACCGCACAGCGCTCGAACGGGCTGGCCTCAATGGTCGCGCGCATCAAGGCCGAAGCCGGCTGAAGGATCAGCCGACCCGCAGATCGGGACGGTAGTTCTCCGCACCCCAGTGGCGGATCATGCGCGCCTTCATTCCCCGCGCCACATCGGAAAGGCCGTAGTGCCGGGCGAGGCCGCGCAAGGCGAAAGCCAGCAGAACCTTCCCCGACCGCGCGGGGAGTGTGTATTCCTGCTCGATGATTTCGATCCCTTTCGAGAAGGCCAGCGCGTCGACAAGGATGCCCGAAAAGTCCGGCCCGACGGCCCGAAGCGCCTTGTCCACCCGCCTGCCGGCTTCGATCGCGACCTCTCCCTTCGACAGGCCCGCGCGATAGCCCGCGCCGTCGACAACGAGGCGGGACCAGTTGGCCGTAACCTGAGGAGCGGTCTGAGCCAGAACGAAATCACGCTGGAGGCGCGCACCCGCCTCAAGCTCCGGCTCGCCGACGAGCCAGCTCATGATACGTCGCCGGCGGAAGGTTTCGAGGACATCGTCGGCAATATTGACGCGGATCGTCTCCTTGGCCCCTTCGACATCTGTGACGCGCTCGACGATTTGCCGGTGTTGGGCCGCGAAGGGTTCCGCTTCCGCCTCCTCCCGCGCCAACCGGGCGCGTCCAGCATCGGTGATGACGAAGACGGTCCGCCCCTTCATCACCGCGCAACGCACGGCGCCAGCCTCAATCAGGGGCGCAAGAGCGCCACTCGGGAAACCGGAGGCGAGGCTGACGCCCGGATCGCCCTTGAGCAGAACCAGCAGCTCGCCCCGTCGTTCGCCCCGCACGCCTGCTTCCGCGAGCCGGGACAGAATACGCCGCCCGATTGCCTGATATTCCGTTGCAACATCCCGCGTGGACATTCCTTCACGGCGGTCTACGCCCTTCCTCATGTCGGTGCCCCGTCCGAGAAAGCCCCGACCCAGGATTTCAACGCCAACTCCATTGCATCGAAGGCTCGATCCACGCGCGGATCGTCGCGGAGATCTTCCATCTGCGAGCAGGCATGACGGGCCGTGGTCCGATCCCGACCGAAAATCCCTCCGGCCCGCGTCAGGTTCGCCGCGAACACGATATGCGCGAAATACATTGCCGCCTGTCGGGCCCTTGCCACCGGCGCCGTGCAGCGCGTCGCCTGCCGGAGCGCCCCGGGGGGGACGGCCTTCCAGGCAGCCGCCCCCGCCTCGACGGCGCGTTCCGAAAGCACTTTCCGGAAATCGGCTCGCGGTCCCGAGATCGCACGCCTTCCAGCCACTCTATTTTGCATGGAAGGCAAGAAATGCGGGCCATTCTGAGCCCGCCAATAAATTCTCTTCAACAACTCGCAATCTCCGGCGCCAACAAGAATGAATATCTATTATTTTCCCCAACGTTTCTGTTCAACATTCAAACGAATTAAACCGCGATTAACAGTAAAAAAGTCCCCGTTATTTGCATTTTAGCAAAATTTCTACAAAAATTAACGATACAATTCTAAAATAATCCCCGGATTATTCTAATAAAATGCAATTGTTAGCAAACAAAAAAGGCGCCTTTCGGCGCCTCTTTGTTGCGGATCGTAAGCAGCCTCAGCGAGTACGGCGACGTTGCTGGCCAAGGCCCATTTCCTTGGCCAAGCGGGAGCGCGCCGCGGCGTAGTTCGGGGCGACCATCGGGTAATCTGCAGGAAGACCCCACTTCTCGCGGTATTGCTCGGGCGACATCTGATACTGAGTCCGGAGGTGCCGCTTCAGCGACTTGAACTTCTTTCCGTCCTCAAGGCAGATGATGTAGTCGTTGTGGACCGACTTCTTGACCGAGACCGCCGGTTTCAACGGCTCGCTGATCACTTCCGCCACCGGTGTCCCGACCCGCGTCAGCGCAGTATAGACCTCGTTGATAAGGGCGGGCAAATCCGCCGCAGGAACCGAATTGTTGCTGACGTAGGCCGAAACGATTTCTGCGGCCAGTTCGATCAGATCTCCCTGTTCAACACTCGTAGACATCTTTTTTCCTTCTTATTGCAAAGCTCCAGGCGTCCCCAGATCGCCCGTCGGGACAATCCCGACCACTCCTTACCTATCAAAGCAATCGACAGTCATTTCTCAAGTGACTTGGCTCCAGACCGACAAAGGCGGGAAACCGATTCACTCATGGGTCTCATAACCAACAATTTTCTCTGAAATGGCAATGCTTTTCTTCAACTATAGAGCAATATCGCACATCGACTTGACTGAATTTCAGTTTTTGGATCCGCCCGACTTAGTTGAAGACCGCAGGAGACGTCCCTTGATGTTACGCGGAAAAAAGCTCGGCATTCCTGCTTGACCGCGATATTGGCTTAGACAGTCTCCCGACCCGGAAGGTTCAAGATGCTGCCGAGTGATCGCCCGTTTTCCCACCTCACGAGAAAAGCGCCCGAAGCCAAGGCAAAGAGGAAGTCCCGCAAGGTTCATGGTATCACCCTGAACGACGAATTCGCCTGGCTGCGCGCACGCAACTGGCAGCAGGTGATCGAGGATCCGACGACGGTG
>DAORNC010000057.1:5943-8647 GCA_035440785.1 Rhabdaerophilum sp. | reverse complement strand
CGGCAGGAGAACAGCTACGCTGCGGAGGCCTTCCGGCCGACACGCGACCTCCAGAAGCGGTTGATCTCGGAAATGCGCGGTCGCGTGCGCGAGGATGAATCCGAGCCGCCGATGAAAGACGGCTCGTTTCTCTATTACGAACGCTATCGCAAGCGGCAGCAATATCCCGTTTTCTGCCGCCGCCCGACTGCGGTAAAGCGCGAGCAGATCCTGCTCGATTGCCCGCGCGAGGCGCGTGATCACGACTACTTCGAACTCGGCTCGGCCCAGCCCTCGCCCGACCACCGCCTGATGATCTGGTCGGCGGATACGACCGGCTCGGAAAGCTACGTCATGCGCGTGCGCGATCTCGAAACCGGCAAGGACCACGACCGGCTCTTCCGCACCAACGGCGAGCTGATCTGGGGTCGCGACAGCCGCTTCTTTTACTATATCGAACTCGACAAATCGCAGCGTCCCTATCGCGTGATGCGCCATCGCGTCGGCGAGAAGCAGGCGCAGGATGTCGAGATCTACCGGGAGGCCGACACCGGCTGGTTCGTCGGCCTCGATATCACGCAGGATGACCGCTACGGCTTCATCTCGGTGCACGACCATGAGACGAGCGAGATTCTCCTGCTTGATCTCGACGACAGTGCGGAGGTGCCGGTTCCCGTCTTTCCCCGCGAGCAGGGTGTCGAATACGAGATCGACCACCACGGCGGCGACCTCATCATCCGCACCAATCATGGCGGTGCGAAGGACTTCCGCATCGTCTCGCTGCCCGTCGGCGAAAACGATCTTTCGAAAGCGCGTGCGCTGGTCCCGGAAACCAAAGGCCGGATGATCCAGACCGTCAATGTTCTGAAAGACTGGCTGATCTGGTCTGATCTCGGCGAGGAGGGTCCGCGCATCCATGTGCGCGAATGGGCAACCGGCAAGGAACAGCACTTCGCGCCCCGCGCGGCCGTCGGCGACATCGCGGCCACTATCGGCCTTGAATTCGAGAGCGATATCCTGCGCCTCTCCTATTCCTCGCCGATCGACCCGGATGTGACGCTCGATCACAATCTGCGCACGGGCGAGGAAACCGTGCTGAAGGTGCAGGAGGTGCCGTCGGGACACGATGCCGCACGCTATGTCGTTGAGCGGCTTCAGGCGCCGAGCCATGACGGCGTGATGGTCCCGGTGACCATCCTGCGACTGAAGTCCACCCCTGTCGATGGCTCGCCCCCGGCCCTGCTCTACGGCTATGGTTCCTACGGTTATGCAATGGACGCCGATTTTGAGACCGACCGGCTCTCTCTCGTCGATCGTGGTTTCGTCTATGCCATCGCCCATGTCCGCGGCGGTATGGAGAAGGGCTACCAGTGGTATCGCGATGGCAAGCGCGAGAAGAAGATCAACACCTTCCTCGATTTCATCGCCGTCGCCGATTTCCTGGTCGAAAAGGGCTACGCCGCGCCGAAGCGTATCGTCGCCAATGGCGTTTCTGCCGGCGGGATGCTGATGGGCGCCGTCGCCAATATGGCGGGCGAGAAGTTCGCCGGTATCGCCGCGGAAGTCCCATTCGTCGACAGCCTTAATACTATCCTCGACCCCACGCTCCCCCTCACCCCGCCCGAATGGGTTGAGTGGGGTAACCCGATCGAGGACAAGGCGGTCTTCGAGACAATGCGGAGCTATTCGCCCTACGACAACATCACCGCCAAGGACTATCCGCCAATGCTGGTGGTCGGCGGCCTGACCGATCCGCGCGTCACCTATTGGGAACCGGCCAAATTCGTTGCCCGGCTGCGCGCGACCATGACAGGCGGCGGACCGATCCTCCTCCACACCAACATGGGCGCGGGGCACGGCGGAGCGTCTGGTCGGTTCGAACAGCTCGACGATGTTGCGCGGGTCTATGCCTTCGCGCTGATCGTCACAGGAATCGCCGGAGGAGATGGCTCCGGGCCGACGGTTGCCTGATCCGACAGGAAATCAGGCACTGCCGATATGTCGGCGCAACTCCTCCAGCGAACGGAACCGCCGCTCGCCGTCGGGCCCCAGCGCGACGACCGATCCATCCGAATACATGGTGAAGCGTGTGCCGCCGGAATCGTAGGAGCCGACCGGGGACAGGCTCTCAAGCGGCGCGAGATGTGGGCCGATGTCGTCGGACAGCGCGGCCAGATCGGCATCGGCGATGAGGCCCGGTGTGGACGGCGAAGGAGCCGGAGACAGTTCCTCCAGCGGTTCGGTCGCCACGTACTTGTCGTTCGACGGCTCTTGCGCCGGCATCTCCTCCGCACCCTGAGGTTTCGCGGCCTCGACAGGAGCAGCGGTCTCCTCCACCGCTTCATCGACCGCGATGCGACCGGAAGCGGAAGATCGACGGGCGGCAAATCGACTGCGGGGGTGGCCGGTTCGTCCTGCACGGGTGCTACATCCTCCGATGCTGCCTCAGGCCCAGACAGGTCTTCGACCGGGCTGCTCGCGTCCGCTTCGGACAACGGAATGACGCCCGTCGCATCCTTGAGGATATCGTTGAACGGATCGCTCTCCGGCAGATCGGCGGCGATCGGCGCCGTTTCCGGCATCCGCGCTTCGTCGCCGCGATCACGCAGGAGGGACGTGGCAGCAAGCGTCGCTCCGGCTGCGGCGATCGCCGCCGTGGCGGCCCCGGCAACGGCGGAGGACGGGGCGGGCTCCTCAGGGAGCTTTTTAAGCCCGACTGTTTCGA
>DAORNC010000057.1:0-5911 GCA_035440785.1 Rhabdaerophilum sp. | reverse complement strand
CGGACTACGCCAGAGGAAGCGAGGCTCGCCAGGCGGCGGTCCAGAACCCGTGCGGCGAAACCGACCGCCATGACGATCGCGCCGGCACCGATCAGGATGCTGCCTGCCTGCAGATAGGCGAAACCGAGATCGGTCGGCACCAGCATGATGCCTCCGGTGAGGCTTGCTGCCGCGGCGATCACCAACATGGCGGCGAGCATGAAAATTCCGGCGATCATTATCTTCCTTTCGGCGTCCGGCCCGGTGGGCGGGCGGCGAGTGTGGTTAAAATAAACTTACCCGAGGCAAAAAACACCGGTTTTGGGGAGGCTTGGTTAATCGGTCGATCCATGACGACATGTTCGCCCCCTCGGAAACGATTGCCAGCACTCTGCCGGCGACCTAATTAGAAGGGGCGCGGCGGCGCACGCCGTCCGCCAACAATTCACCCATCGAGGAATTTCCGGAATGTCGTTCTCCCTGCCCGATCTGCCCTACGCTTATGACGCGCTTCAGCCCTACATGTCGAAGGAGACGCTGGAATACCACCACGACAAGCACCACCTTGCCTATGTCAACAACGGCAACAACCTGCTCAAGGGTTCGGAATTCGAAGGCAAGAGCCTCGAAGAGATCGTGAAGGGCGCATTCGGCAAGAACGCTGGGCTCTTCAACAATGCCGGCCAGCATTACAACCACATCCATTTCTGGAACTGGATGAAGCCGAATGGTGGCGGGGCAATCCCCGGCAAGCTCGAGAAGAAGATCATCGAGGATCTCGGCTCTGTCGAGAAGATGAAGGAAGACTTCATCCAGGCCGGCGTGACGCAGTTCGGCTCGGGCTGGAACTGGCTCGCGGTCAAGGATGGCAAGATCGTCGTGATGAAGACTGCGAACGGCGAAAGCCCGCTCGTCCACGGCGCATCCCCGATCCTCGGCTGCGATGTGTGGGAACACTCCTACTACATCGACTATCGCAATCGCCGGCCCGACTATCTCAAGGCCTTCGTCGATCACCTCGTGAACTGGGAATACGTGGCCCAGATGTACGAGGCCGCGATCAAATAATGACGAACAAAAAAAGGGAGGCCGAGGCCTCCCTTTTCCATCGAGCCGGGATTCCGGCCGGTGACTACTCGGCTGCGGCCATCGCGCCCGCAGACAGGCGGCGCTGGCGCCAATGGGCAATGGCTGTGCCCAGAACCGCGACCAGGGCGATCGCGAGCTGGATTGCGATCGCCTCCATCGTCTCGCCGACACCGATTTCGGTGACGAAGCCCGGCAGATCGACCGACGTGAAGGCCAGCAACTGCATCTCCTGCATTTCCTTGATCGCCCCGCCGACAAAGCGAAGCGCCATCGCGAACAGGAACGCTGAGGTGACGAGGAAGAGCGGTCGCAGCGGCAGGCGCATCGCGAAAATCCGCACCAGCACGAAGAGGACCACAAGCGCCGCCGCCGCCACCAGAAGGCCAAGCACGAAGCCGAGCGACCAGCCTCCGGTCGATTTAGACAGGGCATGGAGAAACAGCACGGTCTCACCGCCCTCGCGGAACACGGCCATGAAGGCGATCAGCCCCAATGAAAAGGCGGTGCCCCGCTCCAGTGCCCGGTCCGCGGCCGCCTTGAGTTCACCTTGCCAGCGGCGCGGATCCTGCTTCAGGAACAGCCAGCCGGACATGTAGAACATCAGCGCGGCGGCGAGCAGCATCACGACGGCCTCGAGCCGGTCATCGTGGGCGCCCCCATAGAATCGCTCGAAGACGTAGGCCGCGATCATGCTCGCGAGGATCGCGAGGCCGCCACCCCAATAGAGCGTGCGGATGCGCGCGGTGAAGCCCGCGCGTTCCAGAAACACCGCGAGCGCGGAAATGATGAGAAGCGCTTCAAGGCCCTCACGAAGTAGGATGGAGCCGGATTGAACGGCCGTAGACAGCATCGACATGGGTCAAGTTCCTTGCGATTGATGGCAAGGACTTAATCGGATTAATCTCAAAAATCAATTATATTTCAATAAGTTATAACAGCTCTAAACTGAGCCGCGCCCCAGTTTCGAACCATTCCGGAGAGCGGGAATCGGAATGAAAAAACAAAGGCCTGCCGCAGGCATGAAAACCGGGGGCAGGCCTTCGATATCCGAAAATCGGCGGGTCAGTCGTGCCCGTGCGCGTCTTCGTTGATGGTCAGCGTGCGCATCTGCGAGAAATCAACCTCGATCGGCTGCTTGGCGCGCAGAATCTGCGACTGGTAGGTCTTGATGACATGCTCGAAGCGGCGATAGACTTCCTCCGTCGCCTCCGCCGAGCGATCAAGCCCGAGCGGCTTCAAGCAGTAATCGATGATTTCCTTCGGGCGATTGTATTTGTCCGGCATCGGTGCCTCCTTGTTCCACTTCGCTTATCGCCAAGCCACCCGCACCGGTCAAGCCGGATGGGGTAGCGCTTTGGTATCGGTGTTCGATCCTCGCGGCCTTCGCACTCATTTGCCCTGAAAAACAAACCAGGCCCCGGCACAGATCAGGGAGAAGCCGATCAGATGGTTCGTCGTGATCTTCTCGCCAAGGTAGAACACCGAGAACCCGGCGAAGACCATCAGCGTGATGACTTCCTGGATCGTCTTCAACTGCGCCGCCGAATAGACCTCATGGCCGATGCGGTTAGCCGGAACCGCCAGGCAATATTCGATGAAGGCGATACCCCAGCTCACGGCAATCACCAGCGGCAGCGACGTGCCCTTGAACTTGAGGTGCCCGTACCATGCAAGCGTCATGAAGAGGTTCGAGGCAAGGAGCAGCGCCACCGGCCAAAGATGGGCGGGCGAGAGCGTGGCAATCGACATGGGGGCTCCGGCTGGCTCAGAGGGCGGAAAAGCGTGCAGGTTGCATACCGGCCTGCTCGCAGGCTTCGGTGAACGCTCCCGACAGGAAATAGGCGATCTCCTGCGGGCGGCTTTCGATGGCAGGGTCGAGCCGACGCAACTCATCGTCGATTTCGCCGGGGTGACACATCACCAGCGGCTTCGCGCCCGGCTCGACGAGATAGCTCGGGAACGCGGCCGCGTAGTCCGCCCGCGGATCGAACGCCGAATAGCCCGAAAAGCCCTCGTTGAGACGAAACCCGAGTGGCGCAATGCCGGCCGCGAACGGCCGCGCGAGCCCGGCGACAATCATCGCCTTGCGCGATTGCACCTTGCGGGCGCGGATCGCGGCAAGACGATCCACGGCATCGCGGATATAAGGCTTGGCGGCGGGATAGCGTCGCGCGACGACAGCGGCAAGCGCCCGACGCACGCCCGGCATGGCATGGACATGCTGGTGACCGTCGATGAAGTCCGGCGTGCGTCCCATGCTGTCCTCGAACTCGGTGAGCTGGGCGGAAAGCTCCGCCTCGATCTCACCGAGCGGCAAGCGCCCAGCCAGGCCCCGCGCGACGATCGCCGGCAGGCGCGGGAATTCGCCTTCCGGCGCGAATGCCTTCATCGCGGTCAATGGTCTGCCACAAGTGAGATTGAGGTGAACGCCGAGATCGATTTTCTGGTCGTGCGGCCAGAGCTCGTGCGCGGCGGTCTTCCACGCCGGCATGTTGGTCATCGAGCCGGTCGCGCTGATGCGGCCAGCCTCTACCAATCGCAGGATCCCGCGCGAGACGGCCGGGGTCATCCCATAATCATCGGCGCAAAGCACAAAGAGGCGCGGCGCGGGCATTGGGCTCTCATTCATCGTAAATATGGCAGATCGCGACGAAACGCTGGAAATCCGTTGCAATTGGCGCTTAACGCATCAACGGATTAAGGCAAGCATACGGTTCAAGAGATTTCGCAAGAGAATTCGACCTTCGCACGAGAGTTTGTTTCAAGAATGGCCTCGCATCACTTTCATCCAGACCTTTCGGTCGTCGTGCCGGTCTTCAACGAGGGCGAGAACGTCGAAGCGCTGATCGCCCGGCTCATGCCCGTGCTCGAAGGCGCGGTTGCGAGTTTCGAGATCGTGTTCGTCGACGACGGCTCGCGCGACGATACCTTCGAGCGCATCCGGGTTGCCGCTGCCTCTGATCCACGCATCCGGGCCGTCCAGTTCAGCCGCAACTTCGGCAAGGAAATCGCGCTCGCCGCCGGGCTCGACCACGCCCACGGGCATGCCGTCGTCATGATCGACGCCGACCTCCAGCATCCGCCCGAGACGATTGCGACCTTTGTCGCCAAGTGGCGCGAGGGCTACGACATGGTCTACGGCCAGCGCGTCGACCGTTCGACCGACGGGCCTATGCGCCGCCGACTTACCCAGCTTTTCTACGATCTCTTCGCCAAGTTCGGCGAGACACCTCTCCCGCCCGGCGCCGGTGACTACCGACTGATGGACCGTAAGGTGGTCGATGCGTTGCGCCGGCTCGGCGAGCGGGCGCGGTTCTCGAAAGGGCTTTACGCCTGGGTCGGATTCAAATCGATCGGCGTGCCGTTCGAGGTGCAGGAACGCCTCCACGGCACCTCGAAATGGGGCTACCGGCAGCTCACACGCTTCGCCTTCGACGGGCTTTCCTCGTTTTCCACGCTTCCCCTGAAGCTCGCGACCTATATCGGGCTCGGCATCTCGATCTTTGCTTTCACCTATGCCATCACGATGGCAATCCGGACGTTGTTTCTCGGCGCGGATGTGCCGGGTTTTCCGTCCCTCATCGTCTCGGTCATGTTCTTCTCGGGCATCCAGCTCGTGTTTCTGGGCGTGATCGGCGAATATGTCGGGCGGATCTTCGCAGAAGTGAAACGGCGGCCGCTCTATCTGATCGCGGACGAAATCGGGGGCAGGAAATCGGGTGGTAGCCAGGCGAGCGAGACACGACAGGCTGCACCCCACGCCTGAGATCGCATGGCGGAGCTTTCCGCCATGATGCGCGCTTTCGTCTCCGTCGGGTTCTGGACGCTGGTCTCGCGCGCGACCGGGTTCATCCGCGACATCCTCCTCGCCAATGTGCTTGGCGCGGGGCTGCTGATGGACGCCTTTACAGTCGCCTTTCGTCTGCCGAACCACTTCCGGGCGATTTTCGCAGAAGGTGCGTTCAACACCGCTTTCGTGCCAGCTTTCACCCGTATCCGGGCGAGCGCGGGAGCGACCGCCTCCGATCTCTTTCAGGGACGCATTCTCGGCCTGGTGCTTGCGAGCCAGCTCGTGCTGCTCACGCTCGTCCTCTCGTTCACACCGGGCTTCGTGCGTCTCCTCGCGCCGGGCTTCGCCGACCGGCCAGACGCGATGGCGCTGGCAATCGACCTCACACGCATCATCTTCCCCTACCTCGCGCTGATCACGCTGGTCGTGCTGTGGTCCGGCGTGCTCAACGCCGAGAAGCGCTTCTTCGAGGGCGCGGCGGCGCCTGTGCTGCTCAATATCGCGATGATCTCGACCCTGCTCGCGGGCAGCTTCTTCACAACCTATGCCCATGCAGCTGCCTACGGCGTGCTGGTCGCGGGCTTTCTCGAAGCAGGACTGCTCGCCTGGGGCGCGCGACGCGCGGGGCTGCTCGCTCCGCTGCGACTGCCTTCGCTCGACCCCGAGGTGCAGCGCTTCTTCAAGGCCTTCGGCCCGGCGGTGATCGGCGCTGCCGGGGTGCAGATCGCGATGCTGGCAGATACCATCATCGTCACCTTCCTGCCGCAAGGCGGGGCGTCTTCGCTCTATTACGCGGACCGCCTTTACCAACTTCCCGTTGGCGTAATCGGCGTCGCGGCCGGAACGGTGTTGCTGCCGGAGATGAGCCGCCTCATTGCCGAGGGGAAGGACGATGATGCCCATCGCCAGCAGAACCGGGCGATCACGCTGTCGTGGCTGATCGCGGCGCCGTTCCTCGCCGGGTTCCTGCTGCTGCCCGATCTCATCGTCGCGGCGTTCTTCCAGCGTGGCGCGTTCAGCGCCGAGGCGACGCGCGCAACCGCCAATGTGCTG
>DAORNC010000056.1:17699-19682 GCA_035440785.1 Rhabdaerophilum sp. | reverse complement strand
GAACACCAGCACGAGCTGGTTGTTGAGCGACTGGTCGGCCTTGAAGCCGAGCATCAGCACGAAGAGACCGAAGGCGATCAGCGCGGCAAAGGCCGAGTCCCGCGTGATCTGTGCCCAGTTGGGGCTGGAGGTGTTCGCAGGATCGCTCATGTCACACCTTTTCGACTTCCGGTTTGCCGAGGAGACCCTGCGGCATGAAAATCAACACGATGGCGAGGATCGAGAAGGCGGCAACGTCCTTGTAATCGATCGAGAAATAGGCGGACCAGAAGGTCTCGATCAGGCCGATCAACAGCCCGCCCAACACGGCGCCGGGGAGGGAGCCGATGCCGCCGAGAACGGCTGCGGTGAAGGCCTTCACGCCCGGCGTGAAACCATCCGAGAACACCACGACCCCGTAGTAGGTTAGGAACATGGTGCCAGCCACGGCCGCCAACGCTGCGCCCATGATGAAGGTGATGGAGATCGTGCGGTCCACCGGGATGCCGAGCAGGGCGGCCATCTTGGGATCCTGTTCGCAGGCGCGCTGGGCGCGGCCGAGCGGGGTCTTCTGCACGACATACCAGAAGATGCCGAGCAGAGCCGCAGTCACGACCATGATCATGATCTGCTTGTAGGAAATGGCTACGGCGAAGCCGTTGCGCTCGAACAGCGTGATGGTGTCGCGCATCACCGGCGGAATGGGCTTGTTGCGCGCGCCTTGGGCAACCTGCACGAAATTCATCAGCAGGATCGACATGCCGATCGCCGAAATCAACGGCGCCAACCGGAACGAGCCGCGGAGCTTGCGGTAGGCGACGCGTTCGATCGTCCAGCTGTAGAGTGCCGTGATCACCATCGAGACGATCAGCGCCAGCAACAGGGCGAGGAACACCACGCCGCCGGAAAGCCCGGCCAGTGTGGTCACCGCCAGGAAAACGATGAGCGCCACGAAAGCAGAAACCATGAAAACATCGCCGTGGGCGAAGTTCACCATGCCGATGATGCCGAATACCATCGTGTAGCCGATGGCAATCAGCCCATAAACGGCGCCCAGAGTCACGCCGTTGATGAGTTGCTGCGTAAATACTTCCATCCGAAAACCGAACGCCTCCCCCACTCCACTATCCCGTCTGATGCGGGATTCGTGCCAAGTCCGTTGGACCGGTTCCTGCTCTACCGTTAGCAGGCAAATGCCGGTTCGACAATCGGACGACGTTAACAGATGAACAAATGTCGGTAGTGGATCAACCGAAATTTTCAGAAAAATTCCGCGATATTCTCCAGAATTATCCTGCAGGGTGGCGAATTCTCCTACATCTTGGATTTGTCCGCCAGCACGAAGCCGTGTGCGAAGGGATCGTGATCGTCGACAAAAATCGTATTCAGGCCGGTCATCACCGCCCAGCCCTCGACGGAAGGAACGATGGCCGGCTTGCCCCCAACGGTTGTTTCCGCCTCAATCCGCCCGGTGAAGATCGAACCGATGATGCTTTCGTGAACGAAATCCTGCCCCGGCTTCAGGAGCCCCTTCGCTGCCCATTGCGCCATGCGCGCCGAGGTGCCGGTGCCGCAGGGCGAACGGTCGATCGCTTTCTCGCCGTAGAAGACGGCATTGCGGGCGGTGATCCCCGGTCTCGACGGCTTGCCGGCCCAGAGCACGTGGCGGCAGCCTCGGATCGCCGGATTTTCCGGGTGTACGAGATCGATGACACGGTTGACCTCCTGCCGCAGGGCCGGGGACCAGCGCAGGATATCGGAGGGTTGCACATCGGCCAGATCAGTGAAATTCGGCTGCGGGTCGACGATCGCGTAGAAATTCCCGCCGTAGGCGATATCGACCGTGATTGCGCCGAGCCCCGGCACATCAAGCTTCACGTTTGTTGCATGAAGGAACGACGGGATATTGACGAGCTTCACGGAGGTGACGCGGCCACCTTCCTCCTTGTAATGCGCGACCACGAGCCCGGCGGGCGTGTCGAGCATCAGTTTGCCCGGCGTCTT
>DAORNC010000056.1:15465-17652 GCA_035440785.1 Rhabdaerophilum sp. | reverse complement strand
GCACATGGGCAGGCAGCCGGACGTCTCGATGAACAGGATGGCGATGTCGCAGTCGGGGCGCGTCGGCGGGTAGAGGATCGAGCCGGACATCATGTCGTGGCCCCGCGGTTCGAACATTAGCGCTGTGCGGATCCAGTCGTAGTCGCGGATGAAGTGATCCCGCTTCTCGCTCATTGTCGCGCCCGAGAGGTTCGGGCCGCCGCCCACGACCATGCGGACGGGGTTGCCGCAGGTATGTCCATCCACGCAGAAAAAGGTATGTCGGGCCATGATGATGTCCGCTTCAGGCTTGTCGGGAGGGTGAAAGGTGGCCGGCCCGGTCGAGCGTGACACGGCCGGTGGTGAGCTTGCGCTGGCTGCCGGCGGCCAGTTCAAAGGCGGGCGGAGCATTCCAGCCCATCTCGCGCGCGACGAGGCAACCGATCAGCAGGATCGCGTCGGGCTCGGCGAGCACGAGGGCAGCCGGCGCCTTGCCGAGACGGATGAGTTCGAGCAGTACGGCGGACGAAGAGGACGAACCGATCGTGCCGGGCAGGCACAAAATCGTTCCGGCGATCGAAACGCCGCATTGCGGATGGCGGACCTGGATGATCGAACCGGTTTTCGGATCTACCCCGCCCCAGAACGAGAGCGGCGCCGTGAGTTGCAGCAGGGGCCCTTCGGCGCTGCCTGGCAGGATGGGATGGGCCTTGGGTCGATGCGCGATCATGCCGGAAGCCTCATGCCCAAAGCCTTTCGTCGCGCATCAGGCGTCCCGAAACCGCGCTCTCGACGCATTCGGCGAGGGCACCGTATTGCACGGCGTAGCCGGTGTTTCCAGGCGCGTAATGCGCAAACTTGCCGGAATTCGTCATCAGTACGCCGTCGATGGCAGCGAGGATCGGTGTCACGACCACGCAGGTATCGGCAACGAGCGTAACGCCCGCCGCTTCCAGCGCGTCGCGTCGTCCGGCTGCCTCCAGCGCCTTGACGGCGTGGCGGCCCGTGCAGGCATAGAACGGGCGTGCGAGCTTCCGTCCGGCGATCAATCGATCGAGTTCGAGCAATTCGTCGATCGAGCAATGGGGCGAGCCAATCGCCACGGCATCGATCCGCTCTTCTTGTGTCGTCGAAAGCCCTGCGCGGGCGGAGTCCAGCACGGACGGCGTCACGCGGATCGTTTCGGGGTAGCGCTCGCCGCCCGTGGCGGTGACGAGATCCGGGGCTTCGGGCGTTACGCCTTCGATATGAAAGAGGCCAACCGCGCCTGCGGAAGCTGCCGCCGCGCCGAAGGCCTTCAGCCGGTCCTCCGTCGCGAACCCTTTGAGCCCGGTGACGATGCCGACATCCGTCCCGGCGCGCTGGCCGAAGAGGGTGCCGATCACGGGCCAGAAGACCTCCGCGCCGCGCAAGGCCGGCGAGAGTTTTGTGCAGTCGAGCACGAATTTCGCGCGCCGGTTCTTGGGGACATGCAACCCGTAGTAGGGCGCGCGAGCGGTGATGGCACAGCAGATATCGAGGAAGTCGCCATAGCGGTTGGTGCGCGCGCCGAGCACCGAATTGCAGAAAGCGACGGCGTTCGATTCGCCCCAGGCGACATCCGAGCCGAGGGCAGGGCGGTGCCCGGCCTGATAGGGCGCGCAGGTCCAGCTTGGCGCACAATCCATCGCCTCGTAGGCGCGCATCATCCGCGCGGCCATCTCGCGCTCGTGCGGGGCGAGGCGGGGTTTCGTGCCGCAGGCGAGATCGAGCGCGCCGACATTGAGCGTCGTCGGCACCGCGACCTTCGCGCCGAGCGCGGCCAGCCGCTCGCCGAACAGCGTGCCGGAATCGCCGTGATAGAGCGCACCATCGATATGCGCCGAGGCAACCTCGACGAGCTTTCTTGCGCCCATGATCCGCGCGGTCTCGGTGATGACGCGCATCGCCAACGCGCACGCCTCGCCATTTCCGCCGGCGAGCATCACGCTTTCCTGTTCTGTCAAATGCAGCGGCATGGGCGAGCGGGTTCCAGCTTTCGATCGGGCAATTTCAGAAGGTGACGCATGAACCGGTCAAGACCGTCGCGACGGCTTCCTGACGGAAGCGATCCTTATAGCCTGCCGCAATTGCCGCAATCTTATCGCGCGCGGTCTGTCCATCCGGAAAGGCAATGACGACCACCTTGCCCGGCTCGCGGATAATGCGCCCGGCTTGATCCCGATATTG
>DAORNC010000056.1:14475-15455 GCA_035440785.1 Rhabdaerophilum sp. | reverse complement strand
CCCTTTCGAGTCCAGCACGGTGAAACCGTCTGGAAAGCGCGATGTGACCTCCTCCGACAGGAACCGGTGGAAATCCGCTTCGCTGACGCCAAGCGCGGTGCCGATATTGCGGCCGAAGACGAGTTCTGCACGAATCATCGGCTTCTCCCCTGCCGTGCAGCCGGGCAGCGGAATGCCGGCGCAGCCGGAGAGTGCCAGCAGAGATGCTGAAGCCACGAGGAGATGCGGTCGAGGGCGGGAACGAAGCGGAAAGGTTCTCGTCGACATAATACAGGCTTCCGAGGTTCGGCCGAGGTTGTCGCGACGCGGGGCGAGCCGCAAGCCGGAATTTCATGATCAAGCCTTGCACTTTTGCCGAAAGCGCGCCAGTTCCCTCAGGTCTCGAGGATTGCGATTTTTGAATACTGTCAACGGTGACCCGCGTCTTTCCGCCGATTCCGCGCCTTACCGCGACGCGATGAGCCGTGTCGCCGGCGCGGTGCATCTCATTGCGACCGACGGTCCGGGCGGCAAGGGCGGCCTGACAGCGACTGCGGTGACCTCGGTTTCCGACGCGCCGCCGACACTTCTCGTCTGCCTGAACAAGTCCAGCAGGACGGCGGCTGTTGTGCGGGAAAACGGCGCATTCAGCGTCAACACGCTTGGGGCCGGGCAGCAGGAACTTGCGAATGTCTTTGCAGGCCGCACCTCCGCGCGCGGCGTTCAACGCTTCGAACACGGCAAGTGGCTGACCGATGCGCTCGGCCAGCCTTACCTCGTTGATGCGCTGGTGGGGTTCTCGTGCCGGGTCGAGGAGATCAAACCTGTGGCAAGCCATCTCGTGGTGATCGGAACGATCCTCGACATCCGTCTCGGAACGGCCCATGCGGGGCTGGTCTATACCCGCCGGGCCTTCCACGCGGTGTAGTCACACGGAGCGCGTGATCCCGCCATCGACGCGGATGTTCTGGCCGGTGATGTAGCCCGCGCCGTCGGAGACG
>DAORNC010000056.1:5325-14465 GCA_035440785.1 Rhabdaerophilum sp. | reverse complement strand
ATCGTCCGAAAGGAGGAAGGCGGCGGTCTTGGCGATTTCCTCGACTTTTCCGTAACGCCCCATCGGGATGCGCGCCTTGAACTGCGGCTTCTCTGGCAGCGAATCAATAAACCCTGGCAGCAGGTTATTCATGCGAATGTTCTTTGCCGCGTATTGATCCGCGTAGAGCTTGGCGAAGGAGGCGAGCCCGGCGCGCAAAGTGCAGGAAATCGGGAAGACGGGATCGGGCTCGAAGGCGGCGAAGGTCGAGATATTGACGATTGAGCCGCCGCCCTGGCGCTCCATGATCGGGGTCACGAGCCGCGCGATCTTGACGACATTGAGGATGATCAGATTGAGGCCCTTGATCCAGTCCTCATCCGTCAGCGCGAGAAGATCACCCTTGGGCGGATGGCCGGTCGAGAGCACAGCGCCATCGATGCGTCCGTAAGCCGCCATCGCGGCGTCGACGAGGCGCTTGAGATCGGCCTCCTCCGTCACGGAGCCGGTGATGCCCAGTCCGCCGAGTTCCCTTGCCAGGGTCTCGGCATTGCCGGAGGGCGAGAGCAGGGCAAGCTTCCAGCCGCGCGCGGCCAGTTCGCGCGCCGTGGCGCCGCCCATGCCCTTGCCGGCGCCGGTAAGGATCGCAACCTTGGTCATGTCTGCTCCTCTGCCCGGATCATCCGGGAATTTCGGGGGTTACGAGGCGTGCGAGATTGTTGAGACTCTGCTGCCAGCCAAGATAGCACTGCTCGACCGGGATCACGTCCGGAATACCCGATTGCTCGATATGCACTTCGGTGCCGCAGGATACGGCAGTGAGCCGGACGGTGACCTCAATGGTTCCCGGCAGGTTGGGGTCGTCGAACTTGTCCGTGTATCGCAGCAGGCGGTTTGGTTCGATTTCAAGATATTCACCTCCGAAGGAATGGCCGTTCCCGGTGGAGAAGTTCACGAAGGTCATACGGAAGGTGCCGCCGACGCGCGGTTCCATATGATGCACCTTGCAGACGAAGCCTTCCGGGGGAATCCACTGCGCCGTGGCATCGGGATCGATGAACGCGCGGAACAGCTTTTCCGGCTTGGCCGGAAAGACGCGATGAAGATGGACGGTTCCTGGCATCTTGAGCTCTTGAGCGGTTACAGGCAGAGGCGGTTCAGCGCCGGGTCTCGAAGGCCATGCGCACAGCAAGGAAGCCGAGGACGGAGCCCATCAGCCAGCGCTGGAGCAACGCAAAACCGGGTCGCCGCGTCAGGAACAGCGCGATGGACCCAGCTGCCAGCGCGATCATCGCGTTGACGATCAAGGAAATGGTGATCTGCGTCATCCCGAGCGCAATCGATTGCAGGAAAACACTGCCCTTCTCGATATCGATGAACTGCGGCAGCAACGAGAGATACATCATCGCTGCCTTCGGATTGAGAAGATTGGTCACCAGCCCCATCATGAACAACTTGCGCGGGCTGTCCTTCGGCAGTTCGCGCACCTGAAAGGCCGAGCGCCCGCCGGGGCGGAGCGCCTGCCAGGCAAGCCAGCCCAGATAGGCCGCGCCGGCAAGGCGCAAGGCGTCATAGGCATAGGGAACCGCCATGATGACCGCTGTGATGCCGAAGGCGGCCAGCAGCATGTAGAACACGAAGCCGACGAACACGCCGCCGAGCGAGATCAGCCCCGCCACCGGACCCTGGCAGATCGAACGCGAGACGAGGTAGATCATGTTGGGGCCGGGGGTCAGCACCATGCCCAACGCGACGAGCGCGAGGCCGAGAAAATTGGCGGGATCGGGCATGGTCACATTCCGAGAAAGGCGCCGACGACGCGGTTGTATTCGTCCGGGATCTCGCAATTCGAGATATGCGCGGCGGGGATGACCGCCTTTTTCGCCCCTGGAATGTTGCGGGCCATCAGCTCACCCATTGCCGGAACGGTAGCTGGATCTTCGCCGCCGATCAGCACGAGCACTTCGTTGGTGATCGATTTGATCGCCTCGCGCTGGTCCATGTCGCGGATCGCGCCACCGCAGGCCGTGTAGCCCGTTACGGTTGCCTCCCTTACCTGGTCGGTGATGCGCGCGACCTCCGCAGGGTTCCGCTCGTTGAAGCGTGGCGTGAACCAGCGCAGTTTCATCGCCTCGGCGATCGGCCCCATGCCGTCGCGGTTTGCGAGGCGGATACGCGCGTTCCAGTCGGTGTACGGCGGTCCCATGTAGGCGGAGGTATTGCCGAGCACCGCCTTGCCAATCCGCTCGCGATGGTGCGTCAGGAGATACATGCCGACCATGCCGCCCATCGAGCAACCGACCCAATCGGTTTTGTGGATGTGCAGTGCGTCGAGGATGCGCAGCGCATCAGCTGCGAGGATCGACATAGAATAGGGGCCCGGAGGGCAGGTGCTCTCGCCGTGTCCGCGCACATCGTAACGGATGACGCGGTATTTCTTGGCGAAATGGGCCGCCTGCGCATCCCACATCTCCAGCTTCGCGCCGAGCGAGTTCGAGAACATCAGCGGCGGGCCGCCGGAAGGACCGTCCTTCCGCACGCGAAAACGAACGCCGCCCGCTTCGATGAAACTGATTTCGGTGGTCACGATATGCCTGCCTATTCCTGTGCTGGTTGATGCCAGCATTCCGGCAAAGTGCGCGGCTGACAAGAGCGGGGCGCATCTTCACCAGCCGGAAGCGTGAAATTTGATGTTGCAGCGCATGAACGAATTTGATCGCGATGGAGCCGTTCAAGCCTTGACCGTTTCTTTCGAATGGGTCCAGACTGCCGAAAAACGAGGGAAAACGGCCGAAATTGGGTCATGAATTTCCCGAACCGACGTCGAAGGGCACGTTTTTCGGCCCTTTTTTGCCCAAGGAGAGATACATGCCCAAGGTGAGCATGACCGTGAACGGCAAACGCGTGAGCGGCAATGTCGATGCCCGCACGCTGCTGGTCGACTTCCTGCGAAACGAACAGCGGCTGACCGGAACGCATGTCGGCTGTGACACGAGTCAATGCGGCGCGTGCGTCGTCCACGTCGACGGCAAGGCGATCAAGTCCTGCACGACGCTGGCGCTGTCCTGTGAGGGCGCGAACGTCACCACCATCGAGGGACTTGCGAACGGACAGGATCTGCACCCGATGCAGGCGGCCTTCCGGGCCCATCACGGCCTCCAGTGCGGCTTCTGCACGCCGGGCATGATCATGGCGGCAATCGATATGGTGAACCGCCTCGGTTTCAATCTTTCTGAAGAGACGATCCGGGAGAACCTAGACGGGAATATCTGCCGTTGCACGGGTTACCACAATATCGTCAAGGCCATTCAGGCCGGCGCGGCCGCGATGGCGGGCCACAAGGTCGCCGCTGAGTAAAGCTTCACCCGCCGCGACAAGAGAGCGCTTCGAGCGCCCGGCGCGGCAGGTTTTTCGAGGAAACGTCCAACTCGCCAGAGAGGATCACAATCATGGCAGGAACCGGTATTGGCGCCCGCGTTCGGCGCAAGGAGGATTTCCGCTTCATCACCGGCAAGGGCAATTACACCGATGATATCAACCGGCCCGGTCAGGCCTACGCCTATTTCCTGCGTTCGCCGCACGCGCATGCCAGGATCAAGAAGATCGATACCAAAAAGGCCGCGGCGATGCCCGGCGTTGTCGCGATCCTGACCGGCGACGACATCGAGAAGGACAAAGTCGGCGGCCTGATCTGCGGCTGGATGATTCATTCGAAGGACGGCACCCCGATGAAGTCCGGCGGCCATCCGGCGTTGGCACAGGGCAAGGTGCGCTATGTCGGCGATCACGTGGCGGTTGTGATCGCCGAAACCCTCGCCGAGGCCAAGGACGCGGCGGAGGCGATCGCCGTCGATTACGAGAAGCTCGCGCCGGTCGTCGATCTCGCGACGGCGACCAGGAAGGGAAGCCCGGTCGTCCACGACGTCTCGCCCGACAATCAGGTCTATGACTGGCACCTGGGCGACAAGGCGGCTGTCGATGCCGCCTTCAAGAAGGCCAAGCACGTCACGAAGATCGACCTCGTCAACAACCGCCTTGTGCCGAACCCGATGGAGCCGCGCGCGGCCGTTGGTGACTATAATGCGGGCGAGGATGCCTTCACGCTCTATACCACCTCGCAGAACCCGCATGTGGCGCGGCTGGTGCTCTCGGCCTTCATCGGCATCGCGCCGGAACACAAACTCCGCGTGATCGCGCCGGATGTCGGCGGTGGTTTCGGCTCCAAGATCTTTATCTACGCCGAGGAGACGGTCTGTGTCTGGGCGGCGAAGAAGGTCGGCCGGCCGGTGAAATGGGTCTCGGATCGCACCGAGGCCTTCCTCGCGGATGCGCATGGCCGTGACCACATGACCCATGCCGAGATGGCGATCGACGAGAACGGCAGGATCCTAGGTCTGCATGTGAAGACGCGCGCGAATCTCGGCGCCTATCTCTCCACTTTCGCATCGTCGGTGCCGACCTATCTCTACGTCCCGCTTCTCTCGGGCCAATACAACATTCCGGCGATCTACGGGGAGGTTGAGGCGGTGTACACCAACACCGCGCCGGTCGACGCCTATCGCGGCGCCGGTCGCCCGGAGGCAACCTTCGTGATCGAGCGGCTGATGGAAGTCGCCGCGCGCGAACTCGGCATGGACCCGGCCGCCTTCCGGCGGAAGAACTTCATCAAGGCTTTCCCGCACCAGACGCCGGTCATCATGTGCTACGACACCGGCGACTACGACGCCTCGCTCAAGAAGGCCCTCGATACCCATGACGTGAAGGGCTTCGCCAAGCGTAAGCGCGAGAGCGCGAAGGCCGGCAAGCTGCGCGGCCTGGGCTATTCGGCCTATATCGAGGCTTGCGGCATCGCCCCCTCGGCGGCGGTCGGTTCGCTCGGTGCCGGCGTCGGCCTCTGGGAAAGCGCGGAAGTGCGTGTCAACCCGGTCGGCACGGTGGAAGTGCTCACCGGCTCGCACAGCCACGGGCAGGGACACGAGACCACCTTCGCCCAGCTCGTCGCGGGCCGCCTCGGCATCCCGATCGAAAACGTCTCCATCGTCCACGGCGATACCGACAAGGTGCAGATGGGCATGGGCACATACGGCTCGCGCTCCGGTGCGGTCGGCATGAGCGCGATCGTCAAGGCGCTCGACAAGATCGAAGCCAAGGCTAAGAAGGTCGCCAGCTTCGTGCTCGAAGCTTCCGAGGCCGATATCGATTTCAAGGACGGCCAGTTCTCGGTGAAGGGCACGGATAAATCGGTCGACTTCGCTTCCGTCGCGCTTCAGGCCTATATCGCCCACAAGTTCACCGGCGAGCAGCTCGAACCTGGGCTGAAGGAGGGGGCGTTTTACGATCCCACCAACTTCACTTTCCCCTCGGGCGTGCATATCTGCGAGGTCGAGATCGACCCCGAAACCGGCACTACGGAGATCGCCAAGTGGACCGCAGTCGATGATTTCGGCGTTATCATCAATCCGATGATCGTCGAAGGGCAGGTGCACGGCGGCATCGCGCAGGGGATAGGCCAGGCGCTGATGGAAGGTGCTGTCTACGACAAGAACGGCCAGCTCCTTACCGCGAGCTATATGGATTACCAGATGCCGCGCGCGGGTGATCTGCCGTCCTTCACCGTCGGCCACACGACGACGCCGTGCCCCTCTAACCCGTTGGGAATCAAGGGCTGCGGCGAGGCTGGAGCCATCGCGGCGCCGGCGGCGGTCATCAACGCGATCACCGACGCGCTCGGCCACGAGGGCATTGCCATGCCGGCGACGCCGCAGGCAGTGTGGAAGGCGGCGCAGGCAAGCCTCGCCAAGGCGGCGGAATAACGGATCAGAGAAGGAAAAGAACCGATGTACAACTTTGATTTTCATCGTCCTTCGACGCTCCGGCAGGCTAATGGGCTGATGGGCAAGCTCGAAGATGCCAAGATCCTCGCCGGCGGGCAGACGCTTCTCCCCACCATGAAACAGCGCCTCGCAAGTCCCGGCCAGATCGTCGATCTCGGCGGTATTCCTGAACTTGCCGGCATCGAGCAGAAGGGCCGTAACCTCGTTATCGGCGCGATGACGACCCATGCCGAGGTTGCCGGGTCCGCGCTCGTGCAGGCGGCGTTGCCGGGGCTGGCAGCACTCGCGGGTGGCATCGGCGATCCGCATGTGCGCCATCGCGGGACGATCGGCGGCTCCATCGCCAACAACGATCCAGCAGCGGATTATCCGGGCGGGCTGCTCGCACTTGGCGCGACCATCGTCACCAACAAGCGGCGCCTCGCGGCGGCGGATTTTTTCACCGGCCTGTTCTCGACCGCACTCGATGAGGGCGAGATCGTGACCAGGGTGATCGTCCCCATCGGTGCGAAGTTCGCCTATGCCAAGTTCCGCAATCCGGCGTCGCGCTATGCGATGGTCGGCGTTGCGGTCGCCAAGAAGGGCGGCAAGGTTGCCGTGGCCGTTACCGGTGCGGGTTCGGATGGCGTATTCCGCTGGGAAGCGGCTGAGGCTGCGCTGCAGAAGCGCTTCAGCGCCAAAGCCCTTGACGGCGTGGCGACGCCCTCGGCCAAGAACCTCAACGGCGATATCCACGCCTCTGCCGACTATCGCAGCCATCTGATCGGCGTGATGGCTCGCCGTGCGGTGACGACGGCGAGCGGGAAGTGACATCAGGGGCCGCCGGACGATACACGCACGGCGGCCGTTGGTGGCATGATGATTGAGGCATGTCGTGGCGTCGGTTTCGCGTGCGCCGCATAATAACAAGATGATTGCCACGCTCACTTCCTTCGCGCTGACCTCCCTTCTCATCGAGTTGACCCCGGGACCCAACATGGCTTGGCTCGCGGCTTTGACGCTGTCCGAGGGACGGCGGATCGGCTTTTCCGCCGTTGCCGGCGTCTCGCTCGGTCTTTCGGTTGTCGGGCTTCTTTCCGTTTTCGGTCTGGCTGCTGCGATCACAGCCATTCCCTACGCCTATGATGCTCTGCGCTATGCCGGCGCGCTTTTCCTGCTCTATCTCGCCTGGGAAGGCTGGCAGGGCGACGGCGAGCAGGCGCCGATGAGCGATGGCGCGGCATTCGGCCGGGCGCTCCTTACCAACCTTCTCAACCCCAAGGCGGCGGTGTTTTACATCGCGGTGCTGCCGCTGTTCATTACCATCGCCGACGACCGGGTGATCGCGCAGAGCGTGGTGCTGGTTGCGATCTATGTCGCTGTCGCGACTGCGGTTCATGCCGCGATCGTGGTTTTCGCGGCCGCACTCAGGCCCTATCTTGTCGAAGGGCCGCACGAGCGGCTCGTGCGCCGCGTGCTCGCGTTCTCGCTTGCGCTCGTCGCATTCTGGTTTTTCTTTGGAACCCGCCGATGATCTCCGTTCCCGCCTCGATTGAGGATACGCTCGACCTTCTCAAGCGCGAGCACTATGTCGCCGAACGCGGCTTCGCGACCGTGCTGTTCCTGGCGCTGAAGATGGGGCGTCCACTGTTCCTCGAAGGCGAGGCGGGCGTTGGCAAGACCGAGATCGCCAAGGTGCTGGCGCGCGGGCTGGGCCGCAAGCTCATCCGCCTGCAATGCTATGAAGGGCTCGATGCCGCCGCCGCGCTCTACGAATGGAACTACGCCGGACAGATGATGGCGATCCGCCTCGGCGAGGCGGCGGGCGAGCACGACAAGGAGCGGCTCGCAGGCGATGTGTTCTCCGAGCGCTACCTCGTGAAACGCCCACTTCTTCAGGCGCTCGAACCCGATCCTGCCGGGGCGCCGGTGCTGCTGATCGACGAACTCGACCGGACGGATGAAGCCTTCGAGGCCTTTTTGCTCGAAATCCTATCGGATTTTCAAGCCACCATCCCCGAGCTTGGCACCGTGAAGGCCCCCGCGCCACCGATCGTCGTCATCACCTCGAACCGCACGCGCGAGGTGCACGATGCCCTGAAGCGTCGCTGCCTCTATCACTGGGTGGATTACCCGGATGCGCTGCGCGAACTGTCGATCCTGAAGGAAAAGCGACCCAAGACCCCGGCGAAACTCTCCAAGCAGATCATCGCCTTCGTGCAGGCGATCCGGAAGGAAGACCTGTTCAAGGTGCCCGGCGTCGCCGAAACGCTGGACTGGGCCACAGCGCTCGTCGAACTCGACGCGGTCGCGCTCGATCCGGCGCTGGTCTCGGATACCCTCGGCGTGTTGCTCAAATATCAGGATGACATCCTCAAGATGCAGGGCTCCCGCGCGAAGGAAATCCTCGACGAGGTGAAGGTAGGGCTGTGATGGACACCGGCGGCCATCTCGGCGAGAACATCGCCTATTTCGGGCGGGCGCTGCGCACGGCGGGGATGAGTGTCGGCCCCGGCGCGATGCTCGATGCGGTGGAGGCGGTGGAGACCATCGGCATCGGCCACAAGGAGGAGTTCCGCGCGGCACTCGAAGCCGTTTTCGTCAAGCGCCGGCAGGATGCCGAGATGTTCGATCAGGCGTTCCGCCTGTTCTGGCGGCGGCGGGCGCTGCTAGAGAAGATGATGGCGACGATGATGCCGGCTGCCCCCGGCAATCCGGATGATCGGCGAGAGGAAGCACTCAGGCGCATCACCGAGAGCCTCTTCAACGAGCGCAAGTCGGAGGAGGCGCAGGAAAAAGAGCGGGTTGATCTCGACAGCCGTCTTACGGTTTCGGATATCGAGGTGTTCCGCAATCGCGATTTCGACGGGATGAGCGCGGCAGAACTCGCCGAAGCCAGGGCGGCCATCGCCGCGCTGGTGATGCCGCTCCAGCATGTCAGGACGCGGCGCTTCGTGCCCGATCAGTATGGCCAGCGCGCCGATCCGCGCGCGGCGATGCGTGCAAGCCTGCGGGCGGGGGGCGATGCCTTCGAGATCCGGTTCCGTTCACGAGCAGAGAAGGTGCCGCCGCTGGTCGCGCTCTGCGATATCTCCGGCTCCATGAGCCAGTATTCGCGGATTTTCCTGCATTTCCTGCATGCGCTGGCGCAGACGGGGCGGAAGGTCCATGCCTTTACTTTCGCCACCGAGCTCACCAACGTCACCCGCACACTGCGATCGACCAAGGACCCTGATATCGCGCTGCGCGGCGCCTCGAAGCTGGTGCGCGACTGGGATGGTGGCACGCGCATCGGTGCGACGCTGGAACGCTTCAACAAGCAGTGGGCGCGGCGCGTGCTCGCCGGCG
>DAORNC010000056.1:0-5304 GCA_035440785.1 Rhabdaerophilum sp. | reverse complement strand
TTGCTCATCACCGATGGGCTTGAGCGCGATGTGCGACCCGACCTTGCGCGCGAACTTTCCCGCCTCCGCCGTTCCTCCCGCAGGCTGATCTGGCTCAATCCGCTATTGCGGTTCGAAGGGTTTGAAGCGAAGGCAGCAGGGATACGTGCGATGCTGCCGCATGTTGACGAATTCCGTTCGCTGCATAGCTTGAATTCGATCGCCGATCTCTGCACCGCGCTGGCCGCCGGCCGTTCCGACGATGCCGCGCCGCGCCGCTTTCTCAAGGAGGTTCTCCGATGAGCGTTTCGCTTTCGACCGATAACGACATCCTTCGTGAAGCCGAAGCGTGGAAGCGTGCGGGGAAGGGGGTTGCGATCGCGACCGTGGTCGAAACCTGGGGCTCTGCACCGCGCCCGGTCGGCTCGCATCTCGTGATTGATGACGAAGGGAATTTCCTCGGTTCCGTTTCCGGCGGCTGTGTCGAGGGCGCTGTGGTCTCGGAGGCGATCGATGTGATCGGTTCGGGCAAGGCGAAACTACTCGAATTCGGTGTCGCGGACGAAACGGCCTGGCGCGTCGGCCTGTCCTGCGGTGGCCGGATCGCCGTGCATGTAGTGAAGGTTACGTGATGGACCTTTCCCTCCTTATCCGCCTCAACGAAGCCCGCGCGAAACGTGAGGCCATTGCGCTCGTCACCAGCCTCTCCACCGGGACATCCCGGCTCGTGACGCCGGCGGAGGCGGGAGGGGATGCGCTCGCGGCGGAGCTTGCCGAGGCCTTCCGCACCGGTAAGAGCGGCCCGGTCGAGACGCCCGCCGGCAAGATATTCATCAACGTGCATGTGCCCCCCGTGAAGCTCGTCATCATCGGTGCTGTGCATATTTCGCAGGCGCTGGCGGAGATCGCGCGCATCGCCGGGCTCGACGCGGTGATCGTCGATCCGCGGGAGGCTTTTGCGACGCCGGAGCGTTTTCCCAACACGCGTGTCATTGCCGAATGGCCGGATGTCGCGCTGCCGCTGTTGAACCTCGACCGCTACACCGCCTTCGTGGCGCTCACGCACGATCCCAAGATCGACGACCCAGCGATCCTGCATGCGCTTTCGAAGGGATGCTTCTACATTGGAGCGCTCGGTAGTCGCAAAACCCACGCGAAGCGGCTCGAACGGCTCGCCAGCGCCGGTGTTGTCGATGCGGCGCTGGAGGTGATCCGCGCGCCGATCGGGCTCGATATCGGCGCGGTCAGTCCGGCGGAGATCGCGGTGTCGATCCTTGGCGAGATCATCGCCACCATGCGCGAGAAGAGGCGGACATGAAGCACCGGCAGGTGACGTGGAACCGGTTCGCGTGACGGCGATGCGAAAGGAAAAGATCCGATGAAGTTCGGTTCGGTTCCGGTTGCCGAGGCAGGGGGCGGCATCCTCGCCCACCAAGTGCGCGCGGGTGAGATCGCCTTCCGCGTTCTGTCCGCCGAGGATTGTGCCGCGCTGGCGGCGGCTGGCCTCGATGCGGTCACTGTCGCTCGGCTTGAGGCGGGTGACGTCGGCGAGGACGAGGCTGCGCGCCGTCTTGCACATTGTCTCGCTGGTCCTTCCTTGCGCATCGATCCCGCTTTCACCGGGCGCGCCAATCTTTTCGCCGATGCAGCCGGGCTTCTTGTCACGGACCGCACGGCCATCGACCGGTTCAATGCGCTCGATCCCGCGATGACGATCGCGACCCTGCCCGCCTACAAGCGCGTTGAACCGGGCGAGATGGTCGCGACGGTGAAGATCATTCCATTTGCCGTGCCGGGTACGGTGCTCGACGCGGGTATCCGCGCTCTGTCCGGTGCCTTGCGCGTAGCGCCGTACAGCGCCAGGCGTGTCGCCATGCTGTCGCTGCGTCTGCCGGGGCTCAAGGAAAGCGTGATCGACAAGACCGTCCGGATGATGGAGGCACGCCTTGCAGCGCTCGGCAGCGCGCTCGTTCTCGAGCATCGCCTTGACCATCGGCAAGATGTGCTGGAAACGGCCTTGGCGACGCTTGATCCGGCGACTTTCGATCTTCTGGTGATCTTCGGCGCTGCTGCCATCGCCGACCGGCGCGATGTCATCCCGGCAGCGATCGAGGCGGCCGGCGGGCGGATCGAGCACTTCGGCATGCCGGTAGATCCGGGCAATTTGCTGCTGCTCGGCGAGTGGCGAGGACTACCTTTCATCGGTGCGCCGGGCTGCGCGCGCAGCCCGCGCGAGAACGGGTTCGACTGGGTTCTGGCGCGGCTTTGCGCCGATCTACCGGTCGGGGCCGCCGAGGTGCAGGGCATGGGCGTCGGCGGATTGCTGATGGAGATCGTCTCTCGGCCACAGCCGCGCGCCGGGAAGGAGACGATACCGGGTGGCGAGGGCGCTGTCGCGGCGCTGATCCTCGCGGCCGGTCGCTCGACACGGTTCGGCGCGGCGAACAAGCTGCTCGCCGAGGTCCACGGTCGCCCGATGCTCGCCCATGTTCTCGGCATGGTCGAGGCGGCTGGTATTTCGTCGCGGTTTCTCGTCACCGGCCACGAGGCGGATGCAGTCCGTGCGCTCGCGGGAGAGGCGCAGGTCATCGAGAATCCCGATTACCAGCGCGGGCTTTCGACATCGATCCGCGCAGGACTTGCCGCCATGCCGGAGGCAGTCGGCGCTGCCTTCATCCTGCTCGGCGATATGCCGCGCGTCCGTCCACAGACGTTGGAAACGCTCGTCGCGGCGAGCGAGAAGGACCCATCGCTGGCCTTTGTGCCGGTTTTTGAAGGCCGGTGGGGCAACCCCGTGCTGGTGCGCCGGGCGTTGTTTCCTTCGCTGATGCAACTTCACGGCGATCACGGCGCGCGCAAGTTGCTCGAAGCTTCGCGGGAAGCCGTGCGCGAGGTGCCTGTCGATGACCCCGGGGTTCTCGCCGACTTCGACACGCCAGACGCATTGGCGGGTCAGTAACGGAAGTAGAGGCCGGCCTGGGTATAGAGCGCGCTCTTGCCCCCCTTGCGCCATTCACCGCCACAGGAGACCGACAGACGCGCGTCACCGATCGGGATTTCGCTGACATGCAGCCCAAGCCGCTTGCTGTTCCAGCCATCCTGTACGCGGACGCCCCTGCTCCGCAGGGTTGCTCCGGACGAGAAGCTGGCTTCCGGGCCGATGCGCCAAGGATGCCCTTTCATGCCGAAACCGTGCCGAACGCGTATATAGAAGCTCCGGCTTGCCTGATCCGCCATGACGAAGGCGGAAGAGTAACGGGAATCGAAGGCCCCGTCCGACCAATTTTGCCAGAGATCGACCATTGCTACCGGTCCGAAACGACTGCGGGGCGTTCCGGCGAGCACTGCGCCGTCCGGGTTCTTGACGACGCTCGTTCCCGCATAGACCGTGACCGCGGTGTTGCCGATATGGAATTCGTGGCCGAGGCTTGCCCGAACGGCATGGAGACGTGTGACACGATCGCCGGTCGTCGCGTCGCGCGTGGCAACCTTGATCCCGAGACTGCCGAGGAACCGAAAACCGGGAACATCAAGGGTGGAGCCCAGCGCCCGCTTGAGACCGATCGAGGCGAAATGATCGGTGCCGGACACATCGTATCCGGCGAAGAAGACATTCCTGAGCGGCAGGGGATTGAACCAGATATCATGGTCGCGGCGGTTGCGCCTGAAAAGCGGAGCCGCCGAGCCACCGGGAGGGAGACCTTCGAAAAAGGCCGACATCTCTTCCTGGCGAGGATCGTCGGGGCGGTCACGCCCGATATCGGGCCAAGGGACGGCATTCTCGATGAAGGCGAGCATCCCACCCGGAACGGGGCTATCGGAGAGGACTTCATTCGCGATTGCCGATGAACAGCAAAAGCTGGCCACCAGAAACCAACCGGTCGCCAGCCCCCTTCGACGCCAAGGTCCGGCCTGACATCGTGCTCTCACGCCACCCACCCCGAGGCCAGGTCCAATTATCGGACCTCATTCCTCCCTCAAGGGAATAACGGAATGGATTCCTTTGCCAGCAACCGATGATTGAGCGGTAAAACCGGCGGTAATTCTTTCGTCGAACCCTTCCCACGCTCCAAGCCATGCGTTATCTAGACCGGACGACGCCGAAAGGAACCGTATCGTTACATGAAGCCTTTTTCGGCCCGTATCGCTGACGTCCTCGCCGAGTCCGTTCGCGAACGAGGCGAGGCGGATGATCCGTTTCCCCAACTCGGCGAAATCGTCGCGCTGCTCGGAAAGCGGTCCTTCGGGATCGTCCTTGTCCTTTTCGGCCTGCCGAACCTGTTGCCGGTGCCCGGCTTGCCGATCCTGTGCGGGGTCGTTGTCGGGGTGGTGGCATTCCAGATGTTGCTCGGCAAGGAAAGCCTCGTGCTGCCGACCTGGCTCGGCGAGCGACGCGTCAGCCGGAAAAATCTCCAGCGTGTTCTCGAACGTTCGGAGAGCACCTTGCGCTGGCTCGAGCGCATCATGCGACCGCGGCTTCTGGTGCTGACCGGTGCGGTCGGCCAGCGTGTCCTCGGCGGCCTGCTGCTGCTGCTGGCGCTGGCGCTGATGTCGCCGATCCCGTTTTTCGGCGGCATTCCGCCGGGCATTGCGGTGATCCTCTTCGGGCTCGCGCTGGCCGAGCGCGACGGCATCTTCGTGGTGGCGGGCGGCGTCGCCACCGTCTTCGCGCTGATTTTCACGGTCGGCTTGACCTATGCAATCCTCAAGCCTGTCTTCCGCTTCACTGCCTCCCTTTTCGGGATGGGGTGATGCGTGCGCGCTACGCTGCGTCCTGCGGCGCGAGTGAGGCCTGCTCCCGTTCGGCCCTGAGCATTTCGTCAATCGCTTCCGCCGAAACCGGTTTCGAGAACAGGTAACCCTGCAGGTAATGGCAACCGACCGCCTGGAGGAAGCGCCGCTGATCTTCGTTCTCCACGCCTTCCGCTGTCACTTCAAGGCCAAGCGCGCGACCGAGATGGACAACCGAATGTACGAGAATCGCGCTTTCGCCTGTTGCTTCCATGGAGTCGAGGAAGGATTTGTCGATCTTGATCTTGTCGAAGGCGAAGCGCCGCAGGTAGATCAACGAGGAATAACCGGTGCCGAAATCGTCGAGCGCGAGCTTCACGCCGATCGCACGCAGCTCCATCATGGCCGCCTCGGCCTGATCGGCGTCCTCGACGAGTACGCCTTCGGTCAGCTCAAGTTCGAGGCGATGCGGCTCGAGACTGGCCTCGCGGATGATTTGGGAAACATTTTCGGGAAAATGCGACTGCCGGAACTGGATCGCCGACACATTGACGCCAACGCGTAGACCTGGCCAGCGCGCGGCATCGCGGCAGG
>DAORNC010000055.1:20039-20427 GCA_035440785.1 Rhabdaerophilum sp. | reverse complement strand
GCTGGCCACGCCAGTGATCCCCGTGAACCCGATGAGGGTGGCGAGGCCGGTGGTACGGTCGATGCGGTAGAGCCCGCCGTCGTGCGAGGAAATGGAGTACAGGGTGCCGGTGCGCGGATCGATCTCGCAGCGGATGCCAATCGTCCGCAATAAGAAGACGAGGGAGAAACGTCCATGCTGCTCGGTTCCCTGCTTTCCGGGCTTCAGAGCCCGGCCTATGCGGCGACGCTGATCGAGGAGACCGGCGATGTCCTGATGCTCGCGCGCATCGAGGCTGCGGGCCGGGCTTTCGACGAAACACCGGGCGACTATGCCGCCAACGCCGTCGCGCGGTTCAGCCAGAGCGCCAGTGACGAGGATTGGCTCGCACTGATGACGGCGCTCGAAA
>DAORNC010000055.1:4313-20029 GCA_035440785.1 Rhabdaerophilum sp. | reverse complement strand
CGCCGGCCTCCACCTGCCTTGGGAGCATGGTGCGCTGGGCGCTCGACAAGGATGCCGCGGACATCGTTCCGGCTACGAAGTCCTGTTCGTGCGGAGGGCAGGGAGGCTGCCATGAGCCCGGCTAACATGAGCAGATCCGAGCAGGAGTCCTTCTCGGTCCCCTCTTTGCCGGCTGAATTGCTGGAGCGGCCGCTTGATTATCTGGCGGCCGATCACGAGCGCCATCGCGCCGTCTGCGCCTTTCTCAGGCGCGTCGTGCGGGAGGGTGCAATTCAGGGAACAAGCGCAGGAGCGGTCGCGGGTTTTCTCAACACGGAGTTTCCGCTTCATCTTGCTGATGAGCACGACGCGCTCTACCCGGCGCTGGTGCGGCGTTCACGCGATGACTTGGAATTCGTCGCAGCGCTCCAGCGCATCGCTGCTGCGCACGACGCGGCTGTTGCTAGCCTTTCGCCGGTGGTTTCGGGCTTGAAGGCGGTCAGCACCCTGCCGGCGGCGCGCCTTTCCCCGCAACTGGCACAGGCGCTCGACGACTACGTGCGCGAGGAGGAAAAGCTCCTCGCTTTCGAGAACGCGGTGATCCTCCGCATCGCCGATGTCCGGTTGCGCAAGAGCGATATCGCGGCGATTCGCGGTCATATGAAAGCTCGGCGCGGGGTGGGCGCCGCATGAAGACCGCCCTCGACCATCTCTTCGACCGCAACGTTGCCTGGGCGCAAGCCAAGACGCGCGACGACCCGGGTTATTTCCGCCGCATGGCCGAACAGCAACAGCCGGATTACCTCTGGATCGGCTGCTCGGACAGCCGGGTGACGGCGAACGATGTTCTCGGCCTGGCGCCCGGCGCGGTCTTCGTCCATCGCAATATCGCCAATGTCGTCCATACCAGCGACATGAACATCCTCTCGGTGCTGGAATTCGCGATCCATCATCTCAAGATCCAGCACATCATCGTCTGTGGTCACTACGGCTGCGGCGGCATCGAACGCGCCCTCAGCGAGGAGAAGTCGGCGCTGGTCGATCACTGGCTCCAGCCCATCGTGATGCTCTACCGCAAGCACAAGGCCACCATTGATGCAATTCCCTATCCGGAAGCCCGCATCAACCGGATGTGTGAGATCAATATCGAACTGCAGGTCCGTCGTGTGGCTGCGACGCCTATCGTCGAGCAGGCTTGGCAGAAAGGGCTTGCGCTCGCCATCCACGGCTGGATCTACGGTGTGCACGATGGATTGATCCGCGCGCTCGGCAACCCCGTGACCTCGATCGAGGAGCGCGATTCGATGGCGACGATCGACGCGCGCGTCACCAATCCGGTTGAGCCTGTCAGCATGGTCAGGCAACATGCGATCGAGGCCTTCGAGGGCCTCCAGGCGCTGGAACCCGCGGAAGGGCTCGATTGCTGTCCTGAACATGGCCTCACCCTTCAGGATGGAATCCGATGACATCTTCGCCTGCCTCACCCGCTCGGATCGGGATCGTCACGATTTCCGATCGCGCCTCCGCCGGACAGTACGCGGATGAGAGCGGGCCGGCCATCAAGGCCTATCTCGGCGAGATCCTGATCTCGCCGTGGGAGGCGCTCGTACGGGTCATCCCGGACGGTATCGAAAGCGTCTCGGGTACGCTCGTCAATCTCGCGGACAGGGAAGGCTGCGATCTCGTGCTGACCACTGGCGGCACCGGCCCCGCGCCGCGCGATCTCACGCCGGAGGCGGTGCAGGCGGTCATATCGCGCGAGTTGCCGGGGTTCGGCGAACTGATGCGCAAGGTGAGTCTCGAAAGTGTGCCGACAGCCGTCCTTTCGCGCCAGCTTGCCGGAACGCGCGGTTCGACGCTCATCATCACCCTCCCGGGGAAACCGGGCTCGATCAGAACCTGCCTCAATGCGGTGTTTCCGGCGGTGCCCTACTGTCTCGATCTTATCGGCGCTCGCCGGCTCGAAACCGATCCAGCACGCTGCCTCGCCTTCAGACCGAAAGCCTGACCTTCCGAGAGTCCTGTCCATGTCCGATGCGCCTGCCGACCTGCCGCTGATCGCCGCTCTGCCCTATACGGAAGGCACCTATCCCGATGCGCTCCTCGATCGGCTCGTCCGTGACTTCCAGTCGGCAGGGTATCGCGTCGCCGGCGTGCTCCAGCACGATTTTGCGCGGCGTGACCGCACGCGCTGCGACATGAATCTCGAGGACCTAGCCTCCGGGGAACTCGTTGCCCTGTCGGAGGATCGCGGCGAGGCCTCACGCGGCTGCCGGATCGATCAGAGCGGGCTCGCGCGGGCGGCTGCGCTGGTCGAGTCCTCGCTCCGGAGGGAAACGGTCGATCTTCTCGTCGTCAACAAATTCGGCAAGATCGAGAGCGAAGGCGGGGGTCTGCGGGATGCGATTGCCGAAGCCGCCGCGTGCGGTATCCCGGTAATCGTCGGTGTGCCGCTGCGTAATCTCGACGCCTGGAACGCTTTTGCCGGAGTCTTCGCGATTTCGTTTCCCGCAACGGGTGCCGGGCTGGGCGTCTGGCTCGGCGCGCATCGGGCCGAGTGGCGGGAGATTGCCATCCCCGATGCGGCGTTTGCTGAAACGGTTGTGCCCGACCGAATTTGACTTGGCGGGTGCCTCCCCTCCACAATCCGGCACGAAAGCCGGATCGTCGCAAGGGAAGGAACTACCGTGCCGCTGCCGTCAACGCTGCTCAATCTCCGCTTGCCGGTTGTCGCTGCCCCGCTCTTTATCATCTCGAACCCGGATCTTGTGATCGCGCAGTGCAGGGCGGGAATCGTCGGCGCCTTTCCCGCCCTCAATGCCCGCGAGGCCGAGGGCGAGCCGGTCATGCTCGAACGCTGGCTGAAGCGGATCACGGAGGAACTTGACCGCCACAATCAGGCCAATCCGGATCGGCCCGCAGCCCCCTTCGCCGTCAACCAGATCGTGCATCGCTCGAATACGCGGCTGGAACGGGACATCGAGATCTGTGCCCGCTGGAAAGTGCCGGTCTGGATCACCTCCCTCGGGGCACGGATCGAGGTGAACGAGGCCGCCCACTCTTGCGGCGGCATCACGCTGCATGACGTCATCAATGTGGAATTCGCCCGCAAGGCGATCGACAAGGGCGCAGATGGTTTGATCGCCGTCGCGGCCGGCGCCGGCGGCCATGCCGGGACGATCTCACCCCTGGCGCTCATTCAGGAGATCCGGAGTTTCTTTGACGGCCCGCTCCTCCTCTCCGGCGCGATCTCGACCGGCGATTCGATCCTCGCCGCGCAGGCGATGGGCGCGGATCTCGCCTATATCGGTTCAACCTTCATCGCGACGGAGGAAGCGAACGCCATTCCGCCCTACAAGGCCATGATTGCAGAGGGGAGTGCTGGTGACATCGTCTATTCGAACTACTTCACCGGCGTGCACGGCAATTATCTCAAGGGCTCGATCCGCGCGCAGGGGCTCGATCCGGATAATCTTCCGGAAAGCGACGTCTCGCAGATGAATTTCGGTTCGGGCGGCTCGAAGCCGAAAAGCTGGAAAGATATCTGGGGCGCGGGACAAGGCATCGGCGCCGTGCGCGAAGTCATGCCCGCTGCGTGCGTCGTCGATCGACTCGAAACGGAATATCGCGCGGCGATCCGACGCTTGGCAACTGCCACCGCCGCCTATGACGGCAATGACGGTAGCCTTTCCAAACTGATGATTTCGTAGGCGCTGGATCAGAGCTTGACGATCACCGGCGCGCCGACCGGCACGCGCGAATAAAGATCGATCACGTCCTGATTGATCATGCGGATGCAGCCGCTGGAAACGGATTTGCCGATGCTCCACGGCTCGTTGGTGCCGTGGATGCGATACATGCTGTCTCGACCGTTCCGGTGGAGATAGAGCGCACGGGCGCCGAGCGGGTTCTCGAGCCCTGGCTCCTTGCCGCCGGCCCAAGGGCCGTTGCGCTCGGGCTCGCGGGCGATCATGTCCTTCGTCGGGGTCCAGCGCGGCCATTCGGCCTTTCGACCGACGGTCGCACGTCCGGCCCAGGCCATGCCTTCCTTGCCGACGCCGACGCCGTAGCGCATCGCTCGCCCGCCTTCCATCACGAGGAAGAGCGCGCGCTCGCGCGTGTCAACCACCAGCGTTCCCGGCATTTCAGAAGAGGGGTACTCCACGACGCGGCGCAGGACCTCAGGATCGACCTCATCGAAATCGACGGCGGGAATGGGATAGCGCTCTTCCGGCATCTCGTCGTAGAGCGCGGCGAGATGCGGCGGGATGATATGCGTTTGCGCCAGAGTCTCCGGCGGCGGATCGAGCCGCTGAGTCGCGCAGCCCGCGAGGGCGAAGGGCGTAGCCACGAGGAAGGTGCGGCGCGAGAAGGTCAAAGGCACGTTTCTGTCTCCGGTTCGGTTCGGCCCAACTGAACGGTCGATTGGGGAGTTTGTGAGACAGATAACGCCGGAGAGGTTTATTTCTTCTTTAACCGCGTTTGTTAATTCGCTGCGTTGCAACAATGCGACAGGTCAGTGGCGCCCCGCCTTCTCGCGGGCGATAATCATCTTCATGATCTGGGCGGTGCCGTCGCCGATCTCGAGACCCATCACATCGCGCAGGCGTTGCTGATGTGGCAGATCGAGCGACCAGCCGTAGTGGCCGTGGGTCAGCAGGCACTGATGGATGACATCCACCGCCGTCTTGGGGCACAGCCATTTGCACATCGCAGCTTCGGCGGTATGCGGCAGGTTGGCGTCCTTGAGGCGGAGGGTGTGGTAACAGAGCTGGCGTGCGGCGGCGACGGCCGTCTCGCCTTCCGCGAGCGGGAAGGTCACGCCCTGGTTCTTCGCGAGTGGCGCGCCGAAGGCCTTACGCTCCTTGATAAAGGCCCAGCTTTCATCGAGCGAGGCCTGTGCCGACGCAATCACCTGCAGGCCGATCAGTGCGCGCGAGAAATCGAAACCCTGCATCACCTGCACGAAGCCCATGCCCTCATCGGCGAGGCGAAACGCCGGGGGGATGCGCACGTCATCGAAGAAGATCGAGCTGCGCCCGATCGCATGACTACCGAGATCCTTGTAGCGCAGGGTGGAAACGCCGGTCGTATCCATCGGCACGAAGAAGGCCGAGACGCCGCGTGCGCCTTCCTCGGAGGTACCGGTCCGGGCGAAGAGAACCACGGCATCGGCCTGATCGGCCATCGAGATCGAGGACTTCTCTCCCTTGAGGATATAGCCGTTGCCGTCCCTGCGTGCTGAAAGGGCGAGGTTGGCGGCATCCGAGCCGCCGCGCGGTTCGGTGAGCGCGATGCAGAAAACCTTCTCGCCCGAGGTGAGCTTGGGAAGCCATTCCAGCGCGAGATCACGCGGGGCGTGCTCTGCCATGATCTTGCCGGTGAGCGAGGAGAGAATCTGAGCGTAAGCGACATTGATATCGCCATAACCGATCTGTTCAGCGATCAGCCCGCTGGTGAGGCTCGGCAGGCCCAGCCCCCCGAATTCCTCCGGGATTTCAGGTGCGATGAGGCCGAGCGACCCCATGTCGCGGATCAGCGCGCGGTCGATCCGCGCCTCGATCTCGCGCTTCTGATAGTGAGGCGCGATCTTCTCGGCCGAGAAGCGCCGGGCCACTTCCTGAAATTCGCGCTGCTCGTCGCTCAGCGAAGGGTCTATCGCGCCCATCGTTGCCTCACCTCACGAATTTGCGGAATTCGGGTTTGCGCTTCTCCTTCAGCGCGGCGACCCCTTCCCTGGATTCGTCCGTGTCATAATAGAGCTTGAGGGCATACATCCCCATCTCGGCGATGCCCGCCTGATGCGCCGTGTCCATGTTGAACGAGCGCTTGGCGATGGCGAGGGCAGTGGGCGAACGCTCGCACAGTTCCTCACCCCAGGCCTGCACGGTCTCGTCAAGCTTGTCGGCGGGCACGCAGAGGTTCGCAAGACCCATCTCCTCGGCCTCCGCGCCGGAGTAGCGCCGGCACATATACCAGATCTCGCGTGCTTTCTTCTCGCCGACGACGCGCGCGAGGAAGGCTGTGCCGTAACCGGGGTCGACCGAACCCATCTTGGGGCCAACCTGCCCGAAGATCGCCTTGTCCGAGCAGATCGTCAGATCGCAGATCGTGGCGAGCACATTGCCGCCACCGATGGCATAACCCTGAACACGGGCGATCACGGGCTTGGGCATGTTGCGTATGGTGTTGTGCAGGTCTTCCATCGGCAGGCCTATGGTGCCGCGCCCGTCGTAATTCGCATCATGCGCGTCTTGGTCGCCGCCAGTGCAGAAGGCGCGCTCTCCCGCGCCAGCGAGCACGATGGCACCGACGTTTTTGTCCCATCCCGCCTTGTTGAAAGCGCGGATCATCTCCTCGCAGGTGGTGCCGCGGAAGGCATTCATCTTGTCCGGGCGGTTGATGATGATCCAGGCAACGCCGTTGCGGATCTCATAGAGGATATCGGTGAATTCCATTGTGTCGCCTCCTCAACCGTTCATCGTCAGACCGCCGGAGACGCTGATCACCTGCCCGGTGATGTAGGCGGCGTCGTCGGAGGCAAAAAAAGCGATCATGCCCGGCAGGTCGGAGGGTTCGCCGATCCGCCCGAGCGGGATCGCGCGGCGGAAGGCCTCGACGAGTTTTTCCGGGTTGCCCGCCCCTTCCTTGTAATCGGCGAAGAGGGCGGTGTCGGTCGGGCCGGGGCAGACGACATTGACGGTGATGTTGTGGCGCGCATGTTCGCGGGCGATGGTCTTGGAGAAGGCGACCAGGCCGCCCTTGCAGGCAGCGTAGACGGCCTCGCCCGAGGAGCCGACGCGGGCCGCATCCGACGAGATGTTGATGATGCGCCCTGATTTGCGTTCCGTCATGCCGGAGAGGACGGCGTGATGCATGTTGAGCGCGCCAGTGAGGTTGATCGCGATCAGGCGTTCCCAATCCGAAGGCTCGGTTTTGGTGAAGGGCTTAAAGATGTCCCAGCCGGCGTTGTTGATGAGGATATCAATCGGGCCGAGCGTGTTCTCGACACGCGAGATCGCGGCATCGACGCCGACGCGATCGGTGATGTCGCAGGCGAAAGCCGCTGCGGTGCCGCCTGCTGTCTTGATCGCATCGGCCACGGCCTCAGCCGCCGCGAGATTGCGGTCGAGCACCGCCACCTTCGCGCCCTCCTCGGCGAAGCGCTTGCAGGTTGCTCCGCCGATGCCGCCGCCGCCGCCGGTAATGACCGCAACCTTGTCTTTCAAGCCGCGCATCTCTTCCCCGATTTCCTGTGGGCAGCCGCCACTGCCGCAGTGTCTGACTGGTAAAATAATATATCAATGCTATGATATAAAAAATCATCTGTCAATTTCAATGGAATCGAATTTCGCATGACGATTCGTCCGAGCCGATCACCTAGCGCCGTGCTGCCCGTCTCGTCTTTCGAGATTGCGAATCGGTTGTTTTTTAGGCTCTATCAGGCTTCAAATCTGCTTCATAAGACTGGAACGAGGGCGGTTAGCGACTATGGCGCGACGACCCAGCAGTGGGCCGTGCTCGGCGCGCTTGCACGTTCTGCTGTTCTCGGTGAGGGCTTATCTATCAAGCAATTGCTGGAATATCTGTTGGTCTCTCGGCAAAACCTGACGCCGGTGCTGGATCGGCTCGAAACCGCCGGGCTCGTGGAGCGGGTGCGCGACGACGGAGACGGCCGCAAACGCCAAATCCGCCTCACGGCGAACGGGCGCGATGTCTGGGGCCGGATGCGCGGGGACATCGAGCGCTATTACGCGAGCGCGCTCGAGGGCTTCTCGCTGGAAGAAAGCTTCCTGCTGATGCGCCTGCTTGAGCGCCTCGGCAAGGGGCTCGAAAGGCTCGACGGACTCAGTTGAGCCCGCCCATCAGCACGTATTTGAGTTCGACGAATTCCTCAATGCCGTGGTGGCCGCCTTCGCGACCGAGACCGGATTCCTTGACGCCGCCGAACGGCGCGACCTCGTTGCCGAGGATCGCCGAGTTGACACCGACCATGCCGGATTCAAGCTCATCCGCGACGCGGAAGGCCCGCGCGAGGTCCTTCGTGTAGAAGTAGGCAGCAAGCCCGAAGGGCGTCGAATTGGCGAGACGGAGCACTTCCTCCTCGGTCTCGAACTTGTAGACGGCTGCCACCGGGCCGAAGGTTTCTTCCTGGCTCAACGCCATTTCGGTGTTGACGTCGGTCAGCACCGTCGGGGTGTAGAAAGTGCCGCCGAGCGAATGGCGTGCGCCGCCGGTAACGACCCTGGCGCCCTTGGCCTTGGCATCCTCGACATGGCGCTCGACCTTGGAGAGGGCATTGGCGTTGATGAGCGGGCCCTGCACGACGCCCTCGGCATCGCCGGGACCAACCTTCATGGCCGCGACCGTCTTGGCGAAGGCTTCGACGAAGCGGTCATGAATACCGGCCTGAACGAAGAGCCGGTTGGTGCACACGCAGGTCTGGCCCATGTTGCGGAACTTGGCGATGACCGCCCCCGCTACCGCCGCGTCGAGATCGGCATCGTCGAACACGATGAAGGGCGCATTGCCCCCAAGTTCAAGCGCGACCTTCTTCACGGTCGAGGCCGCCTGCCGCATGAGCAGCTTGCCGATGCCGGTCGAGCCGGTGAAGCCGATAAGGCGTACCGACGGATGCTCTGTCATTACCTTGCCGATGGCAACCGCATCGCCCGTGATGATGTTGAGCACGCCCGGCGGCAACCCGGCTTCCTCGGCGAGAAGGCCGAGAGCGAGCGCCGTAAGCGGCGTATCCGGTGCGGGTTTGACGACGAAGGTGCAACCCACCGCAAGGCCCGGCGCGCATTTGCGGGTGATCATCGCCGCCGGGAAATTCCAAGGCGTGATCGCTGCGCAAACGCCGATCGCCTGCTTCTGCACGATGATCTTGGAATGGGGGAACGGCGAAGGCACGGTCTCGCCGTAGATGCGCTTGGCTTCCTCGGCGTAGAACTCGACGAACGATGCGGCATAGGCGACTTCGCCGCGCGCCTCGGCGAGCGGTTTGCCCTGCTCCGCGGTCATGATCCGTGCGAGATCTTCCTGATTGGCCATGATAAGTTCGAACCAGCGCCGGAGGATCGCCGCACGCTCCTTCGCCTGCTTCTTCGCCCAGGGCTTGAACGCGCGCTCGGCAGCGAGGATCGCCTCCTCGGTTTCCTTCGCGCCGAAGTCCGGCACGCGCGACAACTCGGCGCCGTTCGCCGGATTGCTGACGACGCCGGCTGGCGTGCCGACCCACTTGCCGTCGATCAGGCACTGGTTGCGCAGAAGGGTGGGATTGGCGAGTGTCGAAATCATCGTTTCTTCCTGCAAGGAGCGCGAATACCAACGTCAAATAGCACGATCTGACGGCGAAACCACCCCATAGACCGCACAACGCTAATGCATTTACGGGACTGGATTCGAGATGTATGCAATATGCAAATCCAACCTTAATGCCAGATCCGGGGAATCCTCATGGCCCGCTCGAACACGTATCGCCTCGCCATAATTCCGGGCGATGGCATCGGCAAGGAAGTCATGCCGGAAGGCCTTCGCGTTCTGGAGGTTGCGGCCAGGAAGCACCGGTTCTCGCTCGACCTCGATCATTTCGATTTCTCGTCCTGGGATTATTACGAGAAGCACGGCCGGATGATGCCGGAGGACTGGAAGGAGAAGATTGGCTCACACGACGCCATCTTCTTCGGCGCGGTCGGCGCGCCGGACAAGATCCCCGATCATCTCTCGCTCTGGGGCTCGCTCCTGCTGATGCGGCGCGAGTTCGATCAATACGTGAACCTGCGCCCGGTCAAGCTGATGCCGGGCGTGCCCGCCCCGCTCGCGAACCGCAAACCGGGCGATATCGATTTCTTCGTTGTCCGCGAGAATACGGAAGGGGAATATTCCTCGGTTGGCGGTCGCATGTTCCCCGGCACGGATCGCGAATTCGTGCTGCAGGAGACCGTGATGACGCGCATCGGCGTCGACCGCATCCTGAAGTACGCATTCGACCTAGCGATGCGCCGGCCGCGCCGCAAGCTGACCTCGGCGACCAAGTCCAACGGCATTTCGATCTCGATGCCCTATTGGGACGAGCGTGTCGCCGAGATGAAGAAGGCTTATCCGGATGTCGCGGTCGATCAGTATCACATCGACATCCTGACGGCGCATTTCGTGCTGAATCCGGACCGTTTCGATGTCGTCGTGGCCTCGAACCTCTTCGGCGATATTCTCTCCGATCTCGGCCCGGCCTGCACCGGCACCATCGGTATCGCCCCTTCGGGCAACATCAACCCGGAGCGCAAATTTCCTTCGCTATTCGAGCCGGTGCACGGTTCGGCGCCGGACATCGCCGGCAAGGGTATCGCCAACCCGATCGGTCAGATCTGGTCGGCGGCGATGATGCTCGATCATCTCGGCGAGCCGGAAGCGGCAGCTGCCATCGTCCGCGCCATCGAGGAAGTGCTGGGCAAGGCCGATTACCGCACGCGCGACCTCGGTGGGAAGGCCAGTACCATCGAATGCGGCAAGGCTATCGCCGACGCGATCTGAACTTGCCCGGCGCGGCTATTCCGACCCGCTCTGCGCGAGCAGGCTGGCGTTGCCGCCGGCCGCGGTGGTGTCGATGCAGAGATGTCGTTCGAGCACGAGCCGGCCGACCTCATCCGGGCCGCTGAGAAGTGGCAGGATCGCGCCTTCGCGCGCGGCGAGCGCTCGCCGGATGTCGCTGAGCGACCCGTCCCTCCCGAAATAGGCGACGGCATCGAAGCCGGGCAGGTTGACGAGATGGCCGGCCATGAAATCAGGTGCCGGGTCTTTCGGCAGGCAGCCTGCCTGCCGCGCCATCGCCTGCTGGGCGCGACGATCCTCCCCCCTCGGTCCCAGGCAGAGCAGCGTGCCGCGCGGCACGGTCACAAGCTCATTGCTCTCGCCGGTCGGGCCGGGCATCGCCTCGCGCGCGGCGGGCACTGGAATGGCGGCATCACGCCGGAGGCGTCGGAGATACGCCGGGCCGCCAGCTTTGGGGCCGGTGCCAGAAAGACCCTCGCCACCGAACGGTTGCGAGCCGACCACGGCGCCGATCTGGTTGCGGTTGATGTAGATGTTCCCGGCGGCGATCGTCTCCGACACCGCCTTCACGCGCGAGGAAAGGCGCGTGTGCATGCCGAAGGTCAGTCCGTAGCCCGAGGCGTTGATCGCGGCGATCACCCGTTCGATCTCACCCGCTTCGAAGGTGGCGACATGGAGCACGGGACCGAAAATCTCCTCCTCCAGCGCTTCGATCCCCGAAACTCGGATGATCGTCGGCGGCACGAAGGTGCCCTCAACCGGCGCAGCGAGACGCTTGATGACATGGCCTGCGGTGGCATGGCGTGCGACATGCGCCTCGATCTTGGCGCGCGCCGTCTCGTCGATCACCGGGCCAATATCGGTCGCGAGATGCCACGGGTCGCCGAGCACAAGTTCGTCCAACGCGCCCGCGAGCATCGCGAGCACGCCCTCGGCAATGTCCTTCTGGAGGTAGAGAATGCGCAAGGCTGAGCAGCGCTGCCCCGCGCTCTGGAAGGCCGAGGCGAGGATGTCCCGCACCGCTTGCTCCGGCAATGCGGTCGAATCGACGATCATCGCGTTAAGCCCGCCAGTCTCGGCGATCAGCGGCGCGTCCGGCGTGGCGGCATCGGCCATCGCCCGGTCGATGCGCTTCGCCGTGGGGAGCGAACCGGTGAAGCAAACGCCGTCGATTCGCGCGTCCGAAGTAATCGCCGCGCCGACGCTGGCACCTTCGCCGGGCAGGAACTGGAGCACATCTACCGGAATGCCAGCCTCGTGCATTAGCTGAACCGCACGCCAGGCGACGAGCGGTGTCTGTGCTGCCGGCTTGGCGAGAACTGCATTGCCGGCGACGAGCGCTGCCGCGATCTGCCCGGTGAAGATCGCCAGCGGGAAATTCCAGGGTGAGATGCAGGTGATGATGCCGCGTGCCGCGCCCGCCGGATGGGCTTCGGCTTCGGCCGCGTAATAGCGCAGGAAATCGACTGCTTCGCGCACCTCGCTGACCGCATCGGCCAGGGTCTTGCCGGCTTCACGCGCGAGCAAAGCGAAAAGTTCGGCGTGGTGAAGCTCGTAGAGATCTGCCGCCTTGCGCAGGGCATTGGCGCGTTGCGCGGCGCCCGCGCTTGCCCATGTCCCGCCGGCGCTTTTCGCGGTCTCAAGTGCACGGTTGATTTCCGCCGGAGTGGTATTGGCCACGGACCCGACGATATCGTCGAGCTTTGCCGGATTGCGCACCGGCACCGGCGCATCACCGGCGCCGCCACCGGCCACCAGCGGCCCGGCTTTCCATCTCGCGTTCTCGAAGGGCGCACGGGCCATCTTCAGTGCTGCGACCGCGACCGGATCGGTGAGATCGAAGCCGGTTGAATTCGTCCGGCCTGCGCCGAACAGCGCTGCCGGCGCGGGGATTGCCGGGTTGGGGATCGCATTGCCGAATTTCAGCACCTTGCCGATCGGATCCTCTGCGACCTTCGCTGCTGGAATATCGGCGTCCGCGATCTGGTAGACGAAGGAGCCATTGGCCCCGTTTTCAAGCAGCCGCCGCACGAGATAGGCGAGCAGTTCCTTATGCGGCCCGACGGGCGCGTAGATCCGGCAGTTGCTTCCCTCGTTGCGGTGAAGCACTTCGTGGAGGGTCTCGCCCATGCCGTGGAGACGCTGGAATTCGAAATCCTTCGGGCTCTGCCCCGTGTCGCGCGCGAGATGCAGCACGGCCGCCGCGGTATGGGCATTATGGGTCGCGAATTGCGGGTAGATGCGCTTCGCGCCGAGCAGTTTGCGCGCTGCGGCGATGTAGGAAACATCGGTCGAGGGTTTGCGGGTGAAAACCGGGTATTGCGGCAGGCCGAGTACCTGCGCCCGTTTCACCTCCGCGTCCCAGTAGGCGCCCTTGACGAGCCGCACCATAATGCGTCGGTCGAGCCTTTCGGCGAGTGCATCAAGCCAGTCAATTACAGGCAGGGCCCGCTTTCCGTAAGCCTGGACGACGACACCGAAACCGTCCCAACCCGCGAGTTCGGGGTCGGCCAGCACCTGCTCGATGACATCGAGCGAGAGGTCGAGCCGATCCGCCTCCTCCGCGTCAATATTGAAGCTCATGTTGCCGGCTTTCGCCGCGCGCGCGAGCACGCGCGCGCTGCCGACGAGTTCGTCGAGAACCCGCTCGCGCTTGGCGAATTCGTAGCGTGGGTGAAGCGCGGACAGCTTCACCGAGATGCCGGGATTGTCATGGACGCGCGCCGATTTACCGAACGGCGCGAGCCCGGCGATCGCGCCGGCATAGGCATCGAGATAGCGTGCTGCGTCATGCGCCGTTCGGGCGGCTTCACCAAGCATGTCGTAGGAAAAGCGGTAGCCCTCGCGTTCGAGCCCCTTGGCATGGGTGATCGCCTCATCGATTGTCCGCCCGAACACGAACTGGCTGCCGAGCATCCGCATGGCCTGCGCCACCGCGACACGGATTACCGGCTCGCCCAAACGGCGGATGACGGAGTGAAGTGCCGATTCAGGGCCGACGGCGTTGCCGCCAAGAACATCCGCCGTAAGACTGAGTGCCCAGGTAGAGAAATTGACGAAGGACGATTTCGATTGTCCGAAGTGCTCCTCCCAATGCGAGCCCGTCACCTTGTCCTGGATGAGGGCGTCGATCGTTTCGCTGTCCGGCACGCGCAGCAGCGCCTCGGCGAGGCTCATCAGCGCGACCCCCTCTTGCGTGGCGAGGCCGTATTCCGACAGAAAACTCTCCATCAGGCCGGGCCGCGCCGTGGTCCGCACGGTCTCGACCAGGTTTTCGGCCTTGGACGAGATCGCAGCCCGCTCCGCATCGGATAAACCGCAGGCCACGATCAAATCCTGCACGAGATCGGTTTCGTTGACCGCACCCGTGCGGCGGATTGCATCGCGGGCGATATCGAGGCTGCTCATCAGACAATCCTCACTCTGGAACGGAAGCACCCCAGAATGCCATAATTTTGGATGGTCGTTTGCCTGAAATTGTTCAACCTGATAGTTATAGGGCCTGAAATTCTGGTTTATTAAAGACTGATTGCCTATGAAAAGCGAACATTACAACCGATTGGACATCATCGATCAGAGAATTGTTGCCGCGCTGAGCAAGGACGGCCGGATTAGCGTCGCCGAACTCGCGCGGCAGGTGAACCTGTCGAAGACAGCCTGCCAGATGCGGGTGAAGCGGCTTGAGGCGAGCGGGCATATTCTCGGATACCGTGCGATCCTCGATCACCGCCGCTTCGGCCGTTCGCATATCGCCTTCGTCGAGGTGAAGCTGTCGGATACGCGCGCGGCGGCGCTCGCCGCTTTCAACGCGGCGGTCAGGGCACTGCCGGAGGTTGAGCAGTGCCACATGATCGCCTCATCCTTCGATTATCTTCTCAAGGTCCGCACCCGCGACATTGCCGATTATCGCGCGGTGTTGGGGGAGAAGATCTCTTCGCTCCCCCATGTCGCGCAGACGAGCACCCATGTTTCCATGGAAGCCGTGAAGGACGATCACGGCTGAGCGGCCGCTTCCCTGCGCATTCGCCGCAGCGCCAGTCCGGCACCAATCAGCAGTGCGACGACGCCTGCGGCGAGGATGGCGAGGCCGTCGATCCAGTATTGTGCGATGCCGAGGCGGCGGCGCTCGGCGGACGATTCGAATTTGACGACCTCCGCTCCGCCCTGCGACAGGTGCATCACCTCATTGTCGCCGTCATATTCGGCCCGCACGGTCCGGCCGATCATCGCCCGGACCATATTGTCGCCGACCTGTTGCGAGGGGACCGTGAGCTTGAAGGCTTCGCCCTGCAGTGGCTTCATGTTGAGTTCGTAGTGAACGGAGGTTGTTCCCGTGCGCCGGCTCTTCTTGGTGACGCGGGCGGCACTCTCGATGCGCCCTTCGGTGACCTGGAGTTCGGCGCGCTCGGGAACTTTCGCGATCTGGCTGTAACCAAGAAAGCCGATGCCGACGACGAGGCCGACCAGGCCGAGCTTGGCGACAATGGAATTTCGGATAATGGCAATGAGCATGGACATGACGGTTCCCCCTCGAAGGTCGACTTGGCCGGGAGGCGCACCCCTTGCGATAGCTCCCGCGCGGTGCTGCGGCGCACCGATGCGGCGCCGTTCCCGTGCGATGGGGACTATCCATGACAGGAAGGGGCGGGGTTGTGCGCTGGCGCACATCGGGCGCGATGGCGCACCTAAGCCCGTTTCTGGGTTTGATTCCGAATAAGGCGAAGGCCAGCGCCAATCGGTAAGGAAAGACATCGACACCGACAGACCCGATTGGGGAGAGGCTTCCGCGAGCAAGGAGCGGCAAGGTGACGCCTTGGCAATTCTGGATGTGGCCGTGGATTGCACCCGTAACCGGCGGAGGGCAGCAGCGTGCCGAGACGCCGGCCTGCCTCGTTGGTCACGTGGACGAACCATGTATTCCCTGGACGACGCCCAATCGTCTTGCTCTCGAAACCGCCGGGTTCCGCCTGTGGGATTTCTCGATCAAGGCGGGAAAACCGGTGCTGATCGTGACGCCGTTCACCCTTCATGACGCCGGTCTTGCAGATATGGCGCCGGGTCATAGCCTTGTCGAAGCGCTGATCGACGGGGGATGCCACGCGCTGATGCTGCTCGAATGGAAATCGGCGGGAGCCGAACGCCGCTTCGAGACCATCGACACGCAGCTTGCGGCGTTGAATGTTGTG
>DAORNC010000055.1:0-4280 GCA_035440785.1 Rhabdaerophilum sp. | reverse complement strand
CTCGTTGGGCTGTGCCAAGGCGGCTGGCTATCGCTGCTCTACGCGGCGCGCTTCGGGATGAAGGTGTCGCGGCTGGTTCTGGCTGGCACCCCGGTCGATGTCGAGGCGGCACCTTCCGCGATAACCATCGCCGCGCAATCGACACCCGCCTTCACGGTCGATCACCTGATCGAAAGTGGCGGCGGCATCGTCGATGGCAAGACGATGCTGCGCCTCTGGCCCGACTGCCACGAATGGCCCGCGCTGGCGCAAGGCGCGCTTCAGATCAGCCAGCGCGTGTCGGTGAAAACCGCCGCGCGGGCTATCGGCGCCTTTATCGGCTGGTTCGAGCGGACGCTCGATCTGCCCGGAACCTATTACCGGCAGGCGCTCAACTGGCTCTATCTCGAAAACCGGCTCGCGCGCGGCACATTTCCGACGCTCGGGCGCAAAGCAGATCTCGCGTCGATCACCTGTCCGCTCGCACTGCTGGCTGCGACGGACGACAACATCGCTCCACCGCGACAGGTATTCGCGGCGGCGAGCCTTGTCGGCACGCCTGTCGATGCCCAGATTCAGATCGAGGCCGAGGGAAACCACCTCGCGCTTTTCATGGGACGGAAAACGCTCGGCCGCGAATGGCGGCGAGTCGCCCGCTGGCTTAACAAAGCTGACTGTCAGTCACGAAGGGCGGAAACGCACTCACGCAAGTGAAGGCGTAACCATCCCCCATTCTAGACGGAGAACACCCTTGTCCGGAGACCCGACATCTTCGATTGACCGCAAGGTCCGCCCACCGATTGGTGCGGATGACGCCGCGGCTCATGAGGAACACCGGCTCGATCGTTCGGCGCATGCCGCGATTGCGCGGCTGTCGGGCGGGTTCTCGCCAATGGGGCTCGCTGAAGCCTGGCTCGATTGGGCGATGCACTTGTCGGCCTCGCCCCAGCGCCTTGGTGAGATCGCGCACGCCGGGGGCAAGGAAGTGCTCCGCCTTGCGATGCTCTCGGCGGGCGCGGTGGCGACGCGCGGGGTCTGCGTGCCATGCGAACGCGCGCTGCCCTACGACAAGCGCTTCCGCGATCCACGCTGGCAGCAATGGCCTTTTGCAATCTATGCGAGCAATCTCCTTGCATGGGAACGCTGGTGGGACGAGGCGACGCGCGATATTCACGGCGCGACGCCGCATCATCTGGAGCTCCTCAATTTCGTGGGGCGCCAGTATCTGGATACGCTCTCCCCCTCCAATTTCGCGGCGACTAATCCCGAGGTTCTCGACGCAATCCGCCAGACCGGCGGACGCAATCTGGTCGAGGGCGCGGTTCTCGCCGCGAAGGATGCACAGCGCACGCTCTCGCATCAGCGCCCTGAGAGTGCGGAGCAATACGTACCCGGTCTCAACGTGGCAGTCACGCCAGGGCGGGTCGTGCATCGCACGCCGCTCGCGGAAATCATCCAATATGCGCCGGTGACGGGCAAGGTTCACCCGGAACCGCTGGTGATCGTGCCGGCATGGATCATGAAGTACTACATCCTCGACCTCGCCCCACAATCATCGCTGGTGCGCCACCTTACCGAACAGGGCTTCACGGTTTTTATGGTCTCGTGGAAGAATCCGGGCCCGGAGGATCGCGAAACCGGCTTCGACGATTATCGCCGGCACGGCGTTATGGCAGCGCTTGATGCGGCAACCACGATCACGGGTGCGAGGAAGGTCCATTCCATCGGTTATTGTATCGGCGGAACGCTGCTCTCGGTCGCGGCGGCGGCGATGGCGCGCGACGGCGACGATCGCCTCGCTTCCTTGACGCTGTTCACTGCCCAAACCGATTTCGAGGAGGCGGGCGAACTGCGCACCTTCATCGACGAGAGCCAGCTCGCGCTTCTCGACGACATGATGGTCGAGAAGGGTGTGCTCGAAGGCTCGCAGATGGCGGGCTCCTTCCATCTCCTGCGCTCGAATGACCTCATCTGGTCGAAAGTGATCCGCCGCTATCTCCTCGGGCGCGACGAGCCGATGGACGAGATGGCTGCCTGGTCGACGGATGCTACGCGGATGCCGGCGCGGATGCACAGCGAGTATCTGCGAGCGTTCTACCTCAACAACGATCTTGCCGAGGGCAGGTTCAGGGCCGGTGGCGGCAGCGTCGATCTTGGCGATATCCGGGTTCCGGTTTTCGCAGTCGGAACGGAAGCGGATTATGTCGCGCCATGGCGGTCCGCTTTTCGCCTGCACCGCCTCGTCGAATCTGATGTGACCTTCGTGCTCGCCAACCGGGGGCACAATCAGGGGATCATCTCTCCTCCCGGTGCGGAAGGGCGCTATTTCCGGATCGGGACGTCGCGCGCTACGGGCAATCATGTCGATGCCGAGCAATGGCTGGCGCGGCATGAACGGCAGGAAGGGTCGTGGTGGCCGGCATGGTTTGCCTGGCTTGAGGCCCGTTCAGGAGCCAAGGTCGCGCCGCCACCCTTGGGGCGGCCGGAAGCCGGATTTGCCGCCACTGATGTCGCGCCGGGCCGGTTCGTTCACGGCTGAGCCGAGAGGAACGCCGTTTCCCGCCTGAGGCAATCGAGAGCGGCCTTACGGCTTGCCTCATCAAACCGCCCGCGTATTCCAGAAACGGAGAGCGCCCCCAGAAAGGCGCCATCAGGCGAAAACAACGGCACGGCAACTGCCGCGACTGCCGGATCGCGTTCACCGACCGAGACAAAGTGGGCCGCCGCCTGCTGCGCGGGATCGCCCGAGGTGAAGGCCGCCAACACGCGCCCCGCCGCGCCTTGTGCGAGCGGCAGGCGCGCGCCTTCATCAAGGTGATGGCGTGCGGCGTGGGCGGAGTTGCAGCGATAGAGGCAGATACGATCATCGCCATCGCGGATGTAGAACGAGGCTGTTTCGCCGGTATCGGCGCCGAGACGCGCGAGAACGGGACGGATGCGCGCTTCCAGATCTGCCGCCTGCGCGGTCACAAGCGGTGCCAGACGTACGATGGCTGGACCGGGGCGGTAACGCCCGTCCGGTTCGCGGGCGAGAAACCCGCAGTATTGCAGCGAGCCGGCAAGGCGCAGCAGCGTGCTTTTGTAGCTGCCGGTCCGCCGCGCCAGCTCCGCCAGACTGAGCGCGGGATTTTCAAGATCGAAGGCATCGAGGATTGCCAGCGCCCGTTCCACGGCCTCCACCCGCTGCGCATCAGGGATATCCGGCGCGCCGGGCCGCGTGATTTTTCCGCCAGTCCTTGCCAAGACGCCCTCGATTGACTCGTTGCGCGATTCACAGTGTAATTCTGTCTAATAAAATAATGTTCTGATAGATAGAAAATTTTGATGTCACGTGGAGAAAACCTTGTCCGGGTTGCTCGCCGGCATTCGCGTGCTGGATCTTACCAATGTGTTGGCTGGGCCGTTCTGCGGCTATCAGCTTGCGCAGCTCGGGGCTGAGATCGTCAAGGTCGAAGCACCGGAAACCGGCGACCTTGCCCGTCAACTCGGGGCGGATCCGGCTCTCAATCGCGGCGGTATGGGTGCTTCGTTTCTGGCCCAGAACGCAGGGAAGAAATCGATCACCCTCAATCTCAAGTCCGAGGGAGGCCGTGCCGTTTTCCTGCGGCTGATTGCAGGAGCGGATGTGCTGATCGAGAATTTCCGGCCCGGCGTAATGGACAGGCTCGGATTGGGGCACGAAAAGCTTCGCAAGATCACGCCGGGGCTGATCTACTGCGCGGTCTCGGGGTTCGGGCAGGACGGCCCGCTCGCCGGTAACCCGGCCTACGACCAGATCGTGCAGGGGCTTTCCGGCGTGATGAGCGTCACCGGCACGCCGGAGACCGCGCCTTTGCGGGTCGGCTATCCGGTCGCCGACACGATCGGGGGGTTGACGGCAGCCTTCGCGATCGCCGCCGCGCTCGTCCGCAAGGGACGGACGGGCGAGGGCGAATTCATCGATGTCTCGATGCTCGAAGCCACGCTCGTGACGATGGGCTGGCAGATTTCCAACTGGCTCATCGCCGGGATGCATCCGCGCGCGATGGGCAACGAGAACATAACCGCCGCACCCTCCGGCACCTTTCGGACGGGGGACGGGCTCATCAATATCGCCGCGAACAAGCAGGAGCAGTTCGAGGCGCTCGTCGGCCTGCTTGGGGCGGAGGAGCTCGCGCGTGATCCCCGCTTCGCCGAGCGCGAGGCGCGCAAGGCGAACCGCGGAGCTCTACGCGGGGAGATCGAGCAACACCTCGCAAAGGACAGCGCGGCGCGATGGGCGGCCCTGCTCCACCGCCACGGCGTGACGGCCGGCGAAGTTC
>DAORNC010000054.1:8880-20499 GCA_035440785.1 Rhabdaerophilum sp. | reverse complement strand
CACCATCGCCACCAACATGGCCGGCCGCGGCACCGACATCCAGCTTGGCGGCAACCTCAAGATGCGCATGGAACGCGAGGCCGAGGGGCTCGAAGGCGCAGAGCGCGAGGCTGCGGAAATCCGTATCAAGACCGAGATCGAGAAGAACCGCGAGATCGTGCTCAACGCCGGCGAGGTGATCGAACTCGAACCTGCCAAAGGCTCGAAACCCGCCAAGACCATGAAGGCTCCGGGCGGGCTCTATGTTATCGCCGCCGAGCGGCATGAGAGTCGGCGCATCGATAACCAGCTGCGTGGCCGCTCGGGCCGTCAGGGCGATCCGGGTCGCACCAAGTTCTTCCTTTCGCTCGAAGACGACCTGATGCGCATCTTCGGCTCCGAACGCATGGACAGCGTGCTGCAGAAGCTCGGACTTCAGGAAGGCGAGGCCATCGCCCACCCCTGGGTCAACAAGGCGCTGGAAACCGCGCAGAAGAAGGTCGAAGCGCGCAATTTCGATGCCCGAAAGAACGTCCTCAAGTACGACGACGTTATGAACGATCAACGCAAGGTGATCTTCGAGCAGCGCCGCGAGCTGATGGCGCAGGACGATCTTTCCGCCACCATCACCGACATGCGCCACGGCGTCGTCGAGGATATCGTCGCGCGCAATGTGCCCGAAGGCGCCTACCCCGAAGCCTGGAACCTCGAAGGCCTCAAGGAGGATGTCGGCCGCTATCTCGCGCTCGATCTGCCTGTGGACGATTGGGCGAAGGAAGAAGGCATCGCCGACGAGGAACTGCGCGAGCGGCTCGTTAAGGTCGCGGACGAGGCCTATGCCGAGCGTGAGAAGAAGAACACACCCGATGTGATGCGTTATATCGAGAAGCAGGTGGTGCTCCAGCTGCTCGACCATCTCTGGCGCGAACATCTCGTCACGCTCGACCACTTGCGTCAGGTCATCGGCTGGCGCGGTTATGCCCAGCGTGATCCGCTCAACGAGTTCAAGTCGGAGGCCTTCGAGCTTTACGACAAGCTGCTCGACAATCTCCGCCAGCACGTGACGGCGCAGCTCATGCGGGTCGAGGTCGTGTTCGAGGCGCCGCCGCAGCCGGAGCTGCCGGAAATGCGCGGCTCGCACGTCAATGCGATGACCGGAGAAGACGAGTTCGCCGAGGCCAACGTGGCGCTCGGCTTCGCCCCGGCGCAGGAAGTGCGCGAGCGCGATCCGAGCGATCCGACGACCTGGGGCAAGGTCGGCCGCAACGAAGCTTGCCCCTGCGGCTCGGGCAAGAAGTTCAAGCACTGCCACGGCCGGTTCGCGTGAAGGCCGGCATGAGCCTCCTCGATACCTTCAAGGGCTTCCGCGACAAGGCGCAGATCTGGCGCTGGGTCGCCGATGGCATGCCACTGCCGCCGGTGCCGGCGGCCAAACGCGCCCTCATCCATACCAACCTCGCCCGGCATGGCCTGAAAACCTTCGTCGAAACCGGCACCTTCAAGGGCGATACCCTCGCCTCGGTTGCTGCAACTGGTATCCGCTCCATCTCGGTAGAGCTGTCGCACGACTACTTCAACCGTGCGAACGAACGCTTCGCGGACCAGAGCCATGTCGAACTGCATCAGGGCGACTCGGGCGAGGTGCTGCCGCGCATCGTCGCGACATTGAAGGAGCCGGCTCTCTTCTGGCTCGACGGCCATTATTCGGCGGGCGGCACCGCGCATGGCGACCTTGCTTCGCCCATCAACGCCGAAATCCGTTGCATCTTCGAATCACCTGTCCCCGGCCATGTCATCCTCGTCGATGACGCGCATGAATTCACCGGGCAGGGCGGTTATCCGCCACTGGGCATCTTCCTCACCTCCATCGCCGAAACCGGGCGTTGGAAGGCCTATGTTCACGCCAATATTATCGTGATCGAGCCGCTCTGAGTTAAGCGCGGCAGGCAAAAAAGCGCCGTCACGGCGCTTTTCTTTGCTTCGGGGGTTAGAAAAAACTCTCGGTCGAGCGATTAGCGGCGCGGCGCTTTCGGCGGCAGCGGCGCCTCGACGGCCTGCGGGGCGACCTCGCTCGTCCCTTCCGAATTGGCGCTCAGCCCGCCGAGCGAACCGAGCCAGCGGCGATAAAACGCAGGCTCGTCCTTCTTCGGTGCATCGGTTGCCACGAGCGCTGTTGCGGTCGTCTTCGGCAGATCCTTCGGTGCCGGAGCATTGGCGACGGCATTCGTCTTCGGCGCGGCGACTGGAGCCGGAGTCGGGTTCAATTCCTTTGCCTTGAGTTCCGCCGCACGCTTGATGAGCGTCTTGCGGTCAAGCCCCTTGGCGACGTCGTGCGGCACATCGACCGCGCCTTGGTCGAGCGCATCCGGCTGTGATACCTCGGCCACCCTCGAAACACCCTGCGGAACGGGGGTCGCAGTGGAGCCCGGCGTCGTTGAAATACCCGCAGCATAGATCGTGTGCTTGAAGGAATGGTGCTGGTCGCCATCCTGGTACACGCGCTTGACCGCCTTCACGCCGCCCTGCACCAGCGAAGCGACCCTCTGCTCGTCCTGGGCATTCTTTTGACGCACGGCGGACGCGACAGCCTCGTCGGCCGGCGTGGTCGAGCAGGCCGCGCCGTCAGCGCTGGCGGTATCGAACACGTAACGGCGATTGCAGACGCTGACCTGCGGCTCGCGCTTGGTGACCTCGAAATGGTCCGCGCCTTCCTTGAGGTTTTTCCAGAACGGCATGTTCTCGTCGGCACGATACTTCGCGAGATTGTCCGGCGTCATCCGGAACGGCAGTGACTGGAGCTGAACGGCTTTCTGCCCGCCGCCGAACGCTTCGCGTGTCAACGCGTAAATTTCTGCGATCTGCTCGTCGGTCATCGAGAAGCAGCCGCGCGATGAGCACGCGCCATGCACCATGATATGGCTACCGGTGCGGCCGAACTGCTTGTCGTAGGTGTTCGGATAGCCGACGTTGAACGAGAGATAGAACGAGGAATTGGGGTTCAGCTGCGCCGGGGTGATGGCGTAGAATCCTTCCGGCACCTGCCGGTCACCCTCCGCCTTCTTCGGGCCGAGCTGGCCGGACCAGCGGCACATCGGGAAGGTCTTGAGAAGCTTGTATTCACCGCTCGCGGTCATCTTCCAGACTTCGAGCTCGCTTTCCTTCTTGTAAGCTCGCAGCAGAACGGGCTGACGGGAGTTCATGCCCTTTTCAGCCATCAGCGCTTCCATTTGCGCGGAAATCGGCACGTAATGGCGGGAATTGTTCGACAGGCGACCGTCCTGCTCGCAACCGGCGAGAAAGGCCATCGAAGCGAGTGCGGCAAGCCCGAGCGCCCGACGACCAAAAAACTCAAGACCAGCCGGTTTCATACCATTCCCCTGGGGAACCCTTTGCACGAAAGACTTCCCGCTTCGACGCTGCGCCGCCTTCGACCAGAAGACCGGCGGAAATAAGGCCATTACCCTAAACCAAAGCCGCACGTCATGCCATGAAACGTGAAGATAGGATCAAGATTACGTTAACTCAATCCCGCTCTGCCTGCCTTGCGGTGGCACAAGTTCAGAGCTTGCGGCCAATGGCGAGGAACTTCTCCGCCCGCGCATGTCGCAAGGCCTCCTCGGGCATTCCAGCGAGATCGCCGAGCGCGCGATCGATCGCTGCCCCGACTGAGTCGATCGCCTGCTTGGGCGCGCGATGCGCGCCGCCGATCGGTTCGCTGACAATGACGTCGATCACGTTCATCCGCATCAGATCCTGCGCGGTGATCTTCATCGTCGTTGCGGCTTCCTGCGCCCGCTGCGAATCGCGCCAGAGGATCGACGCCGCCGCCTCGGGTGAAATCACGCTGTAGATCGCATGTTCGAGCATCAGCACGCGGTTGGCCGTGGCGATTGCGATGGCACCGCCCGATCCTCCCTCACCGAGAATGACCGCCACATTCGGGACGCCGAGGGCAAGGCAGGCATCGGTCGAGCGGGCAATCGCTTCGGCCTGCCCGCGCTCCTCCGCACCGATGCCGGGATAGGCGCCCGCCGTATCGACGAGTGTAATAACCGGCAGGCCGAAGCGATCCGCGAGTTCCATCACGCGCTGCGCCTTGCGATAACCCTCGGGGCGCGCCATGCCGAAGTTGTGCTTGAGGCGGCTCTCGGTGTCCGAACCCTTTTCCTGCCCGATCACGCACACGGACTGGCCGCGGAACCGGCCAAACCCCGCGACCACGGCCGCATCCTCGCCGAACACGCGGTCACCGGCAAGCGGCGTGAACTCGGTGATGAGATCCTCGATATAGTCAAGGCAATGTGGACGCTCGGGGTGGCGCGCCACCTGCGTCTTCTGCCACGGCGTCAGATTCTGATAGAGTTCGCGCAACGCGTTCTCGGCCTTGCCTTCGAGCTTGCCGATCTCGTCACCGATGGCGGCCGCGCCATCCCTTTCGGCCAAGGCACGCAGTTCGGCGATCTTGGCTTCGAGTTCAGCGACCGGCTTTTCGAAATCGAGATATGCGCGCATGAGCCATCTGGGGTTGGGCCGGCGGGCATGAAAACGCCCGCAAGCCGATGAACCGTTCCGCGGGGGCAGATACACCCCCCTGCGTTGCGGCGCAACCTGCCGATGGCTGAATGGCTCCTGCAGGCGTCCCGGATCGGCGTTCAATCGCTGTCATTGAGAGGGTGGAGATCGCGCACCATCGCCCGAGCACGCTCGTCGAGCACATGGGTGTAGATCTGCGTCGTCGCGATATCGGCGTGCCCGAGCAACTGCTGGACGATACGCAGATCTGCGCCGTTCTGAAGAAGATGCGTCGCGAAGGCATGGCGCAACACGTGGGGTGACAAGGCATTGGCCTTGATGCCGGCAGCACCCGCCAGACGTTTGAGATCTCGCGCGAAGACCTGCCGCGGCAGATGCCCCAGCTCGCTCTCTGCCGGAAACAGGAACCGCGATCCCTTGTGTTGTCCCGATGCGTCGAGTGCTTCGCGAAAGGCGCGAACCGCCCGTTTCGCCGCCTCCGTCAGCAGCACCAGACGTTCCTTGCCACCCTTGCCGCGCACGAGAATGCCATTCCTCGCGGCAGCGAAACCCTGCGCCGGCAGGGCCACCAGCTCAGAAACACGCAGGCCCGTCGCATAGAGGAGTTCGACGAGCGCCGCGAGACGCAGCGACGCGAGTTCCTTGCGGACCGAGCCGCGTGCATCCGCCACCTCACGCTGAACGACGGCCAGTAGCCTGTCGACATCCTCGACGCGCAACACTTTCGGCAGGCTCGCGCCCTTGCGCGGACTTTGAAGCGTCACGCTCGGATCGTCGGCACGGAAACCCTCCGCATAGAGGAACCCGTGGAACTGGCGCAGCGCGGACAGCCGCCGAGCGATAGTCGCCGGCTTGTATCCCGCCTCCGAGAGCGACTGGAGATAACCGCGAATATCGGCGACCGAGGCCTGCTCGACCGACGATCCCTGTGCGCCGAGTAGCGCAATATAGTCGTCGAGGTCGCGGCGATAGGCGTCAAGCGTGTTGCGGGCGGCACCCTTCTCGGCCGCCGCCATCGCCAGAAACGCGCGCAGGGCCCGCTCGCTCATCGCTCAGGAGGGCGATTTCGGCATCGGGATCGTGATCACGATGTCACGCTGCTCAGGCACAACGAATGTCGTCAGCGCGTAGAGCGCGCCATAGGCGAGCCCGGCGAGAACGGCGATCGTCAGAAGAATTCGCCCCAGAAACAGCATCGTTCGGTTACATCGCCCTGGCGTCCAGCCCCTGCCGGACGCTTCCTTCCCTTTATGTTGCCGGTGTTCGGGCATTGCAAGCCTCGGCAATTCGTCCGTCGCGGACCGTTCCTCGAACATGGCGGTAGAAATTTGCGCGGGATTTTGCATTAGGTTGCGACGGAATTTTCCGGACGGACCCCGAATGACCGACACGCCTGCGAGCCCGCCCCAAGTCTCGACCAACACACCGGATTCGGCCGCGCTTCTGGTCAAGCGCCTTGCCGGTCGGCATGTCGTGCTGGTCGGTCTCATGGGGGCGGGCAAGACCGCCGTCGGCCGTCGCCTCGCGCAGCGTCTCGGATTGCACTTCGTCGACAGCGATCACGCCATCGAGGAATCGGCGCGCATGACCATTCCCGAAATTTTCGCCACGCTCGGCGAGGCCGAATTCCGTTCGGGCGAGCGCAAGGTCATCGCCCGTCTGCTCGGAGAGAAGCAGCAGGTGATCGCCACCGGTGGTGGCGCGTTCATGGATGCCGAAACCCGCGCCCGCATCCGCGAGAAGGGGACTTCGCTCTGGCTCAACGCCGAATTGCCGGTGCTGATGCGCCGCGTCCAGCGTCGGCAGAACCGCCCGCTTCTTCAGGGCGAGGATCCAGAGGGCACGATGCGTCGGCTGATCGAAGTGCGCTACCCCGTCTACGCCGAGGCCGATGCCTCGATCCTGAGCCAGGAAGTCCCGCACGAAACCATGGTGCAGGCCGCCATAGATGCGCTCCTCGCCGCGCTCGAAACGAAGGCTGACCCCAACCTCACGGAGACGACGCCATGACCACCCCAGACAACGCGCACACGCATGCCTCGCGCCATGTCCGGGTTGAACTGGGCGAAAGGGCTTACGACATCCTGATCGGACGCGATCTTCTGCCTGCCGCCGGCGCGGCGATCGGCGCGGCGACACGCGCCCGCGCCTGCTTGATCGTCACCGACGTCAACCTCGCCGAGCACCATCTCAAATCGCTCGAGACCTCGCTCGCTGCAGCCGGGCTCGGGTTCGCGACGCTTGTCCTGCCGGCCGGAGAGAAGACCAAGAGCTGGCCCTTCCTCGAAAAGACCGTCGAGGCAATTCTTGCCAACCGGCTCGAACGTGGTGATGCCGTGGTGGCCCTCGGCGGCGGCGTGATCGGCGATCTCGCAGGGTTTGCAGCGGCTGTTGCCCGGCGTGGGATGAAATTCGTCCAGGTGCCGACCTCGCTGCTGGCGCAGGTCGATTCGAGTGTTGGCGGCAAGACCGGCATCAACTCGCCCTTTGGCAAGAATCTCGTCGGCGCCTTCCATCAACCAGGTCTGGTGCTCGCTGACACCGGCATCCTCGATACCCTGCCGCCGCGCGAATTCCGCGCCGGCTACGCGGAAGTCGCGAAATACGGGCTGATCGATAGGCCGGATTTCTTCGCATGGCTGGAGAAAGGCGCTTGGCGCGGTATCTTCGCCGGCGGGCCGGAGCGGGAGGAGGCGATCGCGATTTCCTGCGGCGCCAAGGCAGCGATCGTGGCGCGCGATGAAACCGAAACAGGCGACCGCGCGCTCCTCAACCTCGGCCATACCTTCGGCCACGCGCTCGAAGCCTTGGTGGAATACGACGGCGCGCGTCTCGTCCACGGCGAGGGCGTCGCCATCGGCATGGCGATGGCGCACCGGTTTTCCCAGAAGCTGGGGCTCTGCGCGCAGGAAGTTCCGAGCCGGGTCGCCGCCCATCTGCAGGAGGTCGGTCTGCCGACGCGCCTTCAGGATGTGCCAGGCGGAACGGGCACGCCGGAGGCCATTCTCGAAGCCATCCGGCAGGACAAGAAGGTCAGCCGCGGCGCGCTGAATTTCATCCTCTCGCGCGGCATCGGCACGAGCTTTATCGCCAAGGGCGTACCGGAGCAGCACGTGCTCGACTTCCTGCGGGAGGAAGCCGCCTGACCTTGCCTCGACGATTCAATTCACGGCCGCTGCTTGCTCCGCGCCAGCCATGAATTGCGCCGCGGCGAGTTTTGCGAACCGCCCGCCTTGCGCGACCAGTTCCTCGAACTTCCCGCTCTCGACGATGTGCCCCTGATCGAGCACGAGGATGAGATCCGCGTTTCGGATGGTTGCAAGCCGGTGCGCGATCACGAAGGTCGTCCGGTTCTTCATAACCTCTTCGAGCGCGAGCTGCAGCTTGCGCTCGGTGGTGGCATCAAGCGCCGAGGTCGCCTCGTCGAGGATCAGGATCGGCGGGTTCTTGAGCAGCGCCCGCGCGATGGAGAGCCGCTGGCGCTCGCCACCCGACAGCGAACGCCCGCGTTCGCCGACGATGGTGTCGAGCCCGCTCGTCTGCCGGCCGATGAATTCGAGCGCCTGCGCCCGTTCGAGCGCATCCATCATCTCCGCTTCGCTGGCATCCGCGCGGCCGACTTGGAGATTCTCGCGGATGGTGCGGGCGAAGAGCATCGGCTCCTGAAACACCACCGCGATGTTCCGCCGGAGTGATTGCAGCGTGAAATCACGGATATCGGTACCGTCGATCAGGATGCGCCCCGATTGCGGATCGAACGCGCGGTGCAAGAGCCCGAGCGTCGTCGATTTGCCCGACCCTGTCGCACCAACAAGCGCGACAACCTTGCCCTTGGGCGCCATGAAGGTGAGATCGGCGATGGCCGTGCGTTTGCCGTCATAGGAGAAAGAGACGTTATCGAAGGCGACCTCGCCTTGCAGCGTGCCGGCGTCGAGCGCGCTAGCCCGGTCATGGACCTGCGGCGTCGTGTCCAGCACCTCGAAGAACTCGGCCAGCTTCGGCGCCTGCATGAAGATCGAATTCACGAAGCCCACCGCCGCTTCAAGCTTACCGATCAACAATGTCGCGTAACCCATGAAGGTGACGATATCGCCGATGGTCGCGAGATCGCGATAATGCAGCCAGGTGCCAAGCAGGAAGATCGCGGTGACGGTTAGGGTCGAGGCCGCGCGGGTCGCGACAGAGACCAGTGCCCACCACGAAAGCACAGGTATCTGCGCCGCAAGCACCCGATCGATGATGTGGCGGAGGCCCTGCAGCTCCGCCTGCACGCGCGTGAAGCTCTGGATGACCGGAATGTTGCCGATCGCATCCGAAGCATGTTCGGCCAGCGTCGAGTGATGCGTCTCGACAGCGCCTTGCTTTTCCTCGGTCTTACGCAGCACAAGCACCGTGAAGACCGCGAAGACGGCCACCAGCGCCACGAGCAGGAGGCCGAGCCGCCAGTTGATGAAGAGCGTGAACGGCAGCAGCACCACCAACGAGACGATGGCCGAGAAATGTTCGCGCAGGAAGCCGAGCCAGAGCCAGAACATCGCGCTCGAACCATCGAGCATCACCTTCAGCGTGCGGCCCGAATGCGTGCTCGTATGGAAAGACAGGGGCAGGGTCAGCACATGTTCGAAATAGCGGCTCATCACGGCGAGGCGCTGGCGATGGGCGAGCCGATCGGCATGAAGCGCCACGGTGACCCCGCCGATAATGGTGACAAGGCCGAAACCGAGCCATAGCCCGATCAGGGGAAGGAGCTGTTCGACAGCCGGCTTGCCGCCACCGCCCGCCCCGGTCAGCAGATTGATGATTCGACCGAAAAGATAGGGTTCCGCGAACAGGGCAACGGCAAGCGCGAGATTGGCCAGAACGAGCACGAAGGCAAGGCGTGTCTCGGGGCCGAGCAGGGTGAGAACGCGCAGGTAGAGACGGGGAAGCGACATCGCTCATCCTTCAAGGGCCGATTTCAACGTGGCATATGTGAGAGCAGAAATGAACGGGAACTGAGTGGGGTTCCGTTAGGCTTAACCCTTCCTTTATCTCGTGCGCCTAACGTTCGTTCGGGGCCCGCATATCGCGCGGCGCACACCCGTGCGACCGAAGGACTTGATCACATGGATATATCGACCATCGTCGGAACCGTTCTGGGTGTCGCGACCGTCATCATTCTGATGATGATGGACGGCCATGTGAGTATCTACCTCTCGGAGCACGCGGCCATCGTCATCGGCGGCGGCGTGTTCGCCTCGACAATGATCCGCTTCCCCTTCTCGACCATGCTGCACGGCCTGCCGATGGGGATGCGCTTCGCACTTCAGATGCGCCCGCTCGACCCTCGCGCGCTGATCGAGGAAATCACCAAGATCGCCGAGATCATGCGCAAGTCCGGCCCGATGGCGCTGGAAAATCACAAGGTGGACGACCCCTTCCTCGCGCAGGGCCTGCGCTATGTCGTCGATGGCTACGATGCCGAATTCATCCAGAATGCGATGGAAAAAGACCGGGACACCTTCCTCGGCCATCTCGACGAAGGCCAGAAGATCTATCGCGCGATCGGCGATTGCGCGCCGGCCTGGGGCATGATCGGCACGCTGCTCGGCATGGTCGGCATGTTTGCCAACATGTCCGATCCCTCGAAGCTCGGCCCCTTCATGGCCACGGCGCTTCTCGCCACGCTCTACGGCGCGCTGGTCGCGAACCTCTTCTGCCTGCCGATCGCGGACAAGCTGCATCTCAAGCTTGAGGAAGAGGATATTTCCCGCTCGCTGATCATCGACGGCGTCCTGCAGATCCGCCAGGCGAAGAGCCCGGGCATCATCCGCGAGATGCTGCTCTCCTATCTGCCCGACCATCACAAGGCGCACTTCGCGGAGGCCGAGGCCGCCTGATCGGCCCCTGTCATTGAGACGAGAGTAACGGAGTAAGGCAATGGCACGGAAGAAGGGCGCGGCGCATTCGGGCGGGCACGGCTGGTTCGTCACCTTCGCGGACCTAATGGGCCTGCTCCTCTCGTATTTCGTGATGCTGGTCGCCTTCTCGCAGCCGAAGACGCAGGAAATCGCGCTGGTCGCGGGTTCAATGCGGGAGGCTTTCGGCAACCAGCGCCATACCCGTACATCCGGCATGATCGACATCAACGGCATCGCGCCGCGTCGCAAGCTGGAGAACGTCGAGAAGGTGACGCCGGATGTCGCCGGCACGCTCGGCATTCCCAAGAAGGATATTCAGCAGGACACGAAGGGCGAGGGCACCTTCCAGGCAGATCGGGCGTTCACCACCGCGGCCGCCTCGCTGCGCCAGGCGCTTCAGGAGCTTCCGGAAATCGCAGAAGTCTCGCGCAACGTCGTCGTCGAGGAAACCAAGGAAGGACTCGACATCCAGATCGTCGATCAGGACGGACGTTCGATGTTCCCCGAAGGCTCCGCTCAACCCTACGAGCGCACACGCAAGGTGCTGGCAGCCATTTCTCCCACCCTGCGCCGGATGCCGAACCGCATCCGCATTACCGGTCACACGAGTTCAGTTCGCGGCGCATCGACCGAACGCGGCGCCGGTTGGAAACTGTCGTCAGAGCGTTCCGTCGCCGTGCGCGATATTCTCTCCAACAACGGCGTCCCGGACGATCGCTTCGAATCGATCATCGGCCGCGCCGACACGATGCCGGTGTTCCCGGATGATCCGTTCCTCGCGCCAAACCGCCGCGTCTCGATCCTGCTGGTCCGCGAGGCACCCCCGCTTCCGCCCGCGAAGTAACCTGTTCTAGCGCCGGCGCACCAGCACCACCCAGTAGACCCGGTGACGAGAGCCCGGCCGCGCCACGGCGGCGATACCGATAGCCTCGCCCTGCGGCTCGCGCAGAACGGCATCGTGGGCGGGCGACCCCCGCCAGCCGGAAAACGCATCGGCGAAGCTGTGATACCCGCCGGAAACGCTGCGGCGGATCGAGCTTCTGGCCGCAGCCTGCCTTTCCCTCGTGCCGCTCGTCAGCAGCCCGTCCGCCTCGGCATGGCGCCGAGCCTCGCGCTCGGCCTCTGCCGCCAGCCCCGCATCCCAGATCAAGGCACCAAGCCCGTTCGCGCGACGGAGATTATGCTCGGTCGTATCCTGGGCTTCACC
>DAORNC010000054.1:6778-8870 GCA_035440785.1 Rhabdaerophilum sp. | reverse complement strand
GACGATAGTCATTGATGATCGAAAGCGCCGAGACCGCGTCGAGCTGCCCGCCAGCTGCCAGGTCCTGATAGAAAGCCGGTCGCGGCGGCGGGGGCTCGGCCGCGCACCCGGCGAGAAGGAAGCCAACCGCAAGACCGACGATCGTTTTCGCCTTCATGATCATTTTTCCCGCACGATCCCGCCGAAATTGAAGGCTTCGCCCGGGGCCTGTGCAATTTCGAGCCGACGCGTGGGGTAAGGGATCTCGATCTTCGCTTCGTTGAGCCGCTGGAAGATGTCGAACAGCAGTTCGGATCGCGTTGCGCCGCGCGCGTCGACGTCGACATAGCAATAGAGTTCGAAATCGAGCCCGGATTCACCGAGGTTCTTGAACAGCACGATCGGCGCGGGATCGCTCATCACCTCACGATGCGAGAGTGCCGCCTCCTTCAGCAAGACCTCGACCTGCCGGGGATCGGAATTATAGGCGACATTGATCGGGATCATGATCCTGGCCATGCGGTCGGCATGCATCCAGTTCTTCACGCGCCCCGAAATGAATTCGGAATTCGGAATGATGAGACTTGCTCGATCGAAGGTCTGGATTTCGGTCGAGCGCACGTTGATCCGCTTCACCTGCCCCTGCTCGTCACCCACGACGACATAATCGCCAACGCGAATCGGTCGTTCCCAGAGCAGGATCAGGCCGGATACGAAATTCTCGACGATGGATTTCAGCCCGAAACCGATGCCGACGGAGAGGGCGCCGGCAACAATCGCCAGCTTCTCGAGGCTGAGCCCGAGCTGCGCCAGCGCCGCCATTGCCGCGATGATCGTGCCGATATAGCCGAAAATCGTGCGGATCGAGTTCTGCAAGCCGATATCGAGCGAGGTGCGTGGCAGATACCGTGTCTCCAGCCAGTTCTGTATCGCTCGCGTGATGAAGAAACCGATGGCGAAAAGGCCGAGCGCCAACGCGATGGTCGAGATGGAGATCGTGACGCCACCGACCTGGAAGCCGAAGAAGGCAGCCCTCGCCGAGCCCAGCAGGTTGGAGGAATCGACGCCCCAGGGCGCCAGCACCATGAAAGTGAGGACGATGTAGAGCAGGAGATGTGCGAACCCCTGGCCCAGCACCCCGATCTGATCGAGCGAACTGCGTTTGATACCGGTAACCCGGTGCACCCGGCTGCCGAAGGCACCGCCCGCCGACAGCCCGACCCCCAGGAATTCGTCGATCAGCGTCAGAAGGAGGGCGGAAGCGAGACCCAGAACCGCGATCCAGAGCACCTGTCCGACGAGGAAGTCGGCAAGCGACACATAGCCCATCAGCGCGGCGGCGAAGATGAAAACCGCGATGCCCCAAGCTCCGATTCGGACAGGCGCGAGCCATGACGCGGCAGGCGTAGCGGGTTTCTCGCTCTCCGTGCCGACAAAGAAAGCCCGATGCATGGCCCGCATGATGAGGAAGGCCGCGAGCACCGCGATCACACCCTTGGTCGCCACCGTCAGCGGAAGCGTGGCAACGATGGCCTTGTAGATCGCCTCCACAATCAGGCCCGCTCCGGAGAGAAGCGCGAGCGCCCGCAGCAGATGCCAGAACTCGCGCGCGATCCGGTCCTGAATGTCGAGCAGGCGGCGATAGCCTGTATTCGGCGCGAGCACGCCGAGGCCGAGCCCGCTGACGGCAACCACCAGCGCCAGCGCGGAAAAGATACTGTCGAGGATCGGCTCCACCCGCTGCGGCACCAGCCCGAAGAATTCGAGCATGAGCTGGAGGATCAACAGGAATCCCACCGGCAGCGCGGCCGCCAGCACCACCAGGCGGATCGCGATCAGCGCCTTCGAGAGCCGGGGGACCTCATAGACCTCGCCGTCCTCGTCCACGGGCTTCTTGCTGAGTGATCCTGAGAGCACCCAGCGGCGCGCGCGCGGCCAACCGAAGGACATTGCCGCCGCCAACGCGACGATCAGGACCACCTCGTACCAGTCGAGATTGTTGAGGACTGCCTCGCCCCACTGTCCGGCCACGAAGTTCAGGGCACGCAGATCGGAGGGCGCGCCCTTGACCACGTTCAGCCAGAGCACCGGCGAGGCGATCGATTCGCCCCGC
>DAORNC010000054.1:5693-6768 GCA_035440785.1 Rhabdaerophilum sp. | reverse complement strand
TCAGGATCTCGCGGGTGAAGTTCTGGAGTCGCCGGTTGGCGATCGCCTCCTTCGCCTGTTCGGCCCGCAGGGACAGCGCGCGGGCGAGGCGGAGCGTATCGTCGGCCTCCTTCCAGTTCTTCTGCTGTTCGGCGCGATCCTTGGCGACATCTTCGCCCTCGGCCGTCCCCTTGCCGGGCTCCGGCGCGGGGCCGAGCTTGTCGATCCGGGCCTTGATCTCGTCAGCCCGCGGCTGCTCGCGCTGGATGATCGCCTCGATGGCCCCGATGATCGGCTCGATGCGGGCTCTCAGTTCGGCAAGGCGGGCATCATTGAGCGTCTCGCGCTGAAGTGCCGCCTCGATCTGCCCGATCTCCAGCCGGCCGGCCTCGATCTGTTCGCGCGTTTCCTTGGAAGGTTGGGCAAGGACAAGGACCGACGCGGCGAACAGGGCAGCGACGGCAACGGCGGCAAGGCGGACGGGGCGTTGAAAAATCGCGAGCACGGCGGGAGAAATCCTGCGGACGAATGATTTGGCTGAAACGGGAACGCTGTCCAAACCGCCAAATCAGGCGGCAGCATGACCATAACGCCGAAAACCCGGCTTGGGAGCCAGGCGGCAACGCCATGCAGAGTTTTCTTTCAGCGCGCAGGCAGATCGTCGTCGTCGAGAACCCGGTGGGCCGCACCCTCCAGATCGTCGAACTGACCGGATTTCATCGACCAGACAAAGGCCGCAAGGCCAGTCAGGCCGAGAGCAAGCGCCAAGGGAACGAGAATCACGAGAATGTTCATGCGGCCTTCCCTGCCCTCAGGGCGTTCAAGGTCACGATGATCGACGAGCCGGACATCGCCAGCGCCGCGATCAGCGGCGTAGCATAGCCTGCAATTGCCAGCGGCACCGCAAAAAAGTTGTAGAGGATCGCCATCCAGAGGTTCTGGATCATCAGGCGATGCGCGCGCGTGCCGATACCAATCGCCGTGACCACCGGCATCAGACGCGCGCCGATGAACAGCGCATCGGCCTCGGCCTGTGCAAGATGCGTCGCCTCGATCGGCGACATCGAGACATGCGCGGCGGCGAGCGCCGGTGCAT
>DAORNC010000054.1:4953-5683 GCA_035440785.1 Rhabdaerophilum sp. | reverse complement strand
GAGCCCGTCGCCCACCATCATCACTTTGCGGCCCTCGGCACGCAGACGTTCGAGATAGGCGATCTTGTCCTGCGGCCTGCAGGCTGCCACCCAGATTTCGATCCCGAGTTCATCGGCCACTGCTCGCACGGCGGCCTCGTGATCCCCGGAGAGAATGATCGGGTGGATGCCACGTTCGCGGAGGGCGGCGACGACCCCGGCAACGTCGGGCCGCAGGGCCTGCCCGATCGCCAGCACCGCACCGAGATCGCCGTGTTTCACGGCGATCAACGAAGCGGACGGATTAGCAAGCGCGATCCGCCCTGCCTCGAAACCGAGACCGGCAGCTTCGGGCTTGCCAAGGAACACGGGCTGGCCGTCAAGCATGGCCGAAACGCCGATGCCGGGCCGCTCGCTCGTTTCCGCCAGCGGCTCGCGGGCGCCGGTCGCGCGCACCAGCGCTGCAGCAAGCGGATGCTTGCTCGCCAGCGCGAGCCGCCCCGCGAGCGCCACAAGGCGCGGATCGATCTCGTTCTCGTTGAGAATGCTGGCTTCCGGCAGCGTCAGGGTGCCGGTCTTGTCGAAGACAACCGTATCGACAGCGGCAAAACGCTCCAGCGCATCGCCGGAATTGAGGAGGATCTGATTGCGGAACAAGGCGCCGGAGGCCACCACCTGCACGGCGGGAATCGCGAGGCCAAGCGCACAGGGGCAGGTGATGATGAGAACGGTTATGGCGATGATAAGCGAG
>DAORNC010000054.1:0-4943 GCA_035440785.1 Rhabdaerophilum sp. | reverse complement strand
CACGCCATATAGCATCCAGCCCGCGAACGTCAGCGCTGCGGTCAGATGCACCATCGGCGCATAGAGACGCGCAACGCGGTCCGCCAGCTGCACATAGGCCGAGCGCACCTCGGTGGCGCGGTCGAGGAGATTCTGCACCTCCGAAAGAAGCGTGCCTTCGTCCGCCGCCCGCACACGAATCTTGAGCGTGCCGGAAAGGTTCATCGTGCCCGCATAGACATCAGTTCCCTGCGACGCATTGACCGGACGCGTCTCGCCCGTGACGAGGCTCGCATCGATCTCGCTGCGCCCCTCGATGACCGCGCCATCAACCGTGATGCGTTCGCCGGGGCGCACGAGCACGAGATCTCCACTCTGAAGGGCGGCGATCGGCACGGTGCAGATCTCGGTTTCGGAGACAAACTTGACTGCCGTCTCGCCCTTGAGCGCCGCGAGATTGGCCGCGACGGCGCGCGTGCGTCGGCGCATCGAACGTTCGAGATACCGCCCGACAAGCAGGAAGAAGAGCAGCATCACTGCCGAATCGAAATAGGCGTGTTCGGCATGGTTCAACGTCTCGACGACTGACATGCCGAGCGCCAGAATAACACCGAGCGAGATCGGCACATCCATGTTCACCGCGCCTGCCCGCAGCGCCTTCAGCGCGGAGCGGAAGAACGGTTGACCCGAATAAAGCGCAGCCGGGATGGCGATCAGCGCCGAGAGCCAATGGAAGAAATCGCGCGTCTCCGGCGTGATATCCGAGAGGTTGCCGGCCCAGACAGAAACCGAGAGCAACATGATGTTCATGGCGGCAAAACCCGCCACGCCGAGGCAGATCAGAAGATGCTTTTCCTCGCGCTTCTCCTCGCTCTCCGCCCTGTCGTTCGAGAAGGGATAAGCCTTGTAACCGATAGCATCCATGCGATCGAGAATACGCTCGGCGCTCGACTTGTCCCTGTCCCACTCGACCGTCACGCGGCGATTGGCGAGGTTGACGCGCGCGCCGGCAACGCCCGGCTCTTTCGAGAGCCCTTTTTCGATGGCCCGCATGCAGGCGGCGCAATGGATGCCTTCCACGGCGAGATCCATAGCAGCGCGGCCGCCATCGCCATCGCGGACAAAAACGGAAAAGTCGCGTGTCTCGGCCATCACGACACCTCGGAATCGGGCACTCAGTCCCGCAGCACGATTCGCCGCTCGGAAACGAACTGTCGGCTGTCACTCCGGTAAATCTCGACGATCAGGATCCATTGCCCCGCAGCCAGTTCCGGTAGGGCGGTGGCGTAACGCCCTCCGCCGGTTTCGACAAGTTTCAACTTGCGGTCGAGCCGAGCATCGGTCGGTCGCTCGACGCGAACCTGCACCTCAAGCCCGGAAATCGCCTCGCCGTTGCGGTCGCGGATATGGACGTTGAGGGGCGCGTTGGAGTGGAGGCCTGTCGTCGCGACATCCACTTGCCAACCGAGCCGATCCTGCGCCGCAATGGCCTCGAGACCCCGATTGAAGGTCTGGCTCGACTCGTAGGCGCTCTTCACGGTCGTTCCCGGCATCGTATGGATGGCGAGGTAGATCATGACGGCGTTGACCGCGCCGATCACCGCGAAGAACGCGATCATCGCGAACAAGACGTGTCGCCCTGTCAGGCCCCGCTTTTCCGGAAGAGGCGGGGTCGCGCTCCGAAGTTCGACTGGCATCACAAAGGCTCCACAGCAGCTCATCATCTTACCCGGCGAAGACAGACCGCACCAGACGGCATGCCTCTTCCTGCCTCTTATTCAGGACCGAAGAAATGATCCTTCGCAATGACGTGTTCTCCGGCGAAGAGATCGGAAGCCTTGATGGTGATCGGCTCGCTCTTGCCCTTGATGTTACCCTTGGGCACCGTCACAAGCAGGCGAACCTCGCGCGTCGCATCGGGCGGAACTGTCACGATCGGCCGCCAGTCGGATGTGGCCGTGACATTGACGAGTTCCAGCTTCAAGCCGAGCGGGCCATCGGCTGTCAGTGCGAACGGGCGGTCATCCGGACGCTTATTGATCAGGCGGATCGTATAAGCATTCCGGACCGAGCCGTCGGCCAGCGTGACGTACAGCGGCGAACGGTCATGGATCAGGCTTATGCCGGCGGTTGAACGCGTTGCGAGCTGGAACAGCATCGCCCCGCCGACGACTGAGATCATCGCGGCGTAGATCATCGTGCGCGGCCGGACCGGATGGAACGGTTTCTCCGGCTGACCTCCGATGCGCGCCTTGACGTTGTTGTCCGTATCGTAAGCGATAAGGCCCGTCGGCCGCCCGACCTTGGTCATTACGTTGTCGCAGGCATCCATGCAGAGCCCACACTGGATGCATTCGAGCTGTGCGCCGTGGCGGATGTCGATGCCCGTGGGGCAAACGGCAACGCATTGCGAACAATCGATGCAGTCGCCGGCCGGAGCGCCTGCGGCCCGGAGCTTCGTCGCTTCCTTCAGCGAGACGCGCGGCTCGCCCCGATCATAACGATAAGTGACGTTGAGCGCTTCGTCGTCGGTCAGAGCCGCCTGGATGCGCGGCCAGGGGCACATGTAGGTGCAGACCTGCTCGCGCATGATGCCGGCAAGGGTGTAGGTGGTAAAGGTCAGGATGCCGATCCAGACGTAGGCTGTCAGCGGCGCCGTGCCAAACGCGAGTTCTTTCACCAAGGTCGGCGCATCGGCAAAATAGAGCACCCAGGCGCCGCCGGTCCACCAAGCAATCATCAGCCAGATGAAATGCTTGGTCGCCTTCTTGGCCAGCACTGCCGGCCCCCACTTGCCCTCGTCCATCTTGATCCGGTCGCGCCGGTCGCCTTCGACGAAGCGTTCGACGGCGAGAAACAGATCGGTCCAGACGGTTTGCGGGCAGAGATAGCCACACCAGATACGACCCGCGATGGCGTTCATAAGGAACAGCACCATCGCCGCGATGACGAGAAGACCAGTGAAGTAATAAACTTCCTGCGGCCAGATCTCGATCGGAAAAAAATAAAAACGCCGATTGGCGAGATCCACCAGAACCGCCTGGTCCGGCAGGTTCGGTCCTCGATCCCAGCGCACGAACGGCAGGAAGTAGTAAACTCCGAGGCACACCGCGAGCACCGCCCATTTGATAGAGCGGTAAAGACCCTTCACGGACTGCGGGTAGACTTTCTTGGCCGCAGCGTAGAGCGGGATTTCGGCTTCGTCGGTCGAGGACATAGGATGCGCCTTCATTGCCGTTCCGGGCTCAAATGCCCGAAGGGGTTTGGCGAAAAACGCCGGCCGGACTCAAGGTCAGGCCGACGCGATGACCAGGGTTACTTGCCGCCGCCGAGCGAATGCACGTAAACGGCAAGCGACTTGACCGTCACCGGATCAAGACGGTTCGCCCAAGCCGGCATCAGTCCGGCGCGGCTGTTCGTCACAGTCTCGACGATATCGTCGAGCTTGTTGCCGTAAAGCGTGATGGCGTCGGTCAGGTTCGGCGCGCCGAGATCCTTGTTGCCCTTGCCCTGATCACCGTGGCACGAGGCGCAATTGTCGGCGAAGAGCTTGGCGCCCGTCGCCTTGTCGAACCCGGCCTCCGCCTGTCCGCCCGATAGCGATACGACATAGTTGGCGACCGTGCGAATCTCATCCTTCTTCAGGATGCCGTCACGCCCGAAGGCCGGCATCGCCGAAATCCGGGTGTTATCGTCGTTCGTTGAGCGGACGCCATGTTTGAGCGTGGTGTGGATGTCCTCCAGCGAACCGCCCCAGAGCCAATCGTCGTCGTTGAGGTTGGGGTAGCCCTTCGACCCTGCACCGCCGATGCCGTGGCAGGGCGCGCAGTTGTCGCCGAAGGCCGCCTTACCCTGCGCGAGTGCAAGGTTGAGCAGCTTCGGATCAGCCTTGATCGCCGCCAACTCGACCTTGGCGAGGTCCGCCGCAGCAGCCGCGCGCTTGGCCTTGAGAGCATCGAGTTCGACAGCAACCTCGGCGCGCGAGGAATAGCCGAACATGCCCTTGGTATAGGACGTGATCCCAGGCCAGGCTGGGTAGACGACGTAGTAGGCGATCGACCACAGGATCGTCGCGTAGAACACGTTCAGCCACCAGCGCGGCAAGGGCGTGTTCAGCTCCTTGATGCCATCCCATTCGTGGCCGGTCGTCGTGCGACCGGTAATGACATCTTTTTCTTCGGTGTTTCCGGCCATCGGATCAATCCTCCTTCAGAGGCATATGGGCGGCCGCGTCGAACTTTTCGCGGTTCTTCGGCCAGAGGGCATAGGCAACGACCGCAGCGAAAATGGTCATGAAGAAGACCACGCCGAGCTGTTGCGCGATGGAGGCGAGGAGTGCGTAGGTGGAGCCCATTTTTCCCTCCTCAGCGATAGTTGGCCTTGGCGTCGTAACCCTTGAAATCCACCATTGTCCCCAGAACCTGGAGATAGGCGATCAGGGCATCAGCCTCGGTGACCTTCTGCGGATTGCCGTCGAAATCGCGGATCTGCACCTTGCCGTAGCGCTTCTCGAGATCGGCCGCCCCGGCATCATCCGGGTTGGTCTGCGCCCGCATGTCCTTGAGCGCGTTCGCGATCATGTCGTCCGTGTAGGGCACGCCACCCATGCGGTTGGCCTTCAGGTGATTGGCGATATCGCGGAATTCAAGCTCGGCCCTGGCGAGATAGGGGTAGCCCGGCATGATCGACTGCGGCACCACCTCGCGCGGATTGACGAGATGGCGAAGCTGCCATTCGTCGGAATACTTGCCGCCGACGCGCGCCAGATCCGGACCCGTCCGCTTCGAACCCCACTGGAACGGCTTGTCGAACATCGATTCGGCCGCAAGGCTGTAGTGGCCGTAGCGCTCGACCTCGTCACGCAGCGGGCGGATCATCTGGCTATGGCAGTTATAGCAACCCTCGCGGACGTAGATCGCGCGCCCGGCCAGCTCGAGCGGGGTGTAGGGGCGGACCCCCTTCAC
>DAORNC010000053.1:18760-20582 GCA_035440785.1 Rhabdaerophilum sp. | reverse complement strand
CGCGGCCGACGCAGCGGTTCCCGTCCTGCCTGTCAACGTGCCGGTGATTGTCGAGGTCTACACCGACAACGTCACCAGGACCGCGCCTGAAATCCGGGTGCTCTTCCGAAAGCGCTTCGATGCAGAACTGCACCGGATCGGATTTCTGGAGGATCCAGTGGGCGGGAAGGGAGTGGGGGGAAGTGGAGAACCGACGCTCGCGCAGAACGCGGACCGAACCATAACCGATTGCAGAGAAGGCCAGATTGTAGTCCATCGCTTCCTCCTTTCTTATTTTGCAGCCATATTAAACCAAAGTCGTAAGGCAGTTAAGAGACAAACCGGCAAACAGGGTGAAAATCGGGCCTGAAAGTGATCTTGTCTGGGACGGCCACCACCGAATGGCCGCATTACTTGCGGCGAGACCGGCGATGGGATTAAACGTGCCTTCCGGAAGATGGGGTTGACGCTGGTCTAAGCCAGTGGCCTCAAAGAAACGTGATGACGGTCTTTCGCAGTGCGCCAGCGCACAGGAGACCGCACAAGAACAACAGGAAGACTGCCGAATGTCCGTCGTTGCCTCGGTCCGCAAGTTCATCGTCCCGATTCATCCGGAAGGGTATCTGTTCATCGTTGCGGCGATCGTCCTCGCACTTTTCGTGCACTGGCTCATTCCCGCGATAGGATGGCTGTTCTGGATCCTGCCGCTGTTCGTCGCGTATTTCTTCCGTGATCCGCCGCGTGTCTCGCCGGTGCGCGAGGGACTGGTGCTTTCGCCGGCCGACGGCCGCGTCAGCCAGATCGGTTTCTTCCCGCCGCCGGCAGAACTCGGGATGGGGGATGCGCCGCGCCTGAGGATCTCTATCTTTCTCTCTGTGTTCGATGTTCACATCAACCGCACGCCGGTGGGCGGGCGCGTCTCGAAAATCGTCTACACGCCGGGCTTGTTCCTGAATGCGGATCTCGACAAGGCGAGCCAGGACAACGAACGCAATGCGATCGTTGTGGAGACTGCCCACGGTCCGATCGCCTGCGTGCAGATCGCCGGGCTGATCGCGCGCCGCATTCTCTGTTTCGTCCGTGAAGGCGAGGAACTCGCGCCGGGCGCACGGTTCGGCCTGATTCGGTTCGGCTCGCGCACCGATATCTACCTCCCCGAGAGCGCCCGCGCGCTCGTCGCAGAGGGACAGCGTGCGATTGGCGGCGAGACGGTACTGTGCGATCTCGGTTCGAAGGAGCCCCAGCGCAGCTACCGTGTCAGTTGACGGAGCGAGGGCACGCGCATGGAACCGATCTTCCCGCCCTTCGAACCCGAGCCCACGCCGCCGCAACGGCGCTTCCGGCCGGTCCCGCTGCGCTTGCTCATTCCCAACCTCGTCACGCTATGCGCGCTGGCCGCTGGCCTGACGGCGGTGCGGTTCGCGATCGAAGGGAGGCTGGACCATGCCGCCCTCGGGATCATCATTGCCGCGGTTCTCGACGGAATCGACGGTCGTATCGCGCGCTTCCTCAAGGGAACGTCGCGTTTCGGTGCGGAACTCGATTCGCTCGCCGATTTCGTCAGCTTCGGATGTGCCCCTGCATTGATTCTCTATTTCTGGGTGCTTCAGGATCTCAAGACGCTGGGCTGGCTTGCTTGTCTGCTGCTGGCCTTCGCGATGGCGCTGCGCCTCGCGCGCTTCAACGTAACGATTGACGGGCCGGAGCGTCCGGCTTGGCAGAAGGCTTTCGCGACCGGCGTTCCCGCGCCTGCCGGTGCAATGATGGTGATGCTGCCCGTCCTTCTGACGCTGGCCGGCGTGCCGAAATTCGCCGGCGAGGCCGCTCTTGTCCTGATCTGGAC
>DAORNC010000053.1:18334-18750 GCA_035440785.1 Rhabdaerophilum sp. | reverse complement strand
GCTCCGAGGTCGAGCCCGACCGCGCTGATCGTCTCGCGCGTCCCGACCTTCTCGGGCAAGGGATTCGCCTCACCTGTCCCACGCGAGCATGTGTTGCCGATTCTCGCCCTCATCGTGGTGATTCTCTGGCTGCTTGTTTCCCACCCCTTCGAAACGGTGAGCCTTCTGACGCTGGTCTATGTCGCGGCGATTCCCGTCTCGGTTCAGCGCTATTTGCGTCGCAAGGCGCAGGATGCCGCCGGATCGAAGGACAAGGCGCCCGCGCCCGGAAACTGAGCCGGAGCCAGCGATTCTGCCGTGAGTGGTGGGGAAAACAGGGCTCCAAAGCTTAAGGAAGCTCTAAAACGCGATTCATTTTGACGCAGTTTGACCCGGTTGGAAGGGTGGGGCGTGACTTATCCGCAACATGGGGTCGA
>DAORNC010000053.1:14595-18311 GCA_035440785.1 Rhabdaerophilum sp. | reverse complement strand
GAAGCCTTCCAACCTGCTTTCTGTGATTGATCGACCGATCCCCATGAGTATGTTGCCAATCGCGACGGGAGTTTCCGCTCGCTAGCTTGTCGTTTCTTTCGGGGGGTCCGGGGAGGCGGCAGGTGAGAAGGGAAAGCGTAGGCGGCCGAGGGTTTCCAAAGCCAAGTTCGTAAACTCCCGATTGGTCTCGAAATCTTTTGGAGGTACACCATGAAGCTCGTTAAGAGCCTTCTCCTCGGTTCCGCCGCCGGCCTCGTTGCCGTCGCTGGTGCCTCGGCTGCCGATCTCGGCGTCAAGAAGCCGACCGCTGTCGAATATGTGAAGACCTGCCCGACCTACGGTGCTGGCTTCTTCGTCGTTCCGGGCACCACCTCGTGCCTGAAGATCGTCGGCCGCGTTCGCCTCGACTACATCTTCGACAACCGGCAACGGCAACCGTTTCCGCGCTCGCGGCTACGTTGGCTTCGATCACCGCACCGCGACCGAGTACGGCCTGCTTCGTACCTATGTCCGTGCGTTCTTCCAGCGTGAGAACGCTGCTGACTCGACCACGCTTGAGTACGCGTTCATCCAGTTCGGTGGCCTCACCGCTGGTCGCGTGACCCCGGTGTTCGAGCATGGCTGGAACCAGTTCTTCATGTACTCGGGCCAGGGTGGCGTCGGTTATCACTCTGATATCTCGTACACCAACTCGATCGGTTACACCGCCAACTTCGGCGGCGGCTTCTCGGCCTCCATCGCGATCGACGACTCGCGTGAGCGCCGTCTTGGTATCTCGGGCGGCGCCATTGGTGGTACCCGTATGCCGGACATCGTTGCCTCGCTCGGCCTGACGCAGTCCTGGGGCTCGCTGAAGCTCTCCGGCGCGGCCTTCCAGGTCCGCAATGCCAACGCTGCTGTCGACACCAAGTTCGGCTTCGCGGTTGAAGGCGGTGCCAAGATCAACCTCGACATGCTGACCAAGGGCTCGAACCTCTGGTTCTCGGCCGGTTACTCGCAGGGTTCGGTCTCGTACAACGGCTTCGGCACGTTCACCATGGGCGCCTTCACGGTTACCCCGGTTGATGCCACCGTTGTCGGCACCGCTCTCAAGCTGACGACCTCCTACGCCCTCATGGGTGCCCTGCAGGTCTATGCGACCCCGACCGTCGCGGTTTCGGTTGGCGGTACCTATGCCAACTTCAACCCGTCGGGTGCCAACAACTCGGTCAAGACCTACGCGATCATCGGCCAGGTTGCCTGGATGCCGGTCGCTGGCTTCATGATCGGTGTCGAAGGCGCCTATCGTAAGCTCTCGTTCGATGCTGGCGCCGCTACGGTTGTCAACACTTCGGCTGGCGGCACCAAGCGCGACGATTTCGTCGGCCGCATCCGCTTCCAGCGTGACTTCTAATCTTCGGATGGCGTGAGTTTCACGCCGACCGGAAGATCAAGGGATTGGGGAGCCTTCGGGCTCCCCTTTTCTTTTTGTACCTGTAATCCCATCCCTCCGGGGGCTTGACCTTCCCTTAGCCAATGTCGAGATTGTCGCTCCGCGCCGCTGGCGGTGACGGGTTGGCGATCGCGAGGGAACGGTCCGTATGGTTCAGCCGAAGAAATGGGTCCTGGGATTGTTGCCGCTCGCGGCTATCGCGCTTGTCGCCGCCCTTTGGCGGCAGGGCAGCGTTGAGAAGGATCTGGCCTCGCGCGTCGCGGAAGGCCTGAACGGCGGTGGTTCGAGTTGGGCAAAGGTGCTCGTTGTTGGGCGTGACGGTATGCTCACTGGCGAGGCCCCCTCGCCGGAAGCGCGGGCGAAGGCGCAATCGATGGCGGAAAGCATATTCGGCGTGCGCAAGATCGCGGATGCGATGACGGTGCTCCCGGAAGCCAGACCGTTTACTTTCACCGTGCTTCGGGACGGCGCGAAAATTACCCTCGCCGGCGCCGTTCCTCCGGGTGATTTGCGCCAGAAGATCGTCGAGACGATCCGCAAGTCCGAGCCGGGGTTGACGGTCGTCGATGAAATGCGCGCGGCGCGCGGCGCATCCGCGGCCTTTGCTGCGCTCGTCGAGGCCGGGCTCTCCAATCTGGTCAGGCTCAGTCAGGGAACATTGTCGATTTCGGATAGCGCGCTTTCGTTGTCCGGTCGCGCCGCCGATTTCAACGGCTACCGGGAGATCCGTGCAGCGTTGGGCAAACTGCCGCCGGGAACAACGCTGGCCAAGGGGCTTGCACAGGGTGATATCCTGCCGCCGATCGCCGCGCCGTTTGCTTTTTCCGCAGAACTCGGCGCGGGTGGCCTCTCGCTTTCGGGTGCCTATCCGTCGGAAAATGCACGGGAAAGGGTCCTTGCGGCCGCGAAGGCACTCGGTGTGACCATCGCAGACCGACTCCAGATCGCGGATGGCGCGCCGAAGGGCGATTGGGCCGGTGCGGCAACCCTTCTGATTGCCGAACTTGGCAAGCTCGAGGCCGGTCGCGCGAGCCTCGCTGATGGGCGTGCGGGCTTGACCGGGCGCGCGAAAGGCCTGCTGGCCGAAGAAGATTTCCGCAATGATTTGCGCGCGTTGCCGGCCGGGTTCGCCCTTGCGGACCTCAAGATCGAGTCGCGCGTGATCCGGCCCTATCGTTTCCAGGCCGAACGGCGCGGCGACACCCTGACATTGACCGGGCATGTGCCCGACGCGAAGGCACGGGCGAGCGTGCTCGACATCGCAAAGGCATTTTTCGAGGGCGACCGGATTGAGGATCGTCTTCAGGAGGGGCTTGGTGAGCCGAAAGGATTCCTCGCCGCCGTCCAGGCCGGATTGCAGGAGCTCTCGCGTCTTGCCGATGGCGCCAGCCTTTCGATCTCGGACAGCGTTGCGGCGCTGAAAGGCGCGGCCCTGTTCGATGCCGCCCGCGATCAGGTCGCGCAAGGGTTCTCTCAGGGCATACCGCAAGGATTCGAGCGGAAGCTCGATGTTTCAACCGCGCCGTTGCCTCCGGTGATCGACTCGCTGCCGGATTGTCAGGCACTTTATACGAACCTGCTGAAGACGCGCACCGTACGTTTCAAGAGCGGATCGGCCGACCTTTCCGAGGCTTCCCGCGCCATTCTCGATCGTCTTGCCGTGATCTCGCTGCGTTGCACCACCGCGCGCATCGAAATCGGTGGTCATACCGACAATGACGGGTCACCGCAGAGCAACGCCGAACTGTCACGTCGGCGCGCCGAGACCGTTGGTGTTTACCTTGTCCGGGCAGGTGTCATGGCGACACGGCTGGAGCCAGTCGGCTTCGGCGAGACCGTGCCGGTGGCGCCGAACGACTCGCCGGAGAACAAGGCGAAAAATCGTCGCATCGAGTTCTTCGTGAAGTAAGGGGCGGGCGATGTTGTATCTGATTTCGACTTTCTGGTTCTGGCTGCTCCTCGCTCTCCTCCTTGGCCTTGCCGTCGGCTGGTTTACCTTCTCCCGCGAAGGGAAAGGCAGCTGGGGCGGGGTTGTGCCCTGGCTGGTCGCGCTTGTCTTCGGGGCTTTGGTCGCGTGGCTGAGAATCCTGCCGACCAGTCTCGGCTACTGGTTTGATGTCGCGATGCTTTTTTTCGCGAGCTACCTTGTGGGCTGCGTGATTTCAGGGCTGCTGAAAGGCGCGGGCAAAGCAGAAGAAGATGCCGCTGCGATCCGGATCGAACCTGCCCTCGCGCCGACGAAGGAAATGGCGGTCGAGCCGGCGACGCAATCCGCACCTGTTTC
>DAORNC010000053.1:10791-14582 GCA_035440785.1 Rhabdaerophilum sp. | reverse complement strand
CGATCACGGGCCTCTCCGCTGCCCGCGACGGCAAGGCGGATGACCTGACGAAGATCTATGGCGTCGACAGGGAAACGGAGGCGAAGCTCAATGCCCTCGGTCTCTATCACTACGACCAGATCGCGGCGCTGACGCCCGGCAATCGCCGTTGGCTGTTTCGCCACCTCGGATATGAAGGCCGGTTCCCGTCATGGTGGTGGCGCTGGCGCTACGATGCCGAAAACCTCGCGAAAGGAGAAAATTCGCGGGTTGCGGTCACGGCCATGCCGAAATCTGCCGAGTTGGCACTGCCCGTGGATGGCCCGGCCGAGAAGCCGGCGGGACTTGCGGCTCCGCGCGATGGCAAGGCCGACGATCTCAAGCGCATCCGCGGCATCGGCAAGCAGAATGAGGGCCGGTTGCATGGTCTTGGTATCTGGCATTTCGACCAGATCGCCGCCTGGACGCCGTCGGAAGTGCGTTGGGTCGGGGCGTTTCTCGCTTTTCCGGGCCGGATCGAGCGCGAGGATTGGGTCGGGCAGGCGGCGATCTTGGCGAAAGGCGGCGAGACGGACTTCTCGAAGCGTGCGGACAAGGGCCTCGTCGCCACTTCGCGCGACGAGACGAACGATGACGGCCAGAGCAACGTCATTTCGATCGAAAAGGCCAAGCCCAAAGCCGGCGGCAAAACGAAACCGGCGAAGAAATAGCGCCGATTTCCCGCCTCCTCACCCGAATTCGGCGAGGAAGGCTTTCACGGCGGCGATGGTTGGCTCGTCTTCGAGCAGTGGCGCGTGCCCTTCGTAGGGAACGACATGCAGGCGCGCATTCGGATGGCGCGCGACCATTCCCTCGGAGGTTTCCTCGCTCAAGATATCGCTGAGTTCACCCCGTATCACCATCAGCGGGAAGGGATCGAGCGTCGCGAAGGGCGCTGAGAGATCGGGCATCGGCTGTTCGAGATTGAGGTCTGCCAGCGGTCGCATCAGGTTGGTGTCGTAGCGTGCGACGAAGCGGCCGTTGTCGTCCGCCCAGGTGCGGCGGGCATAACGCATCCAGGCCTCGTCGGAATGGTTGGTGAAATGCGTTCCGAATACCTGCTTCAGCAAGCTGGCGCCCTCGTTGAAGTCGCGCGGGCGCGGTAATTTACCGACATAGCTGCGGATGCGGGCGAGGCCGCGCGCTTCGATCACCGGGCCGATATCGTTGAGAATCGCGGCGTGGATGGTCTCAGGCTTCACGATTCCGGTCATCGCAGTCAGCAGCCCGCCGCGCGAGGTTCCGAAAAACACCGCCTTCTCGATGCCGAGCGCGATCAGGACCTGATGCAGATCGTCAAGTTCGGTCTTGAGATCGTAGTTGCGCCAGTCCGGATCGTATTGTGAGCCGCCGCGCCCGCGCGAGTCGAGCGCGACGACCTGCCGGTCTCCGATCGCCGCCACGGCGCGGCCGATCGTGTCGAAATCATCGACGTTGCGGGAAAGGCCCGGCAGGCAAAGCAGTGGCACGCGCGGCGCGGCCGGCGAGCCGATTGTCCGGACGTGGAGGCGCAAGCCATCCCGCGCGGAGACGTGCGTGGATGTCCAGTCGAGATCGGTCGGCACGAGCTGCAAATGCGCCTTGGCCTTGGCCTTGGTCTTGCCGGGTTCTGCCTGCATGTAACTCGCCTTTCGTGCCGGATTTCCTATTTATCGCATGTTCGGGGCGATACAACCGCGCTCCGCCCGTTGACGCGGGCACGGATTGCGGGGAAAACCGTCACCTTGTCCTGCGTGTTCAGTCAGCAACCGGATCGTTCCATGACCAAGCCTGCCAATGCCGCCCGTTTCCGGGGTTCCTTCACCGCTCTGGTGACGCCGTTCAAGAACGGCAAGCCAGATGAAGCCGCGTTCCGGGACCATGTTGCCTGGCAGATCGCGGAAGGAACTCACGGTCTCGTCCCTGTCGGCACCACCGGGGAAAGCCCGACACTCAGCCATGATGAACACAAGAAGATCGTCGAATGGTGCGTTTCGGAAGCCAAGGGGCGTGTCCCGGTGATCGCCGGCGCCGGCTCGAACAACACGGCCGAGGCAATCGATCTGGCCGTCCACGCCGACAAGGCGGGTGCGGACGCGTTGCTCGTCGTTACCCCCTATTACAACAAGCCGACGCAGGAAGGGCTCTACCAGCACTTCAAGGCGGTGAACGACGCGGTTTCGATCCCGATCTTCATCTACAACATCCCGCCGCGCTCGGTCGTCGACATGTCGAACGAGACGATGGCACGCCTTTACGAATTGAAGAATATCGCCGGAGTGAAGGATGCGACCGCGAACCTCGCGCGTGTTTCGCAACAGCGCGCCTATGTTGGCAGGGATTTCATCCAGCTTTCCGGCGAGGACATGACCGCGCTTGCGTGGAACGCAGCCGGCGGCGTCGGCTGTATTTCGGTTGTTTCCAACGTCGCGCCGCGCCTCTGCTCTGAACTCCAGACGGCGTGCCTCATGGGCGATTACGCCAAGGCGCTCGAGATTCAGGATCGCCTGATCCCTCTTCACGATGCGGTCTTCAGGGAGCCGGGTCTAGCCGGCGCCAAGCACGGCCTTTCGCTGCTCGGCCGCATGAACGAGGAAATCCGCCTGCCGATGCTGCCGGTGCAGCAGGCCGCGACCAAGGATGCGATCCGCGCCGCTATGGTCCACGCCGGACTTCTGAACTGAAAGCGCCATGTACGAGCCAGCCCATTTCAAGATCGAGGATCGCGAGGAGCTTTTCGCGGTCATCCGCGCGAACGCTTTGGGACTGCTGATCTCTCAGGGCGAAGACGGCATCGTGGCCAATCCGATTCCCTTCGTGCTGGCGAAGAATGAGGCGGGCGGCGATGTGCTGCGTGCCCACCTCGCCCGCGCCAATCCGCAATGGAAGGCGATGGCGCGGCAACCGGATGTCCTGGTCGTCTTTCAGGGGACGGACCATTACGTGACGCCCGCCTGGTATGCCGCCAAGCGCGAGCACGGCAAGGTCGTCCCGACATGGAACTACGTCCATGTTCAGGTGCGTGGCAGGGCGGTTGTCCATGATGATCCCACCTTCGTCCGGCCGCAGGTCGAGGCGTTGACGGCTGCGCATGAAACGGGGCGTGCCGAACCCTGGGCGGTGGATGACGCGCCGGAGCGTTTCATCGAGGCCCAGATGCGTGGCATCGTCGGCCTGGAAATCCCCATCGAGGCGATCTCCGGCAAGTTCAAGCTGAGCCAGAACCGCAGCGCGGATGACTATATGGGCGTTCAGGCTGGGCTGGCCGACGAGGCCGATGCCGCCGGGCCGGCGATGGCGGAATTCATCCGGCAGAAGCGCGGCTCGATCCTACCATGAGCGCGCCCAACGAGGCGCGCTACAAGATTGCCGCCGATAACCGCAAGGCCCGGTTCAATTTCGAGATTCTCGATACTTACGAGGCCGGCATCGTGCTGACCGGCACCGAGGTCAAATCCTTGCGCGGTGGCAAAGCGACGATCGGCGACAGCTATGCCGAGATCGACAATGGCGAAGTCTTTCTCGTCAACGCCTATATTCCCGAATATTTGCAGGCCAATCGCTTCAATCACCAGCCCAAACGCCCTCGCAAGCTGCTGCTGCAGAAGAAGCAGATGGCAAAGCTCGCCAATGGGGTCGAGCGGGAAGGTATGACCATCGTTCCGCTCAAGATCTACTTCAACGAGAAGGGGCGGGCGAAGGTGGAGATCGCGCTCGCGAAGGGCAAGAAGCTGCACGACAAGCGCGAGACCGAGAAGGCACGCGACTGGAAGCGCGAACAGGGCCGCCTGTTG
>DAORNC010000053.1:6274-10673 GCA_035440785.1 Rhabdaerophilum sp. | reverse complement strand
TCGATACCAGGTTTGTCCGCCCAGCGGGCTGGACGCGCCCGTGCACGAACGGCACTTTTGACGGCTTCTCACCAAGCGCGCGCACGGTCGAATCGTGGGCGATGCGCCCGAGAACGAGAATCGCGCGCAGGTTGGGCATTGCCGCGATGGTGGCCGACAGGTAATCGCGGCAAGTGTTGATCTCAGCCGGCACCGGCTTGTTTTCGGGCGGAACGCAGCGCACGGCGTTGGTGATCCGGCAATCGATGAGTTCGAGGCCATCGTCGGCCCGCTCGGCGTAGGTGCCGCGCGCGAAGCCGAATCCGGCTAGCGTTTCGTAGAGGAGATCGCCCGCGTAATCGCCCGTGAACGGGCGCCCGGTCGCATTGGCACCGCGAAGTCCCGGCGCAAGACCGACAATCAGCAACCGGGCCTTGGTCGAACCGAAAGAGGGAACCGGTGCGTTGTGCCAATCCGGCTCGCTCGCCCGCCACCCTTCGCGGAAGGCGACCAGACGGTTGCAGGCGGCGCAATCTCGCCCCGGTTCGCAGGAAGTCGGATTCACCTGTGCAGTGTCCCCCAACGGCGCGTCATCTTCAAGTCGAACGGCGCCCAAATCGCGGCAGGAGGCTTATTCCTCGTCCCGGTCGCGCGCCGGGCGGGCTGGCGCGGGGCGTTCGATGAACGCAGGCATGGCCGTGCGACCCTCAGGCTTGCTCTCGCCGGTGCGGACCTCGCGGGCAGGGCGCTCACCGGGGTCACGACCGATGCGCGACTGGAGATCGACGAGATCGAGGAACTGGTCGGCCTGCCGGCGGAGATCGTCGGCAATCATTGGCGGTTGTGTTGCGACAGTCGAGATCACCGTCACGCGGACGCCCTTACGCTGCATCGCCTCGACGAGGCTGCGGAAGTCGCCGTCACCCGAAAACAGCACCATGTGATTGATGAAGGGCGCGAGTTCCATCGCATCGATGGCCAGCTCGATATCCATGTTGCCCTTGACCTTGCGGCGCCCCATCGCATCGGTGAATTCCTTCACTGGCTTCGTTACGACAGCGTAACCGTTGTAATCGAGCCAGTCGATGAGCGGACGGATGGAGGAATATTCCTGATCCTCGATCATTGCCGTGTAATAAAAAGCTCTTACAAGGTAACCCTTTGAGTTATATTCTTTTAGAAGTCGACGATAATCGATATCGAAACCGAGAGTTCGCGATGTGGCATAAAGATTCGCTCCATCAATAAAGAGGGCGATGCGTTCACCGGTCAACATTTACTGTTTTTTCCTTAGGGGCCGGAAAGAGAGAGGAAAGAAATTTTCTTTCTGACTGTTTAGCGCAGGGGGCTGTTCGTGGAATGGTAGGCCCGTTTGATTTTCTCATTGTGTAAATGAGAAGTCGATCTAAAGCATTCAGAGAGATTTCGGCGATATATATATTTTTATAAAAACGGCAACAGCCTATTTTTTCGTTCGAGCTTTATAACACATTTTTCCAATAGCAGTACCGGAACGTCCCCCGGCAATCGGCTGTCCGCTCCATAAAAGCGCGACTTGAAGCCGCCATAAACATCGTGTATCAGCCAGAACTTCAATGGAATTTACGGCATTTTGAAGGAGCGCGTCTGACATGGCCCGCGTAACCGTCGAAGATTGCGTCGACAAGGTCGACAACCGGTTCGAGCTGGTGCTGCTGGCCAGCCACCGGGCGCGGATGCTGGCGAGCGGGGCATCCACGCTTGTTCCGCGCGATCGCGACAAGAATCCGGTCGTCGCACTGCGCGAGATTGCCGACGAACGCCTGTCGCCGGGTGATCTCAAGGAAGATTTCATCCACTCGCTGCAGAAGTTTGTCGAGGTCGATGAGCCGGAGCCGGAGGCGGTTCCGCGTCTGCCGGGTGCCCAGCCGCAGGTTGCGGTCTCGCAGGTCGATGACAGCGAAGTCGCCTTCGACCGTATGTCGGAGGAAGATCTGCTGCGTGGGCTCGATGGCCTCGTTCCTCCGACAGAATCGGACGACGACGACTGATTTTTGCATTTCTCCGGCGGAGCCTTGCGTTTCCTGCATTGCACCGGGACGATTTGCTGACATACTGAAAAAGGGCGGCGCGGAAATTCCGGCCGCCCTTTTTGATCTCCCGCCTGTGGTTTTGCCGTAGGCGATGTTCCGAGGCAGGTTCCGCGCGTCATGATGCGCCAATTCGAGCTGGTCGAGCGCGTCAAGCGCTATCATCCCGAAGCCAACGAGGACCTGCTCAACCGCGCCTATGTCTATGCGATGAAGGCACATGGCTCGCAGAAGCGGGCATCCGGCGACCCCTATTTCTCGCATCCGCTCGAAGTCGCCGCGATTCTGACCGACCTCCATGTCGACGACCAGACGATTGCCGCCGCGATTCTGCACGACACGATCGAGGATACGGGAACCACCCGCACCGATATCGAGGAGCGGTTCGGCGAGAATATCGCCCATCTTGTCGATGGCCTCACCAAGCTCAAGAAGCTCGATCTTGTTTCCAAGAAGGCGGCGCAGGCCGAAAACCTGCGCAAGCTGCTGCTCGCGGTGGCGGCGGACGTGCGCGTGCTGCTCGTCAAGCTGGCGGACCGGCTGCATAATATGCGGACCCTGCATTTCGTGCCGCCCGACAAGCGCGCGCGCATCGCCGAGGAAACGCTGGAGATCTATGCGCCGCTCGCCGGGCGCATCGGCATGCAGGACATGCGCGACGAGCTGGAGGACATCTGCTTCCGGGTGCTGATGCCCGATGCGCACCTGATGATGACCCAGCGGCTCCAGCGCTTGCGCGAACGCGCCGGTGGGCTGATCGAGCTGATCGAGAACGATCTCAAGGCCAAGCTCGCGGCGAACAACATCGACGGCGAGATCAAGGGGCGCGAGAAGCGCGTCTACTCCATCTGGCGCAAGATGGAGCGCAAAAGCATCTCCTTCGAGCAATTGTCGGACATCTTCGGTTTCCGCGTCGTCGTGACGCGGATCGACGATTGCTATCGCGCACTCGGGATCATCCACCGAGCCTGGCCGTTCGTGCCGGGCCGGTTCAAGGATTACATTTCGACCCCGAAGCAGAACGATTATCGCTCCGTACACACCACCGTTGTCGGGCCGAAGCACCAGCGCGTCGAACTTCAGATCCGCACGCGCGAGATGGACGAGGTTGCTGAGTTCGGTATCGCTGCCCACGCCGCTTACAAGGACGGCAAGATCAATGGCGAGGGCACTGAATCGAATGCCTATCGCTGGCTGCGCCGGACGATCGAACTTCTGGCGGAAGGCGACAACCCGGAAGAATTCCTCGAACACACGAAGCTCGAACTGTTTCAGGATCAGGTGTTCTGCTTCACGCCGAAAGGGCTGCTCATCGCCTTGCCGCGCAACGCGACGCCGATCGACTTTGCCTATGCGGTCCATACCGATATCGGCAACAACGCGGTCGGCTGCCGCATCAACGGGCGTAACTCGCCGCTGATGTCGGAGTTGCAGAACGGCGACGAGGTTGAGATCCTCACGACGGAGGGGCAGGTGCCACCTTCTGCCTGGGAGAGCCTGGTCGTGACCGGCAAGGCGCGCGCGGCGATCCGCCGGGCGACTCGCGAGGCCGTGCGGAAGCAGTTCTCCGGCCTCGGCCGCAAGATCGTAGAACGCGCCTTCGCACGCGCCAACAAAACCTTCTCCGAGGAGAAGCTGGTCGCGGCCCTGCCGCGCCTTGCGCGCGCCACGCTCGACGATGTGTTGACTGCCGTGGGGCGCGGCGAGATGTACTCCGGCGATGTCGTTAAGGCCGTATTCCCCGATTTCAAGGAGGATATCGGCAAGGGCGCGGCGCCGGGCGCAGGCGCCGGCTGGTTTGGTGTTTCCGGTGCCGACAAGCTCAAATTCAAGGTGCCGGGGCAGGAAAATGCCGGTTCCTCGATCCCGATCCGCGGACTCTCGGACGATCTTCCGGTGAGTTTCTCGCCGGAGGGCGGCGCGGTGCCGGGCGATCGCATTGTCGGCATCCTGACGCCGGGCGAGGGGATCACGATTTACCCGATCCAGTCCCCGGCGCTGATGGCCTATGACGAGGAGCCTTGGCGCTGGCTCGACGTGCGTTGGGACGTGGACGAGCACGACCCGCGCCGCTTCGGTGCGCAACTCGTGGTCTCGGTCATCAACGAGCCGGGCAGTCTTGCCGAGATCGCTCGCGTCATCGCCGATACGGATGCCAACATCGACAATATCGCCATGCGCGCGAAAACGGCGGACTTTCGCGAGATGCTGATCGATGTCGAGGTCTGGGATCTCAAGCATCTAACCGCAATCATGTCGGAACTGCGCGCCAAGCCGATGGTCGCGAACGTCGAGCGTGTTGTCGGGTGAGGCGAGGTTGCCGACAATTTGTCATATGCGCGACAGGGCAA
>DAORNC010000053.1:0-6262 GCA_035440785.1 Rhabdaerophilum sp. | reverse complement strand
TGATTTCATGGCCATCTGACCTCTTGCCCGCTTCAGGAGCTGCCATGTCTCGTCCCTCGATTCTTCCACCCGATATCCACGAACGCATGTCTGGCCTCGAAACGCTTCAGGCCATTGTCGAAGGACGCCTGCCAGGCCCGCCGATTGGCGTGACGCTGAACTTCCGCCTCGCCTCGGTTTCGGAAGGGGAGGCAGTGTTTGAAGGCTCCCCCGGCGAGGAAAGCTACAACCCCATTGGCTCGATCCACGGCGGTTGGGCGGCGACAATCCTTGATTCCGCGCTCGCTTGCTGCGTCCACACGACGCTGGAAAAGGGTGAGCGCTACACCAGCGTCGAGATGAAGGTGAGCTTCGTCCGCCCGATTTTTCCGGGCAAGCCGGGCCGCCTTGTCTGCCGGGGGCGCGTCATCAACCGGGGTCGCACGCTGGCCTTCAGCGAGGCCACTCTTGTCGATGAGGCCGGGAAGGTTTACGCGCATGGAACGGAAACCTGCATGATTTTCCCGAAAGCCGGGAGTAACGGAGCCTGACATGACGCGCGATGAGGTGCTGGACGTTTTCCGCAAGGCCGGGGCCTTGCTCGAAGGGCATTTCATCCTCTCGTCAGGCCGCCGGTCCGGTTTCTTCATCCAGAAGATGCGCGTCTTTGAGAGCCCCGCGCTGACCGAACAGCTCTGCCGGGCGCTCGGCGAGAAGATCAGAGCCCGTTTCGGCACGGTCGATGTCGTGGTCTCGCCGGCCATCGGCGGGATCGTGCCGGGCTACGAGATCGCCCGCGCACTCGGCGCTCGCGCCCTCTTCGTTGAGCGCGAGGATGGCTATTTCCAGCTTCGGCGCGGGTTCGAGATCAGCGCGGGCGAAAAGGTTATCGTGATCGAGGATATCGTCACGACCGGCCTGTCCGCCCGGGAATGCCTCAACAGCCTCGCCGACCAGCCGGGGGAGATCGTCGGCGCCGCCTGCTTGATCGACCGTTCGGGTGGCAAGGTCGATCTCGGCGTGCCGCTCGTCGCGCTGTGCGAATTCGCCGTGCCGGATTACGATCCGCGCGAACTGCCGCCGGAACTCGCGGCGCTGCCGCCGACCAAGCCCGGCAGCCGGGGCATTCAGGGTGTGAAGGGTTGACCATGACGACGCGCATCAGGCTTGGCGTCAACATCGACCATGTCGCGACCGTGCGGAACGCGCGCGGCGGTGCACGGCCCGATCCGGTGCGCGCGGCCCTGCTCGCGATCGATGCGGGGGCGGATGGCATCACCGCGCATCTGCGCGAGGATCGCCGCCATGTCCGCGACGAGGATATGGCGCGGCTCAAGGCCGGTATCTCGAAGCCGCTGAACTATGAGATGGCCGCAACACCGGAGATGCTGGAAATCGCGCGCCGTATCCGGCCGCACGCCTGCTGCCTCGTGCCGGAAAAACGCGAGGAGCGCACCACCGAGGGGGGGCTCGATGTCGTCGGCCAGCAGGCGGCGCTGCGCCCCTTCATCGCCGAGTTGAAGGCGGTCGGCATCCGCGTCTCGCTCTTCATCGAGCCGGACCGCGCGCCGATCGAGATGGCGAAGATGCTTGGAGCCGATATCGTCGAACTCCACACCGGCACCTGGTGCCACGCGGTCGAAGCCGGGCGGACGAACAAGGCCGAGGCGGAGTTCCAGCGCCTGAAAGTTGGCGCGGCCACCGCTGCCGCCGTCGGGCTGGAAGTTCACGCCGGTCACGGGCTCGATTACGAAACGGCGGAGTATCTCGCGTCCGTACCCGAGTTTGTCGAGTTCAACATTGGCCATTTCCTGATGGGCGAGGCGATCTTCGTCGGCCTCAGCGAGGCGATCCTCACCATGCACGTCGCGATGGACCGGGGCAGGAATACTCAACGATGATCGTTGGGATCGGCGCCGATCTCTGCAACATCGACCGTATCGCCGAGACGCTGGAACGCTTCGGCGAGCGGTTTATCGAACGTGTCTTCACCGAAACTGAGCGTGTCCGTTCCGAAAAACGTGTCGAACGTGCGGCGAGCTACGCCAAACGCTTCGCAGCCAAGGAGGCCTGCGCCAAGGCGCTCGGCACCGGCATGCGGATGGGAACCGCTTGGCGCGAGATGGGTGTGGTGAATCTGAGGTCAGGTCGGCCGACGATGGAATTGACCGGCGGTGCCGCCAGGCGCCTCGCGGCCATCACCCCGTCGGGACATCGAACGGTGATTCATCTCACCATCACCGACGACAAGCCGTTCGCGCAGGCGTTTGTCGTGATAGAGGCCTTGCCGCTCGCGTGATCGCGACGAGCGCCACGCCATAACCCGGAATTCCGCCGCATTGCTCTTGTCAAACCGCGCCTGTATAGGCTTTGCCGGGGTGTATCTTCCGGTCGGGCTGGCGCTGAACCGCTCCAGGGTGCGGGCAGCTCACGGAGACAATTCGGAATGGCGATGGACAATTTGCAGGAACAGGCCAAGGCAGGCGCGGACAAGGGCAGCTTTGGCGAAACCATTCGCGTAATCATCGAGGCGCTACTGATCGCGCTGGTGATCCGCACCTTCGCGTTTCAGCCCTTCAACATTCCCTCCGGTTCGCTGATCCCGACGCTGCTGGTGGGCGATTACCTGTTCGTCTCGAAATACGCTTACGGCTATTCGAAGCATTCCTTCCCGTTCTCGGCAGTGCCGATCAATGGCCGCATCTGGGGTTCGGAACCCAAGCGCGGCGATATCGCCGTTTTCAAGCTCCCGCGCGACGGCGAAACCGACTACATCAAGCGCGTCATCGGCCTGCCGGGGGATCGCGTGCAGGTGCTCGACGGGCACCTGCGCATCAACGGTGTGCCGGTGAAGAAGGTTGCCGCCGAACCCATGACCACGGTCGATGCCTTCGGACGGCTGGTCAAGGTGCCGCAATACACCGAAACCCTGCCGAATGGCGTAACCTATCACGTCATCGAGCGCGAGGGGGACCGCTCTTACTGGGACAACACGGTCGAATACCTCGTCCCGCCCGGCCATTACTTCATGATGGGCGACAACCGCGACAACTCGACCGACAGTCGCGATCAGTCCGCTAACGGTGTCGGCTTCGTGCCTTACGAGAATTTCGTCGGCCGCGCCGAAATGATCTTCTTCTCGATCGACGAGGGCGCCCGCCCCTGGGAAATCTGGAAATGGCCGACCGAGGCACGTTGGGGCCGCATCTTCCAGAAGGTCCGTTGATGGACGGGAAGAGCGACGAGCTGGCGCGGCTCGAAGCGCGGCTCGGCCATCGCTTTTCAGACCGCGCCTGGCTGGAAGAGGCGGTGACGCATGTCAGCGCCGGCGCGAGTGGCAAGAGCTACCAGCGCCTCGAATTCCTCGGCGACCGGGTGCTCGGTGTCATCGTCTCCACCATGCTGTTCGAAGCCTTCCCGGAAGCACCGGAAGGCGAACTCTCGAAGCGCCTCGCGGACCTCGTCCGCAAGGAGAGCTGCGCGGCGGTCGCGCGGGAATGGCATCTTGGCGATTTCCTGCGCCTCGGGGAGGGCGAACGCCGCACCGGCGCGAAGAAGCGTGACGCCATTCTCGGCGATGCCTGCGAGGCGGTGATCGGCGCCATCTACCGCGATGGTGGGCTTGAAGCCGCCGACAAGGTAATCCGCGCCAATTGGACGACACGGATGCATGCGCCACTTGTTGTGCCCAAGGACGCGAAGACCATGCTGCAGGAGATCGTGCAGGCGCGCGGGCTTCCGGTCCCGGCCTATCGCGATGTCAGCCGCAAGGGGCCGGATCACGCGCCGGAATTCGAGATTGCGGTGCATGTGAGGGGTGAAGCAGAAATCACGGGCACAGGCCCTTCCAAGCGCCATGCGGAGCGCGCGGCGGCGGAAGCCTGGCTGCGCCGCGCGGGGCTTTGGAACAACGACGCGGTGCCGGCACCTTCGAAAGAGAGAACATGAGCGACGAGAACGCTTCCACGCCAACCCGCTGCGGCTTCGTCGCGCTCATCGGCGTGCCCAACGCCGGAAAATCGACGCTCCTCAACGCGCTGGTCGGCGCCAAGGTGCCGATCGTCAGCCGCAAGGTGCAGACGACGCGAACCCAGGTGCGCGGCATCGCGATGGCGGGGGCAACGCAGGTCGTCTTCGTCGATACGCCCGGCATCTTCACCCCCAAACGCCGGCTCGAAAAGGCGATGGTGACGAGCGCCTGGGGCGGGGCGGCGGATGCCGATATCGTCGGCCTGCTGGTCGATGTGACGCGGGTGGACGAGGAGGAGCAGGAGGCGCTGCTGATCCAGCTTGCCGAGGTGCGCCAGCCGAAATTCCTGATTCTCAACAAGATTGATCTTGTCCCGCACGAGAAGTTGCTCGCGCTGGCCGACAGCCTTAACAAGCGCATCCCGTTCGAGGCGACTTTCATGGTGTCGGCACTGCGCGGGCACGGCGTGCCGCGCATTCTCGAATGGCTCGCCGACAAGCTGCCGACCGGGCCGTGGCTCTACCCGGAGGACGAGATCTCGGATGCGCCGCTGCGCTTCCTTGCCGCCGAGATCACGCGCGAGAAGATGTTCGAACGCCTGCACGACGAATTACCCTACCGCTCCACGGTCGAGACCGACAAATGGACGGTGATGAAGAACGGCGACGTGCGCATCGACCAGACCATTTTCGTGGAGCGTGAAAGCCAGCGCAAGATCGTGCTGGGCGAGGGGGGCAAGACGATCAAGTCCATTGGTTCGGCCGCGCGCAAGGACATCGGCGAGGCCGCCGAAGCGAAGGTGCATCTCTTCCTGTTCGTCAAGGTGCGCGAGAACTGGACCGACGATCCCGAGCGCTATCGCGAAATGGGGCTGGAATTTCCACGCGAAGGCAGGAAATAATCCGGCGCGGATGCCGGAGCGACGCGGATGGAATGGCAGGATCAGGGCCTGGTGCTTTCGACCCGTCGTCACGGGGAGCGCGACGCCATCCTCGAAGTGATGACGGCGGAACATGGCCGCCATCTCGGGTTGGTTCGCGGCGGCCGGTCCTCGCGGCAGGCGCCGGCGCTCCAGCCCGGCAACCGGGTGCAGCTTACTTGGCGCGCCCGGCTGGAGGATCATCTCGGCCACTTCACCGCCGAGACGCTTGAAAGCCGCGCCGGTCTGGTGTTGACCGACGCGCTTGCGCTTCAGGCCGTGACTCACCTCGCGTTGTTGATACGGCTCCTGCCCGAGCGCTCGCCGCACCATATGATTTACGAAGCGGCGGACGCGATTTGCGCCCTCCTCGACCGGACGGATCTGCTCGGGCCGGTCCTTGTTCGCTTCGAATTGCTCATCCTGTCCGATCTTGGTTTCGGTCTTGATCTGTCGTGTTGCGCCGCAACGGGAACCGGTGAGAACCTCATCTATGTCTCCCCGAAATCCGGACGGGCGGTCTCGGCGGAGGCGGGGCAGCCCTGGGCGGACAAGATGCTGAAATTGCCGGGTTTTTTACTTCGCGATGTCCGCCCGCGCGCTGAGCCTGACGAAGTTGTCGCCGATGGTTTTGCCCTCACCGGATACTTTCTGGAACGGCACCTCTTCGAGCCGCGCGGTCTCGGCCATGCCGGCGGGCGGGCACAGATGATCGCAAACCTTCTGTCACGGCTGCGGAATGATGAGGCGACTCGAACTTAAGGAAAGTCTTATGTTCCGTAAAATGGCTCAACCGTTGATTAATGACACTTCCTAGGCATTTTTTTGGACTTACGCGGTAAGACGGCAGTGAAGGGACTAGACCATGTCGTCATTCCGCATCACGCAGGGTGCCCGTTCAAGAATTGAAACGGCCCTGACCGTCCTCCGGAAATTCACCCGTGCCAAGGGGGGAGCGACGGTGGTTACCCTGTCGCTGGCAATGCCGGTAGTGATAGGTGCCGGCGCTTTCGCTGTTGACTATTCGTCCGTCACCAGCACGGCAAACCGCCTGCAGGGCGTGATTGACAGCGCCGCGATTTCGGTCGCGCGGGAAATGACGATCTCGCCGATGACGGCGACACGCGCGCAGGACCTTGCCCAGCGCCATGTGGCGGCGAATATCCCCGCGAACACCCCTTATGCCATTACTGTGACGGCCACGCTGATCGAGAACAACCTCGCGGTCGAGGTGCGCGGCACACAGCAGCCCTATACGCCGTTCGGCCTGCTGGAGCGGTTCGCCAACGTGCAGACCGTTTCGGCCCACGCCGTTGCGCGCGTCACGGCCTCGCAGTCCACCTCCAAGCCGTGCATGCTGTCGCTGGGCGAGAAGATCAACGGCGGCATCTATC
>DAORNC010000052.1:20172-20866 GCA_035440785.1 Rhabdaerophilum sp. | reverse complement strand
CCACCTGCCAGTCGCCCCCCTGCAAGGCGGGCGCACGGAATATCCGGTAGTCGGATGCATGGTGTTCCGACGGGATGGCGACATCCTTGTCCGGCAGCATGAGCCAGCGACGCTGGCCGACAAGCACCATCATCGCCTGCCGTTTTTCCGCCGCGATGCGGCATGCCCCCTTGAGTGCGGAATAGTAGGGTTCTTTCCGCCACGCGTCCGGACGCCCTGGATCAACAATGATCTCGAAAGGCAGATGTTCGGCCGCCTTGTTGATGACGAAGCCGCAACGATCCGGTCGCCAGTCTTCTGAAAGTTGGGCGTTCTTGCGCCAGTCGCAATGGAAATCGGCACATCCTTGCGGGCGATCCTGCCAGACCGCGCAACCCTTGCCGGGCGAACAATGCTGGCACCACTTCCCGCCGGCCTTGGGCGGGTCCATGTAGGTGATCGTCATCACCTTGCAGCACAGCGAACACGATCCGCATTCACGCCCCGCAACGAGAATCGAGGCCGCAGTTTCCGTCGACATTCCTTGTCCCCTTGCTTGCGGCCTTCGCCGCGTTAAGGGAGCGTAAACCAAGATGGTTAATGGTTCGGAAAGACAGGAGCCCAGGTGATCGCGCCGGCCAGCTCCCGCCTTTCGATACGGATCTCGGCGAGATCGACACCGCGCGGAACCGGGACTTCCCGATCCGGAAACAGG
>DAORNC010000052.1:13435-20156 GCA_035440785.1 Rhabdaerophilum sp. | reverse complement strand
CCCGAAAGACGACGATCGTCGAGCCTCGCCCTTCGAGAATGTCCCGTGCGGTCCGCGCCAGCAGGCTGCGGTAGGGCTCGCGGCGGTAAGCATTCGGCTGGGCGGGATCGACCAGCAGCGCGAGCGGCGCGTCCTGATGCGCGTGCGTCAAGATGAAGCGCGCACGGTCGGGGCGCCATTCCGGCCCCAGCGCGGGATCCAGTCGCCAGACGCAGAAGTAGGTCGAGCACCCCGAAGGCAGCACATTCCAGATCGCACATCCTCGCCCCGGCCGGCAATGATGGCACCATTTTCCAGCCGGCTTCGGCCGATCGAGCCAATCGATCTCGAACAGCTTGCAGCACAGTGCGCAGGTGCCGCACTCTTTCTCCGCAACCGGAATCGCCTCAATCCATTTCATGCCACTCCTCCGCAACGGGGTTCCGGCAGAATTAGCGTGCATTATGGTAAACACCTTGTTAATTTTTCTACTACAGATTGCATTTTGGGCCTGATTCGTCATGCCTGCAACCTGTCTGGAGAACGGGATATTTACGCTCCTGTGATGAACTCGATTGCAAGGAAGGAGGCCAACCGTGGCCCTGAAAGTTGAGCTGAAGCCCAACGAACGCATCATCATTGGCACCGCTGTGGTGCGCAATGGCGAGCAGCGTACGAGCCTCATCATCGAAGGACACGCTCCGATCCTGCGCGAAAAGGATATCCTGAGCCCCCGCACTGCAGATACGCCGGCAAAGCTGATCTACCTTGCGATCCAGTTGATGTATATCGACGGGCGAGTTGCTGAAAATATTGGGACATATAATAAACTTGTCACGGACTTTCAAAATGCTGTGCCAAGTTCGACCAATATTTTGATGGCAATTCACAACCATATCTTAAACGCGGAGTTCTATAAGGCCCTCAAGGAAGCGAAACAGCTTCTGGCGTACGAGAGGAAGTTATTCGAGCATGCAGCCCGGAATTCAGGCTTACGCGAAGACCCAGTCCCTGGCGCTCAGTCAGCGTGAACTCGAAGCGCGCGCGCTTCTGAAAGCAGCCGCGAAACTGCAGGCGCTCAAGGAAAACTGGGATCCCAGCATCTCGGCGATCGAAGATGCGCTTGCCCACAACCGAAAGGTGTGGACATTGTTTCTCGCCGCCGCAACCGACGAGGAATGCACGCTGCCCCCAGAAGCCCGGAAGAACATCATCGGTCTTGCCCGCTTCGTGGTGAACCAGTGCATGCGCGTCCTGTTCGATCCCAATCCGGAAAAGCTCGGTCTGCTGATCGAGATCAACCAGCACATCGCTGCCGGACTACGCGGAAGCGCGACGCCGGAAAGTGACATGCAGGCGCTGGCCGCAGCCGCTTCCTGACGATACGCCGTCCCGCACGGCGTTTTCCAGCTCATCCTGACACAGCGCCGCAAGGCGCTGTTTCCATTTTCGCCCCTCCAGCCATTCCGAGCTCCGGGCCAATGAAAAAGGCGCCCCGAAGGGCGCCTTCTATTCAGTCCTTCGGGGGATGCGGAGGACCGAAACTCAGAGGTAATTGACCAGCGAGAGCTGCGACAGGCGCGCTGTCGTCTGGTAGCTCGCCTCCAGCTGCGTCTGGAGCGAGGTGAGCTGAACCGCCACCTCCTCGGTCCGCGTGCTCTCGATTTCCGAGAGCAGCCCGCTCAGGAATTCCTTACGGTCGGAATGACGCGTCTTGGCGGTCGCGACTTGCGAGGTTGCCAGACCGAACTGACCATTGATCTCGAGGATCGCATTCGGCCCGCCGGTGGAATTGAACACCTGGATCGCACGGGCCGAAGCCGCGTCGAAGCGATCCTGGGTCGAGGTGAAGCCCGGAGGATAATCGTCGGCGAGGAACATGCCGAGCGCGACGAGGGAATCGCGCAGGGGCACCTCGTTGGCGCGGGCACCAAGGCTGATTTGCAATCCCGTGTCGACTTCCGAGGTCTGGGTGTCCCGGGCCGCGACGGTGGTATCGTCGTCGCCCTGATACCAGATAACGGTCGGGCGGGAACCCGGCGCGGCATAGGTCGTCGAGGTCGCGAAGGGCGGCTGCACACGTGGCGGCTGGACGGTGTTGGAGCCCGAGAAGAATTCCCGCGCGGCGACGAGGCCGGAGGCGGCCCGCAGCTCGCCCTGCGCGATCGAGTTCAGGCGTGAATCGATGGCTGTCTGAAGGTTGGCGGCTGTCGCGGCCGGCGTCGCGCCGACGGTGAAGACCGTATCGTCGGCAGTACCGGCGGTATCGACCGCGAAGCCGAGATTCATTGTCTTGCCATCTGGCAGGCGGACGGTGAAGGACAGGCGTTCGCCGGTCAGCGGCTGGCCGGTAAAGTTGAAGCTGATCGCGGCCGGCGCACCAGCCGGGCCGGCAACCGTGACGTTCGACATGCCACCACCGGCGGTGCCGGCCACGAGCTTGATGCCGAACGGGTTGCCCGCAGCGTCTTCCGACAACGTCGTCAGCGTGCCGACATTCGAGGTGACCATGCGGCCGTTGCCGGTGCCCAGGTCAGCCTGGCGGCGTTCATCGACAACCTGACGCAGACCAGCGTTCGTGCCATCGCCCAGCATCATCGTGTTGGCATCGACAACCGGCTTCACATCACGCATCCGGCCAGAATAGAGATAGAGACCCTCGTGCTGGTTGTTAAGCGAGGAGATGACCTGCTCGAACTGCGCCTGCACCTGTTTCACGGCAGCGGTAATTTCCGGATAACCACCCGTTCCGCGTGTATTGAGCATCACGCTGCGCGCTTTCTCGACCAGCGTCCGCAACTCGTTGGTGCTCTGATCCATCACCTTGAGGCGGATCGTCGTCAGGTCGATGACGCTGTTGTAGCCTTCGGCGATCCCGACCTGATTGCGGAAGGTGAGCGAACTGACGCGCTGGTCGCCGAGACCGCCGTAGGTTTCCGAACGCTGGCCGCTGGAGAGCTGTCGTTGCAGATCCTGCAACTGGTAGCGCATCGAGATTAGCGTGCGGGTGTTGTTCTGCGCGCGGACCGTGCCGCCGGCGAAGGGATAGAGGCTATTGATGAGGGACATGACTCAGATCCTCAGAAGGGCATCGAACATGTCGCGGACGGCCGCGACGATACGGGCATTGGCGGCGTAGATATTCTGCACCTGGACGAGATCGGCGAGTTCTTGATCCGTGTTGACCCCGGAAACGTCCGCCGCCCGTTCGCGCAGGGTGGAGAGCACGACCTCCTGCCCATCCGCCAGAGCCTTGGCATTGCTGGCGGCCTGGCTTTGCGTCGCGATCACGCGGTCGAGGAACTGGCCGGAGGTGCCGTGATAGACCGCGGTCGAGCCGGTCAGCGAGATCGCCGGCGTGAAGTCGGTCTCCCAGGACTGGATCTGGTCACGCAGGAAGCTCGGGCGGGTCGGATCGCCGGTCGAGGTTGTGGTCGGGACCGTCTGGTAAACGATCAGGCGGCTTGGATCCGAGAGGAGAGCCGGATTGACGCGGATGCCGGTCGAGAAGCCGCGCTTCTGCGAGCCGGTGTCGAACGAGCCGGTGTAGATCTGCGAACCGGCATTGCCGTCGACGAAGAACGGCAGTGCGGTACCCTGGTTCGTCAAGGCCGTCACGGTTGCGCGGGCCGAGAGCTTGTTCACATCGAGCGTGTTGCCCGCGCCATCGTCGAGAACCTGGACAACACCCGCGCCAAGATTGTTGACGGTGAAGCCGGCGCCACCCGGCGCCGTGGCGAGTGCCGCGCCGATGGCCGCAATCGCAGCAGCCATGCCACCAGAGAAGTCGATGCCAAACTCGATGTCGTTCGGATCGGCCGTCGCTCCGGCGGCGAGCGGCAGCGCGGTCGGGTCGTTGACGGCGATCAGCGAGACCTTCTGCTTCGTGCCGGCCGGCTGCTGGGTGTATTCCAATGTGATCACGTTGCCGCTCTGGAGCGCATTGAGATCGAGGTCAAAGCCGGTCTGGACACCGACGGTCGCAGCGGTGCCGGAAACAGTGCGATCGCCCAGCGAGGTGGTGAGCGCGGCGGCAAACTCGTCAAGGTGCGCCTGAGTCTCGACAAGAATGCTGTCGCGCAGCTCGAAAAGCGCCGCGAAGCTGCCGGACTTGATGAGGCCGTTGCGGTTCAGATCCACCGCACCGCCGATCGGATCGGTGATCATCAGGTGGCCGAGCCCGCTCTGTGCAGCATTCTGATTGTAGAGGCTGTCCGCGGAAACCGCGAAGCGCTCGTCGAACTGGAGCTTGAGATTTCGCCCCTCGATGAAGAGCGGACCACCAGCGGACGTATAGATGTTGAAGTTGCCGGTCCCGTTATCGAAAACCCTGAGATCGAAATAGGTCGAGAGTTTGTCGATATACTTGTCGCGCTCGTCGAGCAGACCCTGACGGGTCGCACTGTCCGAAATCTCGTTGAGTTTCTTGGTCGTCTGGCCGATTCCCTCGAGGAGCGTGTTCACCTCCTCGGCCTGATCGGCGATGCGCGCCTCGATCTCGCCGCGCATCAGCTGAACGTTTTCTGACAGCGTGTTCAGCGTCGAGGCAAGGCTCTGCGCATTGACAAGCGCATTCTGCCGCGCGGTGGAGGAGGCTGGATCGGCGGCCAGTGTCTGGATCGCGGTCGAGAATTTCGAGAAGATCGTGTTGATGCCCGCATCGCTCCCCGGCTGCCCGAACAGCGAGTCGACACGGTCGAGATAGTCGGAAAGCATGGCCGAGTATGCGGCGCCTCCCGACTCGGTGCGCATCTGCTTCTGGAGAAGCTGGTCGAGCACCCGGTTGACGCTGACCTCGCGGACGGCGCCGGCGGTGATGCCGAGCGCGCTGGTCTCCTGTGTGTTGAGGATCCGGCGGGTGTAACCGACGGTGCCAGCATTCGCGACGTTTCGCGAGATCAGGCTCATCTGGGCCTGATTGACCGTCAAGCCGGATACGGCGTTCTGCAGGCTCGAAAGCAGTCCCATCCTTACCTCCTTCCGCCCCCGGCCGAAACCGGCGGCGACATACTCACCGGACGATGTTCATCACGTCCTGAAGCATCTGCTGCGCTGTAGTGATGATCCGCGTGTTGGCCGAATAGGCCTGCTGCGTGACGATCATCTTCGAGAATTCATCGGCGACATCGGCGTTCGATCCTTCGAGCGTGCCGCCGATCACGTTGCGCCCGCCATCCGAGAAGATCGGCTGACCGGATTCGAGTGTTTCCTCGAACACGCCGCCGTCCTTGCGTTTGAGCAGCGAATCCGCCGGAAACTGCGCGATCGGGATCTGCGCCAGCGCCACGGTCTGCCCGTTGGAATAGATACCCATGAGCCGGCCGCCCTCGCCGATCTCGACACCGGTACGCGTGCCTGAAGGGTAGCCGTCCTGATTGAGGGTGTTGATGTTGACGCTGCCATTCGCATCGGCGAACTGCGTCAGGCCGGTCAGACCGAAATTGAGATCGATGGCCCCGCTGGTCGCACCGTCTACCGTGAAGGTTTGCGTCAGGATGCCCGAGGCCGGCGCCGTCATCCGGCCATTGGTATCGAATTGGACGGCATTGGTGATGCGTGTCCACTTCGCTGTGGCGCCGGTCGCGCTGTTGTCGGAGAGATAGTAGAGGCTCCATGTCGCCGGGCTGTTCGAGGTCTTGCCCCAGCGCATCTGCACGTCGATCGGTGTGCCGATCGAGTTGTAGACCGTAACGGATTGCCCCGCGATGGTCCGGTCGATAAAGCCGGTCTCGTCGCTCGCCGCAATCGTAGCACCGGTATAGGCCGCGCCGGACAGAAGCTCCGATCCAGGCAGCGATGCATTCGCTACGTCGGTGCGCGGATAACTCGGCAGATTGCCACGGTATTCAAGCTGGCGGGTCGCGCGCGCCGGCAGGTTGTCGTTGCTGATCCGCAGGATCTCGAGAGCCGATCCGGTCGCCGAACCGGTATTCGGGTCGATCAGGTAGCCTTGCAGGTAATACCCGGAGCCGTTGACCAGATAGCCGTTGTTCGACAGCTCGAAATCGCCGCGACGGGTGTAGACGGCTGAACCGGAGAAGACCGGGGATCCGTCGACGAACGCCGAGCGCTCGCGGACCGCGAAGAAGCCCTCGCCGGAAATCGCGACATGCGTGCCGATCTGGCTGTTGAGGAAATCACCCTGCACCGTCGTGGTGCCGCGACTGAAGGCACCGACCGAGCCCGCCGTTTCCCGCCCCTTGGGCAGGTCGGGGATCAGCGTCGAAAACGTCGTGTCGACGCGCTTGAAGCCGGTCGTGCGGCTGTTGGCAATGTTGCCGGAAATGTTCTCGAGGGCGTAGCTCTGGGCCGTAAGCCCCGAGACCGCCGTGGTCATCGCACCGAAAATACCCATGAACGCAACCTCGTCTGGCATCGCTGGACGGAATGCGCCCACCATGCCGCGTGCACGGTGGACCAGTCCGGCAAGGACCGAAGCACGATGCATGCCAAGGTTGTTTTCTTTGATTTTATACAACTTTTGATTGCGTAATCTTTTTACCTTCCCTCGCCTCTGGAGAGGCTTGCCGGGTTCCGGGCAAAACTTGCCGGGCTCGGGCCGAGGCACACACCGAGACACGGCAAAGCCGGAGGAGGCAGTGCCCTCCCCCGGTTTCCTGTCATGTCTGAAAGCGGTACGCGTGTTCATGACATTGCCCGCCGAGGCGGGAACCTCCCGTCAGCGGATGATGTTGATGACGTCCTGCAGCATGGTCTGCGCGGTGGTGACCACGCGGGTATT
>DAORNC010000052.1:12934-13362 GCA_035440785.1 Rhabdaerophilum sp. | reverse complement strand
ACCGATCACACCGTTACCACCGGTCTGGACTAGCGGCTGGCCGGATTCGAGCGTCGCTTCGAAGGTGCCGCCATCCAGGCGCTTGAGGAAGTTCGGCGAGGGGAATTCCGCAAGCGCAATCTGCGCCAGCGGCACGGTCTGCCCGTTGGAATAGGAGCCCATGATGCGGCCGCCCTCGGCGACGTTGATCCCCTGCAGCGTGCCGGTCGGGTAGCCGTCCTGCGTGACGCGGTTCGGGTTGATCTGGCCGTTCGGATCGGCGAACTGCGTCAGCCCGGTCGTCCCGAACGTCAGGTTGATCGGGCCGGTCGGCACGGTGTCGACCGTGAAGGTTGTCGGGATGATGCCGGTAGCCGGGCTCGTCAGCTGGCCGGAAGCCGAGAACTGGACGTTGTTCGAGATGCGGGTCCACTTGGTGGTGGCGCCCG
>DAORNC010000052.1:10002-12924 GCA_035440785.1 Rhabdaerophilum sp. | reverse complement strand
TCGCGGTCGAGTCGGACATGTAGAACATCGACCAGGTTTCCGGCGCCGCGTTGGAGGTCTTGCCCCAGCGGATCTGGATGTTGATCGGCGAACCGGCCGCGTCATAGACGGTGACGGACTGACCGGCGATCGTCTGGTTGAGGAAGTTGGTCTCGCTCGATGCCGGGATCGCCGCGATATTGAGCGGCGCGCTCAGCAGTTCCGAGCCCGGCGTCGAGGCGTTGGCATTCGCCGTCAGCGGGTATTTCGGCAGGTTCGCCTCATATTCGATCGTCGTCGTGGCGCGGGCCGCGAGGTTGGCCGACGGAATGCGGACGACGTTGAGCGAGGAACCCGTGGTGGCACCGGTCGTCGGATCGACCTGATACCCCATCAGGTAGTTACCGGTGCCGTTCACGAGGTAGCCGTTGCGGTCGACCTCGAAATCGCCCCGCCGGGTATAGAGGTTCGACCCCGCGAAGATCGGCTGGCCGGCGGCGTCGCCGGTCCGCTCCTTGACGATGAAGAAGCCTTCACCGGAGATCGCGACGTTTGTGCCGATCGAACTCGACTGGATGTCGCCCTGAACGGTCGCCGTGTTGCGGCTGAACGCGCCGACAGAACCGGAAAGCTCGCGCCGCGGCGGCAGATCCGGCACGAGATCGGCAAAGGAGGTATCGACGCGCTTGAAGCCCGTCGTACGCGAATTGGCGATATTGCCGGAGATATTCTCAAGGGCGAAGCTCTGGGCGTTAAGGCCAGAAATCGCCGTCGTCATTGCACCAAAGATACCCATGGACCCTGAACCCCATCACTAGAAACTGGTGGCAGGGTCGAACGCGAGACCTGTGACCCTGACCTGGGCCGAAGGTTGGCAAGGGGCGTGCCATGAAGATCATTCAAGCATTTTCAATGCGTTAGAAAGAAATACACGCATTAGTTGCAGGAAGATTCGGCCGTTTGAGCCGCTCACGCGGCAGTATTTTCCGCAACTTTGTTTTGAGTTATTGAAATAGATACAACTTCAGATAGCAATATCGAGCTATTTTCATGGAACGGAAGCGGGCGGCAGACGTCGGAGGCGGCAATTCCTACCCGGGCAGTGAGGATGCCGTTGAGGACCCCCTCGCCCAGCTTGGCGGAAAGGCGCGCCGCGATCCCCGCACCGAGCACCTGCGAAAGAAAGGAATCCGCAACCGCCATTCCACCAGTGACGGTGAGGTGGGAAAGCACCCTCGCCGCAAGCCGGAACAGGCCGAGGCCGCTCGCCCGACCGCCATAGATCATGGAAAGGCGCCGGATCAGCCCGAAGCTTTGCGCCAGCACGAAACCGACGTCGATGATCGCGCGCGGAGAAAGTGCGGTCACGACGGAAACCCGCTGCGCGGCCGCCGCGATGGCCGCGCGGGCCAAATCGTCCTTCGGCGCGAGGAGCGCGCGCTCGGCAATTCCGAGCAATGTCGCGGGGTCGTGAATCTCATCGAGCACGCGGGCGATCTCGGCGCGCCCAGCCGTCGCGCCCGGATCGCGCGCATAAAAAGCCGAGAGATCACGCAAGAAATCGCGCACTGCCTCCCGCTCCGGCGCCGCGATCAAGTCGAGCGCCCGCGTCCGCAATTTGCCGACCTTCCGCATCCGCAAGATCGCGAACAATTCCCGGAAGAGAAACACGGCAACACCCAGAACAACAATGCCTATCAGACCGAGAACCGCCTGTCCGATCCAAGGCGATGCTTTCTCCATCGAGAGATAGAAGGCATAGACGCCGTCGGCGAGGTAAGCGCCGACGAGCAGTGTCAATGCGCTCCAGAACAGCGATGACCACGAGAAAATGCCACTTACACGATCCTCGGCGGCAAGATCGACAACCTGCTTCACCTCCTCATCGAGCGAGGTCTCGATCGGCACCCGAGCGCCCTCGCCGCTTTTCGCACCGCCTCCTTCCTCAAGCCTGTAGGCCCGGGCACCGCGTGGCGATGCGGGTTCTCGCGGCTCGAAAGAGACGGCGCGGGGCTTTGCAGGATCGTTGCTCATGCGAGGGCATCTCCGATCAGGAATTCAAGCGCGCGATCGAGCCGGATATGCGGCAGCCCACCCGCGTCCTTGCGCATCACCGGTGAAGGCGGGCGGAAGCGCAGGAAGCGCAACGGCACGCTTTCGCCCTTGAACACCGCCTCCGCGTTCTCCGGCAGGTCTCCGGGAAAAATCGCGATCTCGCCGATCCCGTCGAAGACCTGGCCGTCGAGTGTCTCCCCGGCAATGGGAACGCCGGCAACACAGGGCAACTCCTGCCCTTTCTCGCGCGCGATCACCTCGCGGGTTGCCCGGATTGCGGCGAGCGCAAGCGCCTCACTCGGCACGCCCGCACCGGTCGCGCGATGATACGCACGGCGAACCAACATCCGGAGAATCGCTTCCAGCTTGTCGTGATTGCTATGATGCAGGTGATCGGCCTTCGTCGCCGCGAAGAGGATACGGTTCACGCGCGGCGCGAACAGGCTCGACAGGAGCGACGAACTGCCGACGCGAAAAGCCAGCAGCACATCCGCCAACGCCTCCTCGAGGTCACGGATGGCCTCCGGGCCGCCGTTGAGGGCGCCAAGCACGTCCACCAGCACAATCTGCCGGTCAATACGCGAGAAATGCTCGGTGAAGAACGGCCGGACGACACGGCTCTTGTAGGCCTCGAACCGCCGCTCCATCAACGCGGCCAGCGAACTGGGCCTGCTGCCCTCACCGCCAAGGCGGAGCGGGGCGAAGGTCAGCGCCGGCGCTCCTTCGAGATCGCCCGGCATCAGGAAACGGCCCGGCGCCAGCGCAGAGAGTTCGCGCCCTTCCGAACGGCAGGCGCGCAATGCGGCCGTGAAGAGATCCGCGAGACGACGCACCTCCGGCTCGTTGACCGGGCCATCGGGATCGACGGCTTGCAAGGCGGCGAGGTAG
>DAORNC010000052.1:9642-9971 GCA_035440785.1 Rhabdaerophilum sp. | reverse complement strand
ACCGGCCTTGGCCAGTGTATCCGCTGAAAATTGAGCGTAGCTCTTGGCGAGCAACGGCAGATCGAGCAGCCATTCTCCCGGGTAATCGACGATATCGAGCGAAAACCGCGATTGTCCTCGCCCGATCAGCCCTGCCGGCCCCAGAAGTCCCCCCAGGTAGCGGCGGCGGCTTTGGTAGTCGATTTCGAGACTGAGTGCCGAGATCTGCCGGGTGGATTCCGGCCAGGCCCGATCCGGCGATGTCAGCGTCGCGAGATGATCCTCATAGGCGAAACGCGGCAGGGCGTCATCCGGATGCTCGACGAGCCGGGCGCCGGCGATCCGCCCCT
>DAORNC010000052.1:4202-9590 GCA_035440785.1 Rhabdaerophilum sp. | reverse complement strand
ACAAGTGCATGCACCATGCCCGTGATGAAGACCGTCTTGCCGGCCCGGGAAAGTCCGGTGACGCCGAGCCGGATCGACGGCTCGCCCATCCGCGCGAGATAGGAACCGAAATGCCCTGCGCCGGCCTTCAGCCCTTCCCAGAGCGTGCCGTCCGGCACGGATGATTGCTGCGTCATTCACCAATTCCGCTTTCGCTCAAGGAATGGCGATTGCCGACGTAACTTGCAAGGCTTCGCCGGGCCTGCCGGATCAGTCTTCGTCGACCCCGCCCACCAGCGCGGGCGTGACGAAAGCCGCGAGGCGCGCGGTTTCCGGACCGATCTCGCGCCAATGGCCCTCGATCTGGAGATGAATCAGCCCGGCCGTCGGCAGCTTGCGTTCAAGGCGCGCATAGGCATCGACGTCGCTGCGGGTCGGGTCGGCCAGGAAGAGCGAAATGGCATGGAGGCCGGGGTTGTGGCCGATCATCAGCACGGTCTTGGCTTCGCTCGGCAATTCCTCGACGACCTCGAGCAGAATGTCCGGCGGCGCTTCGTAGATCATCCGCGTGCGCTGCTGGTGCAGATCCGGGATGACAGACTGAATCAGCGCGAAGGTCTCTTGCGTTCGTGTCGCGTCGGAAACCATGCAGAGATCGATCCGCCCCGAGAGGGCCTTCAGCTGTTCGGCGATGAGCGGAACAGCGGCTTGCCCGCGCGGGGCGAGCGGGCGGCGATGATCCGGAACGCCATCGGGCCAGGCGGCCTTGCCATGCCGCATCAGGAAAAGATTACGCATCGCGCCCCCGGCTATTCCGGCCCTTCACCCCATTCGCCGAACGGCCATCGCGGATCGGCACCCCTCTTTGACGCGTGCGGCACAAACATGCAATGGAGCTTTCGAACGATAGACGGAAACCCTGCCCGCCATGAACAATTCCCCTCCGCCTCTGCGCTACAGCCATCGCGCGAAGCCCTTTTCGAGCGAGCTGGAGCTGGAGTTGACCGGGCGGGAACTGATCGCCGCGAAGGGGCGCTCGCGGCAGGTATTTCCGCTGGCCGCGATCGAGCGCATCCGGCTCGAATATTCCCCGCGCAACGTGGCACGTCTCGTCTTCCGATGCTCGGTCCGCGCGACGGATGGCCGAAGCGTGACCTTCGACAATCTGAACTGGCTCTCGCTGATCCAGACCGAGCGGCGCGATGCGGACTACAAGGCCTTCGTCACGGCGCTGGCGCAGCGAGCGACGCCATCCGCGCGTCGGGATGCCGGCCCAGTACTGTTACGCTATCGTCTGGTGCAGATTGTCGGCTGGTTGACGATCACCCTGCTGCTCGGCAGCGCCGGCTATTTTCTGCTGCGGCCCGAAGGGTTCGGCACGTTCGTGAGCCGCGTCTACGCCGTGATCGGCGCTCTTTTCGGCGGTTATCTCGTCATCTGGCATCTGGAATACCTGAAACGAAACCGACCCCGGCCTTTTACAGCCGGGGCGGTTCCCGCCGAAGTCCTGCCACCCGAGGCACCCCCTATCCCCCAGACCTGATTTCAGGTCCGGATCACCAGCACCGAACACTCGGCATGGCGCGCGATGTTGGTCGCGTGGCTGCCGACCAGATAGGTCGCGAGCGTCGGGTGGTGGGATCCGCAGATGATGAGGTCGCACTTGGCTTCGGAAGCCTCCGCCAGCACCTCGTGATAGACACCGCCGGAACGGACCGCAGTGGAGACCTTGTCCGCCGGGAGTCCGAGGCCGGTGACGATATCCTTCAGTTCCTTGTCGACCCGGACCTTCTCCCCCGTCTCGAAATCGGCCGGAACGTATTCGAGATAGGTCGAGGGAACGATCGGCATGACATAGAGCAGCCGAAGCTCCGCATCCCAGTTTTTTGCCAGCCCGACGGCCTTTTCGAGCGCCGGTTTGGTGACTTCCGCATCGCCAAGATCGACAGGAACGAGCAGTTTCTTGAACATGGAACGATCCTCTAAGCTTTCCGGAGCAGGAATTGCCTCCGAACTTGAGAGCATCATAGCGCTGCATCGCCGCTCCAGCCTTGCCGCAGATCAATCTGACAAAATGACGCAACATGCCGCGCGGTTCTCAGAATCCGATTGACCGAGCGCCAGCCCGGGTTGAAGACTGCGTCAACCCTCCTGTTCAAGGCCCATCCCATGTCCGCTCCGCAAACGGTGACGCCGGCGCCCGCCTCCCTTTTCGCGCGCCTTCGATCCGAGCCTGTCTATTTCCTGATGGCGCTCTCCTTCATCAATTTCGTCGGGTTCGCCGGCTGGCAGACCCTGTTCAACAATTTCGCCAAGGAAGCGGCTTCCGCGACCGGCGCCGACATCGGCCTCGCGCAGTCGGTGCGCGAGATTCCCGGTTTCCTCGCCTTCACTGCGATCCTCTGGTTCATGATGCTGCGCGAGCAGACCTTCGGCTACATCTCGCTACTGGTGCTCGGCGCCGGCGTCGCGCTCACCGGCTATTTCCCGACGCTGACCGGCCTCCTGGTGACGACCTTCATCATGTCGGTCGGATTTCATTACTACGAGACGGTCAACCAGTCGCTCTCACTCCAGCTCTTTCCGAAGTCCCACGCACCGCGCCTGCTTGGCAAGGTAGCGGGCGCCAATGCCGCTGCGCAGTTCCTCGTCTATTCGGGTCTCGCCATCGCCTGGTGGCTTGGGTTCACGCACTACGGGACGCTGTTCGGCACCATCGGCATCATCTGCATGGTGCTGACCGCGCTCGCCTTCTCTTACTTCCGCAAGTTCGACGGCGAGGTGCCGCAGACAAAGAAAATCGTCCTGCGTAAGCGCTATTGGCTCTATTACGCGCTCACCTTCTTCCACGGTGCGCGGCGGCAGATCTTTTCCGCTTTCGCAAGTTTCTTACTGGTGGAGAAATTCGGCTTCAAGGTGCCCGACGTGGCGATGCTGATGCTGGTTACGGCGGCGATGAATACCTTCGTCGCCCCGCGCCTCGGTGCGCTCGTCGGGCGCTGGGGCGAGCGCCGGACCATCACCTTCGAAAACATCACGCTGATCTGCGTTTTCCTCGGCTACGCCTTCGTGACGAATGGCTGGATTGCCGCCGGCCTCTATGTGATCGACGGCATCTTCTCGATCCTCGTCCTTGCGCAGAAAACCTACATCCAGAAAATCGCCGATCCGGCCGACATGGCACCGACCGCGGCCTGTGCCTTCACCATCAACCACATCGCTGCGGTGTTCATCCCCTTCACCTTCGGCCTCATCTGGCTGAAGGATCCGAGCCTCGTCTTTCTCCTGGGCGCGCTGATCGCCTCGTCGTCGCTCTCGCTATCCTTCCTCATTCCGAGGGAGCCAGGCGCGGGGAACGAGACGATCTTCTCGGCAAAGGCAGCACCGGCCGCGGCGGAGTAAGCCGGTCGAAATCAGGGAAACCGCCGCGATAGCGGGGGCAAGGCCGATTGTTCGCTCCGAGCTTTCGGCGGAGAAGGCGGGCTCGCGGGCACCCAAGGTTGCTTCTGCGGGCCAATCCCTTAAACCTGCGTCGTGAAATCGACGAGCCAGGCTGGCATCAAGCGAACGATGGCGGCCTCGAGTGTCTTGTCGAAGCCGGAGAGGATCATCACGCCCATCGCGATGAAGATGATCGCGAAGGTGAGCTTGCCCCTCCCCGAGGTCGAGAACTCCATCAGCGCGGCCTTGCGGCGCCCCAGCGCTTCGCGCGTTCCGTAGGCGAGTGCCAGCATCACGCTCGCCGCTCCCAATGAAAAGACGAACATCGCCAATGCGGCCTGCGCCACCGTGCCGGTCTGCGCCGCAAGGCCGATGGCGGCGAAGAGGCTCGGGCCAGCACAGGGACTCCAGACGGCTCCGAGGAGGAGACCGGTCACGAACTGGCCCGCATTCCCAGAAAGCGAAAGCCGGTCGAGAACACCGGAAGCGCGGTCGGCCAGCGGGCCGAGGCCGGTTGCGAAGGCGGCCTGTCCCTGCGGCAGCAGCATCGCGACGCCGAGCGCCAGCATGATGAGCGCGCCGGCAAAGCGGATATTGTCCTGGCTGAGCCCGATGGCTGGCCCGACGGAGGCAATCAAAGTTCCGAAAACCGTGAAGGTGACGCTCATCCCGGCCATGAGCGCGACCGGCCCCCATCTGCCTTCCCGTAAGGCGGTTGCGAGCACGAAGGGGATCATCGGCAGGACGCAGGGGTTGAGTGTCGTCAACGCGCCGGCGAGATAGGCAAGAATAAGCGTCTGCATGGATACCCCCGAATGTTGCCGGGAAAATCCGGCATCGGAGGCCTCAATCGCAAGTCACGCTTGTGTGACGCTCCCGCGATGGGAACACGATGCGGGCGCTCAGGCCTGACGCGCCGGCGTGCGGACAACGAGGCCATCGAGCGCATCGCTTACCTTGATCTGGCAGGAGAGGCGGGAATTCGCGCGCACGTCGAAGGCAAAGTCGAGCATGTCCTCTTCGGTCGGCGCAGGAGAACCAACGGCGGTAGTCCAGGCCTCATCAACATAGACATGGCACGTCGCGCAAGCGCAGGCCCCCCCGCATTCAGCCTCGATGCCGGGGACGGAATTGCGGATCGCCGCCTCCATAACCGTCGACCCGTTCTCCGCCTCCACAGTGCGCTCGGTTCCGTTGTGCTCGATGAAAGTGATCTTCGCCATTTCGTCTGACCCGGTCTGCTGGAATATGTGCGCCGCGCTGTTTTTCGCAGCGCGGCATCTCTTCTGCCGATTAAGCCGAAACCGAAAAAATGGCGAGGGGCGAAATCGCGTTTCTGCCTCTTTCGCTTTACGCGGCCGCGTGGAACGTGTCGATGGCGCCGATCGCCTCGCGCACTGAGGCGGTCAATTCGTCGAGTGCGGCCTGCCAACTTGCGTCGTTCGCGGCAATGAGCTGCTCGCAGGTTTCCGCTTTCGCCGCAACGCGCCAGGCACCAATCGAGCGCGCGGACCCCTTCAGCGTATGGGCAAGATCGCCCCGCTGACGCTGGTCGCGCGCAGCACCCAGCATGTCGAGTACGGAGCGCGCCTGCACCACGAAGAGCCCCAGCACCTCGCGTTCGAGATCGCGGTCGCCGAGTGTCTGGCGAGCAAGATGGACGAGGTCGATCGGTCGCTCGAAAGACGGCGGCGCGGCCTCAGGCAGCATGGAATTGCGATAGAACATGGATGGCCCTCCCCCGGACCTCTCGTTTCGTATCGCCAGCCTTGGGCCGCCCAGGTTAAGAAAGCCCGATGCAATTCACCCTGTGGCGGCAAGGTCGACGGAAATCATTTCCGGTAGGGTGGCCGAGGCGTTAACGACGTTTGAACATCGTTAACACTTTCTGTTTCCGTTCTCGGACGCGTCAAAGTAAACTGGTTCCTCGAAATCGTGGGCTGCCCTTCGTGGAGGGGCGGGGTCGCG
>DAORNC010000052.1:385-4135 GCA_035440785.1 Rhabdaerophilum sp. | reverse complement strand
AGAAGATGAGCAAAGATCCCGCCGAGGCCGCACTTTCGGCAATCGAGGAAGCCTTGGGCGTAACCGCGCCAACGGCCGCCGAGGGTGGAGAGAAGCCGACGCTCCCGGCTGCGGAAACCGCATCCGGCAAGGCGAAAATCGAGCCGCAGCTGCCGCGCGTCGACGACTTCGACATCTTCAAGCCACTCGACGAGAAGAAGCCTGCCGGCGAGGGAAAGCCAGCGGCCGCTCCGAAGAAGGAAGAGCCCAAGGCGGCTGAGCCGCAATCGGTTGAGGCACCGGCGCTTGCCGTCAAGCCGCGCAAGCCGATGCGCGCGAAGGAGAGCGAGCCTGCCGAGGCTCCCGCGCGGGACCCCGAAGCAACACCCGCCCGTTCGCCGCGCCCGGCGGTGGCTCTTCCCGCCAACGACGACCAGCGTGCCTCGATCGGCGAATTGCTCGAACCGCTCTCGCGCCCCGCACCGAAAGGCCCCGTCCTCATTGCGGCCCTGCTCTCGCTCCTCTGGGCCGGCGGCGGCGCTTTCCTGCTCAGCCGTCCGGATGGGTTTCTGCTGACGGCCGAAAGTGCGCTGCGCCCGCATTCGGAAGCGACGATCATTCTCGCCGCGCTGGCGATCCTTGTCCCCGTGATGTTCTTCTTCTCGATGGCGGTGCTCCAGCGTCGCTCGCGCGAGCTGAAGGTCTCCGCCGAAGTGATGGCGCTCGTCGCCGCCCGCCTCGCCGAACCGGAGGTCGCAGGCGCGGAAACCGTCTTTACGCTGGGCCAGGCCGTTCGCCGCGAGGTCTCCTCGATCGGTGACGGCATCGAGCGCGCCGTCGCGCGTGCCGGCGAACTCGAAAACCTCGTTCATGGCGAAGTAACCGCACTCGAGCGCTCCTACGCCGACAACGAATACAAGATGCGCGCGCTCGTGAACGAACTTTCGGCCGAGCGAGAGGCGATCATGGCGACGGCGGAGCGCATCCGCGCGACGATCGACGCCGCGCATCAGGGCTTCAACGCCGATATCTCCAAGGCCTCCACCTCGATCTCCACGGCGGTCGACGAGGCAGGAACCCGCGTCGGATTCCTGATCGGCGACCGGCAGAGCGAGCTCGTCTCAACTCTCGACCGAACGGCAGCGAACCTCGCCGAGATCATCGAGTCGCGTTCCAAGGACATGGTGCAGCAGCTTTCAAGCGCCGCGCGCGAGACGTCAGAATCGATCGAGGTCGCCCGAACGGGCCTGATCTCCGACCTCGGTCAGACGGGTTCGAGCGTGATCTCGCAGATCGAGGCTTCTTCGCGTGATCTCGTCCGTTCGCTGGCCGATCACGGCGAGAACACCCGCAGCGCTATCGATGACGTCTCCAACCGGACCACCGAAGCGCTCCGCGAGGCCACGACCGGGCTAGTCTCGCAGTTCCAGGATGCCGGAACGCTGACGATTCAATCGCTGACCGAAGCGACCGAGCGCTCGACCAGCGATTTCCGCGCCGCCAGCAGCGAATTGTCGGAAGCTCTGACGCTTTCCGCTTCCCAGACGACCGAAGCCCTGCGTGAAGCCGGTGTTGCCGCTGCTGCCGAATTGCTCAACGCCTCGAACCAGTCCACGGGATCGTTCCGGGAGGCGTCCGATACGGCCAGCACGAATTTCCGCGAGATCGCCGCGCAGTCGACGCAAGCCGTCGCGGAGAGCCTCGACACTTCGACACGCACTTTCCGCGAAGCCGGTCTCGCCCTCAAGGCCGAGTTCGACGAGACCGCCTCGGTGGTCAACTCCGCCTTCGCCGAGAACGGCCGTTCGATCATGGAATCGGTCGGCGCTCGCGCCATCGAGATCAACGAGGCGATGCGCACCGCCTCGAGCGAACTCATCGAAGCTATGGAAAGCCGTGGCCTCGAAGCCAGCCGCATGATTGAGGAAACCGGCGGCAAGGTTGCCGAAAACCTGCTCACGAAAGGCAGCGCGCTGTCCGAGAACATCCTCGTCAGCGTCAACCGTATCGAGACGAGCCTCAGCCAGAACGCCGGCTCGATCGAGACAAGCCTCGATTCCGGCACGGCCCGCCTTGCCGATATCCTCACGGCGCATGCGGATGGCATGAGCCGCAGTCTTTCGGGCGCGACCGATCTCCTCGGCGATACGCTGCAGGAAAAGGCCGCGATCGTCGAGCGTCATCTCGACAGCGGCACCGCTCGCATTTCCGGCCTGTTCGAGAGCCATTCACGTGGCCTGACCGGCGAACTCGACCGGGTCGTCGGCAATATCGAGCAAACGCTCAAGAGCCAGACCGAAGCGCTGGAAGCGAGCCTTGTCGAGCGCGGCCTCTCCCTGGCGGACCTGTTGTCCAGCCGGATCGCACAGACCAACGAGGCCTTCGAGATCGCCAGCGAAAGCCTCGGCGCCCTCATCACGGATCGCACGCGCGATGCCAGCAAGGGGCTCAAGGACGAGATCGAGGGTCTCGGCACGACGCTCATGCAGCAGGCGGCCTCTGCCACTGAGAAGCTCGCCCATTCCGGCCGCGATGTCGTTCAAGCGATCACGACCCACGGTACGCGCGTCAACGAAGCGCTCGCCGCCAATGCCATGAAGCTCTCCGAGGCCGTCAGCGAACGCACGTCGGGCCTTGCCGACAAGTTCGAGAACTTCGAACGCGTCTTCTCCGAAAAGGCCAACAGCCTCGAGGACACCGTCGTCACGCGGTCGGCCGCGATTACGGACACCTTGCAGGCTCGCACCGAGAACGTCACATCAACCCTCGAAAGCCTGCTCAACCGCATCGAAAGCGGGCTCGATTCCCGTGCCAAGACGCTTGGTGACACCCTCGCCCTGCGCACGCTCGAATTCTCGCGCATCGTCGGCGACAGCGGCACGCATCTCCTCGGTTCGCTCGAGGAAAAGGTCGAGACCTTCTCCAGCCGCGTCGTCGCGCCGCTGGCCGAGCATGTCGCGGCGATGGAAACGCGGACCGACAGCGCAGCCATACGGATCGCCGAACGGCTGGAACAGACGAGCGGCGCCATCGCGCTGCGGGTTTCGGAAGTCGAGAAGTCGCTGGTTGCGCTCGGTCAGGACGTCAGCAGCGAACTCATCGGCAAGGCCGACGAACTCGCCCGCCGCGTCACCACTTCGCTCGCAGAGCTGAATTCGGTGATTGAATCCGGCGCCACCAACTCGATCAGCGGAGTTGCCGAAGCCAACGAAAGGTTGCGCGGCGAGGTCGCCGAGTTGCTTGGTCGGCTCGGCGATGCCAATCAATCGCTCACGACAATCGTCGACACCGCCTCCACCAGTCTCGGCGAGGTCGAGCGTCGCATGGCCGACCGGGTGCGCGGCCTCGAATCCACGCTGGCCGCGATCCTTTCGGCATCGCGCGAAGGTGGCGACGCGCTCGCCTCGAAGATCGAGGCAATCCGTGCCGCTTCGGGCGAAGTGCTCGACAACGGCGAGTCGATCTCTCGCGATCTCGAGGCGCGCACCAGCGCGTTGCAATCGCTCGTTCAGCAGCTCAACTCGACCCAGAGCCAGGTCAACCGGCTTCTCTCGGAGCGTCAGGAAGCCTTCGAGGGGCTTACCCAAACACTGCATGTGCGCGTCGAGGATGTCGACAACCTCTTGAAATCCTTCTCCTCGCTCGTCGACGATCAGCTTCGCACCGCCGAGAGCAAGGCTCGGGAAACGAGCGCGCTCGTCCACCAGACTGCAGAATCCGCTGCCGCCGCGATCGGCAATCAGTTCGAGCGCGTCCGGATCGAATCCGGCA
>DAORNC010000052.1:0-341 GCA_035440785.1 Rhabdaerophilum sp. | reverse complement strand
AGCAGGCCAACACCGAGATGTCGACGCTGTTTCAGCGCTCGCTCGAAGGCTTCGCGGCCACGGCCGCGCAGTTCCGGCAGGCATCGCAGGAAGTTCTCCGCGACCTTGACGCCACCCGGGCCGCCCTCAAGAGTGGCGGTCTCGAAATCCCGCGCGAGGCCGGGGAGGCCGCCGCAAACCTCCGCCGGGTCGTCTCCGATCAGGCACGGGCACTGAGCGAACTCAGCGAGATCGTTACCCGCTCCGGCCCGGCGTTGGACGTGGCCCAGCCGCGCCGCGGAGATCCCGAGCCTCGGGCAGCCGTTGCGCCGTTCCGCCCCTCGCCGGAACCGGCCGCGCCG
>DAORNC010000051.1:19078-20886 GCA_035440785.1 Rhabdaerophilum sp. | reverse complement strand
GTGATGACGGCCTGGTCGACGGTCTGGCCGAGATAGGCCTCCGCCGTCTCCTTCATCTTCATCAGCGTGAAGGCGGAGATCTGGCTGGGGGAATATTTCTTGCCGTCCGCCTCGACCCAGGCGTCGCCATTGTCGGCCTTGACGATCGAATAGGGAACGAGGCCCTTGTCCTTCTGCGTCAGCGGATCGTTGTAGGTGCGGCCGATGAGACGCTTGATCGCGAAGAAGGTCTTCTCCGGGTTCGTCACCGCCTGGCGCTTGGCCGGCTGGCCGACGAGCCGCTCGCCGTCTCCCGAGAACGCGACGATCGACGGCGTGGTGCGCGCGCCTTCCGAATTCTCGATCACCTTCGGCGTCGTGCCTTCCATGACGGCGACGCAGGAATTGGTGGTGCCGAGGTCGATACCGATAACTTTACCCATGACAAGCCCCTCTCAAGCGAGCATCCGGAACAACGCAACCCGAAGCGATGCGCGATCCCTCGAACGATATGGTTAACTTTCCGTTTGAAACCGGCGCCTCGCCGGCATTCAAGCTTCGAATGGCGATATAGGAAGCGGAATTGCGCGCCACAAGAGCCGAAATCACGGAAAAGTTACAGCCCAAGCTCCTCCGGCGTGCGGCCCGGCTTGCGGCGGTAGACCGGCATCCGCCAGCGGAACATCAGCGCCAGCGCGCGGGCGGCAAAGGCAAGCAGGATGCCGGCCAGCACCGCGAGGTCGCGCGGAACGACGGTGCTGGCGAGCATGTAGCCGGCCGCGCCGAGAAAGGCCGCAGTCGCGTAGATCTCGCCGCGCATGATGACCGGCACCTCGGCGCCCATCATATCTCGGATGAAACCGCCGACCACGGCCGTCATCACCCCGCACGTTACCGCGACCAGAAAGCCGAATTCGCGGGCCGCCTCGGCGCCAAGCACGCAGAACACCGCCATGCCGGCGGCATCGAGCCACAACAGGAGCTTCAGCCGCGATTCCGGCACATGGGCAAGGAAGAAGGTCGCGGCAGAAGCGAACGCGCAGACAAGGAGAAAGGCCGGCTCCTTCACCCAGAAAACCGGCGCATGACCGAGCACGAGATCACGGAAGGTGCCACCACCGATGCCCGTTACGGTGCCGTAGAAGATGAAGGCGACGATATCGAGTTCCTTCCGCGAGGCGACGAGTGCCCCGGAAATCGCAAAGACGACGACGCCGATCCAGCCGATGGCAGTGATGAAATCCGAGATCATGCCGTTTCATGGCATGGTTTCGTCTCGCGCCCAACATCAAAGCCGGCGCGCCTTCCGGGCTTTACGGCGCCGAAATTGCCAGAACCGCGGAAAAATACTAATTTCTCGACGTCGATGACAGGATGGCCGGAGGTCCGAGATGTCCGTATTCAACGTCGTTCGATTCAAGGTCAAACAGGGGCAGGACGCCGCGTTCCTTGCGGCACACGACAACGGCAAGGCGCATTGGCCGGGCCTCCTCAGGGGCGTCATGATCAAGACCGGCGAGTCCGGCTACTGTCTCATCGCGGAATGGCCGAACCGGGACGTGCTGGTTGCCGCGCGCCCCGCGATGATCCAGACGCTCGATTCCTTCCGCGCCGTTCTTGAGGACATGGGCGAAGGACGCGGCATCACTGACGCCGTTTCCGGCGAGGTTGTCCTGGCGTTGAACTAGAGCGGGTCGTCAGCCCACCGCCGATCATTCCGCCGCCTTGCCGGCCTCCCAGCCGAGCATCGCGCGCTTGCGCGTGAGGCCCCAGTGGTAGCCGGTAAGCGCGCCGGATTTGCCGAGCACGCGATGGCAGGGCACGATGAT
>DAORNC010000051.1:17099-19068 GCA_035440785.1 Rhabdaerophilum sp. | reverse complement strand
GACGAAAGAGATCGGGTTCCGCCCGACCGCCGCGCCCACCGCCCGCGCAGCCTTCGGCTTCTCGATCCGGTTCGCGATCGTCGAATAGGTCGTTGTCCGCCCAAGCGGAATGCCGAGCAGCGTCTCCCACACCCTTACCTCGAAATCGGTGCCGATCAGGAAGACTTTCAGGGGCTGATCCGGCTGCCAACGAGCCGAATTGAAGATCCGCACCGCCACCGGAGCAACCCGCGCGGGATCGCGGCGGTATTCCGCCCGCGGCCAGCGCCGGGCCATATCCTCGAAGGCCGCCTGTTCGCCGGTCTCATCGGCGAAGGCGAGCCCGCAGAGCCCACGCTCGTTGAGCATCACCAGCGCGATCCCGAACGGCGAGGGGACGAAATCGTAGAAGATCACCAGCCCGGCGCCGCCGGTCTTGTATTCGCCGGGCGAGATCGCTTCGTGGGTGACGAACAGGTCGTGCAGCCGCGAGGGGCCGGAAAGGCCGAGTTCGAGCGCGCAATCGAGGAGCGGCATCCCCCCGTCGAGCAGACGGCGAGCGAGATCGAGCGTCACGGCCTGAAGAAACGCCTTGGGCGTGAGGCCGCACCAGCGCCGGAACAGGCTCGTCAGTTCCGCCGACGTGATGCCGATCGCCGCCGCGATCTCCTCGACATCCGGCTGCATCCGCGCTTCCTCGGTGATGAAGCGGAGCGCGTTGCGGACGAGCCGATAATCGGCGCCGCTGGCTTCGAGCGAGTAGGTCGGGGTACGGTCGAGCATGGTCAGTCCTCCACGTTGCGGAGGTTAAGCGGTGACAAGCGCACCCGCCACCCGATTTCGTTCAGCGTTTCGCCTCGCTCAGCGCACGCTGGAACGCGTCGGCGAAATCCGCGCGCTCGCCCCGTCCGAGAAAAGCGCCGATCTCGAATCGCTCCCGCCCCTGCACCAGCGCCAGCTTTTCGATGCCGTCCTCCGGGTGATCCACACGCTCAAGCCGGGCCCAGAGCGGGTTGAACCGGCTCTCGCGGATGAAACCGCGCCAGGAAATCGAGCGCACCAGAAGATCGAACCGGCTGAGGAAAACCTGCTCGACGGCGCGGGCGGTCGCGTTGTTGTAGCGGAAGGCGCCATAGATCAGCGCCACGTCGAGCCCCATGAAGCCGACGATTGGCCAGGCGCCCATCAGATAGAACGGAATCGAGACCGCAAGCCCCACCATGCCGACGAACGCCATCACGAACGCTAACCCCCGTTTCGAGAGTGAACGGTGCGGGTGAAGCTCGGCGGTGAATATCAAATCGCCAGCTCTCGATTTCGGGTCGATCCTGTGCACGCTTGCCTTATGGTCTCACCTCATGCCGCAAGAATAGGGCATCGGAAAATCAGGGCAACGCCCCAAACGAACAATCGCTCATGACAAAAACATCTCTCCGCAAAATCGTTGATCGTCCGCAGGCCGAGATTGCGGAAATCTTCCGTCGACTCCACGCCATCGAGCCAGAACCGAAGGGCGAACTGGAGCACACCAACGCCTTCACGCTGCTCGTGGCCGTAGTGCTCTCGGCGCAAGCCACCGATGCCGGCGTCAACAAGGCGACGCGCGCCTTGCCGATGCGCCGAAAAAAATGCTCGCCCTCGGTGAGGACAAGGTGCGCGATCTCATCAAGACGATCGGGCTCTTCCGCAACAAGGCGAAGAACGTCATCCTGCTCAGCGAGGCACTGATCGAGCGGTTCGGCGGCAGGGTGCCAGGAAATCTCGACGATCTCGTCACACTGCCGGGCGTCGGGAGGAAGACCGCCAATGTCGTCCTCAACATGGCGTTCGGACTGCCGACCTTCGCGGTCGATACGCATGTGTTCCGCGTCTCGAACCTGTTGCCGATCGCGCCTGGCAAGACACCGGAAGCCGTGGAGGCCGGGCTCGAACGGCTGGTGCCGAATCCATACCGGCTCCACGCACACCATTGGCTGATCCTGCACGGACG
>DAORNC010000051.1:6354-17005 GCA_035440785.1 Rhabdaerophilum sp. | reverse complement strand
ACCTGCCCGCGAAGAAACGCGGATGACCGGCTCCGGCGACTCTGCCGTCGCAGGAGCGAAAGCGCGCCCGAGCTGATGCGCGGATATCGAGCGCAAACGCGGCGGAAGAAAAAACTTATCCGAACACGAAATAGGCGGCGAGGCCGAAGCAGCCGACGATGATCCGCCACCAGGCAAAGGGCGTGAAGCCGTGCTTGGAGATGAAGTCCAGGAAGCCGCGCACCACGAACAATCCGGCAATGAAAGCGATGACGAAACCAACGCCGATCGCCGCCGCATCGTTGAAGGAGAGGTTCTTGTAGTTCTTGAGAAGATCGAGCGCGAAGGCGCCCACCATCGTCGGCATGGCGAGGAAGAACGAGAACTCCGCCGCGGTGCGCTTGTCCGTTCCCATCAGCATACCACCGACGATTGTCGCACCCGAGCGCGAGACGCCCGGAATCATCGCGAGGCACTGGAAAAACCCGATCTTGAGCGCGGTGGTGAGTGGAATGTCCATCACGTCGTGGACCGTGGTCTCGAACTGCGTCTCATCGACGACCAGCAGCACCAGCCCGCCCGAAATCAGGCTGATGCAGACGACGAATGGCGAGAACAGCACACTCTTGATGAAGGAATGCGCGGCCATGCCGATCACCACTGCCGGCAGGAAGGCGAGCAGAACCGCGAGGATGAACATCTGCGAGCGGCGGTCCGAGAACATGCCCTTGGCAAGCGCGAGAAGCTTCGCGAAATAGACCGAAAGGATCGCGAGGATCGCGCCGAGCTGGATCAGCACCTCGAAGGTATGCCCGGGAGACTCGAACCCGAGATAGTGCCCCGCGAGGATGAGATGACCGGTTGAGGAAACGGGCAGGAATTCGGTCAGACCCTCGATGAAGCCGAGAAGGGCTGCCTTGAGCGCAAGCGCGGTGTTCATCTTCAGCTAACCATGAGACGGGCGATCCGGGATCGCCGAATCACGAAGGTTGAGAGGTTGCTTGGGCTCCTTTATAGCGAGCCTCAACCGATGACCAGAGCCCGGCCCCCAGTGCCGATCCGGTCTCCTGTCCCCACCCCGGAAGCCGATGGCCCAGCTTTATCATTCCGCACTCGACCCGCATTCCCGTTTCGTCCGTCTCATCATGGGCGAGTTGCAGATGGAAGCGGACCTCGTCGAAGAGCGCGTCGTCGAGCGTCGACGCGAATTCCTGATGCTCAACCCGGCCGGGACGATTCCGGTTCTCGTCGAGCATGACGGGCAGGTGGTGCCGGGCGCGAACGTCATCGCCGAATATCTCGACGAAACGCGCGGCCTCGTCCTCGGTGATCGTCGCCTGCTGCCGGAGGAGCCGGCGGGCCGCGTCGAGGTGCGGCGACTGATGAACTGGTTCCATGCCAAGTTCTATGTCGAGGTCACGGAGCCGCTGATTCACGAAAAGGCGGTCAAGCCGTTCCTGCCTGCTAATGCGGGCGGGGGTTCGCCAACCCCTGCCGTGCTGCGCGCCGCTCGCGCCAACATCCGTTACCATGTCCAGTATCTCGGTCATCTTCTCCACCAGCGGAACTGGCTCGCGGGCGAGAAACTGTCCTATGCTGATCTCGCCGCCGCCGCGCATCTGTCCTCGGCGGATTATCTCGGAGATGTTCCGTGGAACGAGAGCGAGACCGCGAAGCACTGGTACGCGAAGGTGAAATCGCGCCCGGCCTTCCGCGCGCTTCTCAACGACCGGGTCCGGGGCATTCCGCCTTCGACGCATTACGCGGATCTCGATTTTTGAGTGGCACGCCGGCCCGCGAGCAACTTCTTGTGCTCGCGAAAACGCATGGCTTCGATGCCCTCGGCATCGCGCCGGCGGACGACGATCCGACCCGCTTCGCCCGGCTCGAAAACTGGCTTGCCGAGGGAAATGAAGGCGAAATGGCGTGGATGGCGCGAGAGCCGGAAAAGCGTGCCCAGCCGCGCAATCTCTGGCCGGAGGTTCGCTCCGTCATTTTGCTCGGGACGAACTACGGCGTCGAAGGCGATCCGCTGGTCTCGCTCCGCCACAAGGATCGGGCCACTCTGGCGCTTTATGGTATGCGCAGGGACTACCATGACGTCATCAAGAGCCGGTTGAAGGCCTTTGCCCGCGATCTGACCGCGATGGCGGGTGGGGATGTGAAGGTTTTCGTCGATACCGCGCCGGTGATGGAGAAACCACTGGCGGCGAGCACAGCGCTCGGCTGGCAGGGCAAGCATACGGTGCTGGTGAGCCGCGAATTCGGCAACTGGCTCCTGCTCGGCGCCGTTTACACAACGCTGGACCTGCCGCCGGACGAACCGGAGAAGGATCATTGCGGCCGCTGCCGCCGCTGCCTCGACATCTGCCCTACCAATGCCTTCCCGGCGCCCTACAAGCTCGATCCGCGCCGCTGCATCGCCTACCTGACCATTGAGCACAAGGGCGTTATCCCGCGCGATTTGCGAGAGGGGTTCGGCAACCGCGTCTTCGGTTGCGACGATTGCCTCGCCGTCTGCCCGTGGAACAAGTTCGCGCGAGCAGCGAACGATGCGAAGCTGGCCTTGCGGGAGGAACTTGTCGGGATGCCTCTCGCGGAACTCGCGCTGCTCGACGATCCCGGTTTCCGCGCCCTGTTCGCCGGTACGCCAATCAAGCGCACGGGGCGGGACCGGCTCCTGCGCAATGTGCTGATCGCGATCGGCAACAGCGGCGACGCAAGCCTGTTGCCGGTCGTCGAGGAGCGCCTTGATGATGCCTCGCCGCTGGTGCGCGGCATGGCCGTCTGGGCACTCAAGCGGCTGGCGCCGCGCGAGGATTTCGAGCGGAGGCGGATGCACGGTGCGGCGTCTGAAACCGATCCAGAGGTTCTCGCGGAATGGAGCGCGGCGTGATCAATCTCGTCATCATCGGCTTCGGGTATTCGGCGGAAGCGATCGCCCGCGAGATCGGGCCCAACCTCAACACTCTGCACGTCACTGTCCGCAGCGAGGAAAAGGCACGGCGGCTTCGTGCGATGGGGCTGGAAGCCAGCGTGTTCGACGGGGGTACGATATCCGACGAACTCGCCGCAGCACTTGAAAATGCTACTGAAATTCTCGTCACCGCGCCGCCGGGAGAGGCAGGCGATCCGCTGCTCAACGCGCCCGGATTCCGCGACCTGACGTTGGAGGGCCTGCTGGGAGTGCTCTATCTTTCGACCGTCGGCGTCTATGGCGATCATGGCGGAGAATGGGTCACTGAAGAGACACCCCTCGCGCCGACATCCCAACGCTCGCGCCAGCGCCTCGCGGCGGAGCAGGCATGGCAGGACTTCATACTTGGAAAGAAGGGACTGATTACACCTGAACTCGGCATCTTCCGGCTCTCCGGCATCTACGGTCCGGGCCGCTCGGCAATCGACAATCTCCGGGCCGGAACCGCGCGGCGGATCGTTAAGCCGGGACAAGTGTTCAACCGCATCCATGTCGGCGATATCGGCGGCGCAATCGCGCATGCGCTTCTGGGCAAGGAATCGCTCGGCATCTTCAATCTGACAGACAGCAAACCCTGTCCGCCTCAGGAGGTGGTGGAATACGCCGCGCGCCTGATCGGGGTCGACCCGCCGCCGGAAATCCCGTTCGAGGCGGCGGATCTCTCGCCGATGGGGCGCAGCTTCTATGGCGAGAACAAGCGGGTCTCCAACGCCAAGATCAGAAGCGATCTCGGATACCGGTTCCGCTACCCGACCTATCGCGAGGGTCTCGCGGCCTGTCTTGAGGCCAGGTTGTAATCAGACCGCGTGCCGGCCCGCATCCGCGCCGTAATAGGCGACGTAACGCGGATCGATATCGGCGACGCGGAGCGCGACGAAGACATCCACGGTGCCAAACTGCCGATCGATCACCGCGCCCTCGCCGAAGGTCGCGCCGAGGCGGAGATACCCCTTGATGAGCGGCGGCAGGGCTTTCATGGCGGCCTTGAGATCGATGGCGTCTTTCGCCATCAGGTTCATCGAATTGGCGCGCCAGGGCAGCGCCTCGGCTCTGAGGTTCTCTGGCGAGCGGGCGTGGTGATGCAAGAAGGCGAGCGGTAGCGCGAGCGCCTTCGTATCCGTGCCCTCGAGGCTCGCGCAGCCGAACATCACGTCGATACGGTGATGGAGGATGTAGCGCCACACGCCGTGCCAAAGCAGCTCCACCGTGCGCTTGTTACGATAGGGCTTGAGCACGCAGGAGCGGCCGAGTTCCAGCATTCTCACACCCGGATTGGCCGCGAGAAGATGCGAAAGGTCGTATTCCCCAGCGGAATAGAAATCGATGCCGTGAAGCGCGGCGATTTCCGAGCGCAGCAGCCGGTAAGTGCCGATGACCTTGGGTTTGAATTTGCCGAATCGGTTGATCTTGCCCTCGCGGTCGATGACGAGCACATGGTCGCAGATGCGGTCGAACGGATCGATATCGCGGCGGCGAAGACGGTTTGCCGCGCTCGGCACCGCGCTCATCTCTTCGAAGAACACCTTGTAGCGCAGGCGCTGCGCGCGGCGGATATCCTTGGTTGTACGCGCGATCCTCACCTCGAGCGTGCCGAGTTCGCCAAGCACATCCGGCAAGCCACCACCGTCACGGACGATCCGGCTGGTGGGATCAAGCTTGCGAACGAGCTGGCGCGGATCGAGAAGGGTCCGGGTAAAGGGCAGGCGATGTTCCGCCAGGCGGCGGACAACGGGTGGTCGGATCATGATCCGGAAACTCCCTCGGTCACCCCGGACGGAGCCGGGATCGAGCCTTCCATGACCGCTTCTTGTGACAATTCGATGACCGGTTGTCGAGAGCGCAGGGACCGAGGCCGGCGGGATCAGGCGACGGCCCGCTCCGGACGCAACAGGCGCGCTAGCAGCGCGACGAACTGCTCGCGGTCCAGCGGCTTCGACATGAACCCGTCAAAGCCTGCCGCGAAACAGGCTTCCCGGTCCTCGCGGAAGGCGTTCGCCGTCAGCGCGATCGCCGGGATCGCTGCCAGCCCTGCCTGGCGCTCGGTCTCGCGCCAGAGACGGATTGCCGCGAGGCCATCGAGATCCGGCATCCGCACGTCGAACAGCACGCAATCGAACGGTACGCCGCCCGGCTGCACCGAGGCCCTGAGAAGATCGAGCGCCTCCACACCGTTGGAAGCCCGCACCGAGCGGCCGCCCAGCCGTTCGATCAGACGTCCCGCGAGCAGAGCGTTGATGTCGTTGTCCTCGGCGATCAGGATGCGACGGCGGCTCAACGGTTCGAGAATGGCCGGCTCTTCGACGACGGCCGGGGCTGCGCTGGCCTGTCCCGGCTCCCAATCGCTCACCTGCGCTTCGAGCGAGCGGCGGCGGATCGGCTTGACGAGATAGCGGTCAAACCCGGCCGCACCGGGCGGGCCGAAGCTGCGACGCTCGAACGGCGACAGCAAGACGAGATGACGACGACAACCGGCCATGCGGCAGGCTGCGACGATCTCGCGCGCTTCCTGTGGCCCGAACGCCGCATCCATGATGAAGAGCGAAGGCACCTCGTCCGCAACCGCGCGGAAGGCCTGCGCCATGCCGGAAACGACCCGCACGCGGCTGCCGAATACCTCAAGATATCGCTCCAGGAAGCGACCTTCAAACGGCCCAGCGGCAAGAATCAGCACAGAACGGGGTACGGACTCCCTGCGCGGCGGCGGCAATGCGACCGCGCCCGCAACCGGCGCACAGGGCAAGGTCAGCTTGAAAATCGACCCCTGCCCCGGCTTGCTAGTGACGCGGATATCGCCGCCCATCAACCGTGCGAGCTTGCGGGAGATCGCGAGGCCGAGCCCGGTGCCGCCATGTTTCCGCGCGGTCTGCCCATCCGCCTGTTCGAACTCCTCGAAGATCGCTTCGAGCCGATCGGCCGCGATGCCCGGACCGGTATCGGCGATGGCGATCTCGATCCACCCTTCCCGCCCCGGCATCACCGAGAGGCCGACGCCGCCGGACGATGTGAATTTCACGGCGTTGCCAGCGAGGTTCATCACAATCTGGCGCAGGCGCGCGCCATCCGCGACGACAACCGGGGGAAGGTCCGGCGAGACGAAGGCGGCGATCTCGATGTTCTTACCCTGTGCGCGTGGAGCCAGCAGTTCAACGACCCCCTCGACCAGCGGCGCGATCTCGACGTCATGCGGGGAAATCTCAAGCTTGCCGGCCTCGATGCGGGAGAAATCGAGAATCTCCTCGATCAGCGTCAGCAGGGCCTCGCCGGAAGTCTTGATCGCGTGGGCGTAGTTCGTCTGCTCGGGGTCAAGTCGGGTATCGAGCATGAGATCCGCCATGCCGAGCACGCCGTTGAGCGGCGTTCGGATCTCATGGCTGACCGTGGCGAGAAAACGCGATTTTGCCTCGTTAGCCGCCTCTGCGCGAGCGCTGACGCGGCCGATTTCATCGAGTTCGGCGGCGAGCGCATCGCGTTCGGTGACCGTGGTTCCGAGATTGATCTGGTGGCGCCGGATGTCGCGGATCAGGAAAACGCAGGCTGTGGCGAAAACGATCGCCATGCCTGTCGCAATCGCGGTCAATGGCGAGAAAAGTCCCGCCAACCCCTGATCCAGCATCTGCCCACCTGCTCCTCTTGGGGCATCATCGCGGGCAAGACTTACCAAGCGGCTGATGGAACGCAGCTTTCTGGCGTTGTCGTAAACGGAGGATTGCGCCTCAACCGGCCGCGCCCGTGCGTCCGCGCAGACTCAGGGCCTCGGCGAGATGATGGCGGCGCACCTGCGCTTCGCCGTCGAGATCAGCAAGCGTGCGCGCGACCTTAAGCACACGGTGGAACGCTCGTGCCGTCAACTTCAGCCGCTCGGCGGCGTCGCGCAGCAGCGCGGCGCCTTCCCTGTCCGGGCGGGCGGTCTCCTCGACAAGCGCGGCGGAGGCGGCCGCGTTGGTGCGGATATCGGTCTGCCCCAGCGTTTCGAACCGCGCGGTCTGTACGGCACGCGCGGTCTCGACTCGCTTCAACACCTCGGCGGAGCCTTCGGTCGGCGGAGGCAAGAGGAGGTCGGCGAGGTCGACCGCCGGCACCTCGATTGAAAGATCGAAGCGGTCCAGCAACGGGCCGGAGAGTTTTGCCTGATACTGGGCGATGCACTTGTCGTTCGGCGCGCGTTTGCAGGTATAACCGGGATCGAGCGCATGGCCGCAGCGGCAGGGGTTCATCGCGGCGACGAGCTGGAACCGCGCCGGATAGGTTGCGCGTGTATTGGCACGGCTGACGTTGACCGAGCCGGTCTCGATCGGCTGGCGAAGACTGTCGAGCGCCTGCGGGGCGAATTCCGGAAGCTCGTCGAGGAACAGCACGCCGTGATGCGCGAGGCTTACCTCACCCGGCCGGGCATGGAGCCCGCCGCCGGTCAGCGCCGCCATCGAGGCGGAATGATGCGGGCTGCGGAAGGGACGGCGATCTGTCAGCGCGCCATCCGCCAAAAGCCCGGCGATGGAATGCACCATCGAGACTTCCAGCAGTTCGCGCGGCGAAAGCCGGGGCAAAATCGAGGGAAGACGCGCGGCGAGCATCGATTTGCCCGCGCCAGGTGGGCCGTTCATCAGGAGGTGGTGCCCCCCGGCCGCCGCGATTTCCAGCACGCGCTTGGCGCTTTCCTGACCCTTGATGTCGCGGAGGTCCGGCAGGCTGCCTTCACTGGCACGGACCGCAGGGTCGGGTCGGCGCATCACCTGCGTGCCCTTGAAATGATTGGCGAGCTGGATCAGCGATTGCGGAGCCAGCACATCAAGATCACCGCCGGCCCAAGCGGCCTCCGGCCCGCTGCGATGCGGGCAGATCAACCCGAGGTTCCGCCCTTGCGCTGCGATGGCGGCCGGCAGCACGCCCGCCACCGGCGAGATCGTGCCGTCGAGCGCGAGTTCGCCTAGGACGCAGTAGCCCGCGAGCGCATCGGACGGCAGCGCCCCGATCGCCGCCATGATGCCGAGCGCGATGGGGAGATCGAAGTGGCTACCCTCCTTGGGCAGATCCGCCGGCGCTAGGTTGACGATGATGCGCTTGGCCGGCAGTGCGAGGCCGGAAGCGGTGAGCGCCGCGCGCACGCGTTCTCGGCTTTCCGCCACCGCCTTGTCCGGCAGGCCAACGAGGACAAAGGCCACCGAACCGGCCGCAACCTGCACCTGAACATCGACCGGGCGCGCCTCGATCCCCTCGAACGCGACCGTCGCCACCCGTGAAACCATGCCTTCCCCCGGCCCTTTCCGGATAGCCTAGCGGGGGGCAGCGGTCACGGCTAGTGCGAACCGATATAGACGCCTGCTATCAGCACCAAAGCTCCGCCGACGATGACCTGGAACACCGACCGCAGGAACGGCGTATCCATGTATTTCGTGCGGATCCACGCGATCGCGACCAGTTCGACGGCGACGATGATTGCCGCGATCAGGGTCGCGAGATGGAAAGCGTTGGGCCATGCGTCCGGCACGAGATAGGGCAGCGTGTGCCCGATCCCGCCGAGAGTCGTCATCAGCCCGCAGACGACGCCGCGCAACCAAGGCGAACCACGCCCGGAAATGATGCCATCGTCGCTCATCGCCTCCGTGATGCCCATCGAGATGCCCGCGCCCACCGAAGCCGCGAGACCGACGAGAAAGGTGTTCCAGTTGTTCTGGGTCGCGAAGGCGGCGGCGAAAAGCGGTGCCAGCGTCGAGACCGAGCCGTCGATCAGCCCCGCGAGGCCGGGCTGAACATAGGTCAGGACGAATTGGCGGTGCTTGGCTGCGTCTTCCTCGCTGCGCGCGGTGTCGGTCATATGCGCTTCGGCGAGCGTGTCTGCCTTCTTGCGATGGCCTCGCTCGATCTCTGCCAGCGCCAGGAAAAGCTCGCGGATGCGTGTGTCCAGCGTCTGTGTCGCGGCCTTTTCGTAGAAATTGGCCGCCTGCATTTCCATGATAGCGGCTTCCTCGCGCATCCGCTCGGGGCCGAGGTTCTTCGTCCACCACACCGGGCGACGGGTGATGAAGCCGCGCACATCCTCGCGCCGGATCGGTGGCAGATGCTCGCCGAAGCGCGCCCGGAACAAATCGAACAGGCTCGCGCGGTGCTCGCGCTCTTCCTCCGCCATGTCGGCGAAGATCTTCGCGGAGGCCGGGAATTCGGCCTCGCACTTCTCCGCGAACAGCTGGTAGATTCGGCTGTCTTCCTCCTCGTTGGCAATGGCGAGCGCCAGAACCTCGCGCTCGGTGAGATCGCTCAGGGCCTTTTGTCCGAAGATCGCCAAGGGTCGCTCCATCAATTTTGAATCATTCTAAACTAAGGCGTCACCCGGATGAATTCAACCAGAGAAAACACTGCCATCGGGGGCGACAATCCGGCGTTCGGATGGTAGAGCAGCAGCCAACCCGGTTCCGCATCGACGATCGCCTCCCATCGTGACCGAAACAACCCTGCTGATTCTCGGCCTGAAAATGGTAATCGCCGCGACAATCGTGGTGGCGGCTTCCGTCATCGCCGAGCGTTCGCGGCCTTTCATTGCCGCGATGGTGGCGACGCTGCCCGTTTCGGCCGGTCCCGCCTTTGCCTTTCTCGCACTAGACCATGATGCGAACTTCATGCAGCTGACGATGATCGGCGCCATGGTCACCAATATCGCGACGGCGGCCTATTCGCTGGCCTATGTGGCGGCCGCGCGCGAGATGCGAACGTTACCGTCCCTCATCGTCGCCTTCCTCGCCTGGGGCTTTTGCGGCGTCGCGCTCCGGCAGATCGGCTGGAGCCTGCCTGGCGCCTTCGCTGCCTCGCTGGCAGCTTTTGCCGTTGCGATTCCGCTCGCCCGGCGCTTCGCCTCGAACGAGCGCGCCACCGCGCCGCCGCGCGCCTGGCATGCGATCCCGCTCAGGGCGCTGGCTGTGGCGACGTTGGTCGGCCTCGTCACCACGCTCAGCTGGACGCTCGGTCCTTACAATTCCGGGATGCTCGTCGCGTTTCCAATCGTTCTCACCAGCATCATCGTCATCCTCCAGCCACGGATCGGCGGTCGGCAAACCTCGGCAATGATCGCCAACGGATTGATCGGGCTGCTCGGGCTCGGTGTCGCGCTCGGCATTGCGGCCTGGGCAACGCCATTGATCGGCAGCTTCCCGGCGCTCGGGGTCGGGCTTGCGATCTGCCTGATCTGGAATGGCGCGATCGTGGCCTGGCGCGCCTTGCGGCCTCAGTTCTCGTCGAGCAGCCCGCGCAGCCTGTAGAGCGCGTCCAGTGCCTCGCGCGGCGACATCTCGTCCGGTCTAAGGTCGGCAAGGGCCTCGCGCAGCCGGGTGTCGGGCACCGGCGCCTCGCTCGCCGCCGCGCGAAACAGCGGCAGATCATCGATCATGCGCGCCATTGGCGAGGCGCGGTCGGCCTTTTCGAGTTCAGAAAGAATGGCGCCGGCGCGCTTGACGACACCGGCGGGAAGCCCCGCAAGCTTGGCGACCTGGATGCCATAGGAACGATCGGCCGCGCCGGGCACGACCTCGTGCAGGAAGACGACGTCGCCCTTGTAGGCCGCGACCTTCATCGTCACCGGATGAAGGCGTGGCAGCCGCGCCGAAAGCGCGGTGAGTTCGTGGAAATGGGTCGCGAACAGCGCCCGGCAGCGGTTCTGGTCGTGGAGGTGCTCGATCGCCGCCCAGGCGATCGAAAGCCCGTCGTAGG
>DAORNC010000051.1:0-6344 GCA_035440785.1 Rhabdaerophilum sp. | reverse complement strand
CGCGGTGCCGCGCCCGATCTCGTCGAGGATGACGAGCGCCATCGGCCCGGCCTGATTGAGGATCGCCGCCGTCTCCACCATCTCGACCATGAAGGTCGAACGGCCACGGGCAAGGTCGTCCGCCGCGCCGACGCGGCTGAAGAGGCGGTCGACGATCCCGATCCGTGCCGAGGCGGCCGGTACGAACGAGCCCATCTGTGCGAGGATCGCGATCAGCGCGTTCTGGCGCAAATAGGTGGATTTGCCGGCCATGTTCGCGCCAGTGACGAGCAGGATACGGCCTGCTCCGCTCGCATCCTCCGGCGAAAGATCGCAGGGATTTGCGATGAAACTTTCGCCATCGCGCTTCACCGCCCGCTCGACGACCGGGTGGCGGCCGTCGACGATCTCGAACACGCGATCATCGCTCATCGTCGGCGCCGTCCAGCCCTCGCGAACGGCAAGATGGGCGAGGCCGGAGAGCGCATCGAGGCTCGCCAGGGCCTCGGCGGCGGCTCGGATCGCCGCATCCTTATCGAGCACGGCTTTGGCAAAGACGGCGAAATGCTCAATTTCGCGCTGAAGCGCGCGGGACGACGCCTCGCCGATGCGATGTTCGAGTTCGGAGAGTTCCGCGGTCGAGAACCGCATCGTGCCGGCCATGGTCTGACGATGGACGAAGGTCGCGTTGTGCGGCGCCTTCAGCATCGTCTCGCCCGCCGCCTGCGGCACCTCGACGAAATAGCCGAGCATGTTGTTGTGCTTGACCTTGAGTTGGCGGACGCCGACGCCTTCCGCATAGCGCGCCTGAAGATCGGCGATGACACCGCGCGAATTGTCGCGCAGGGCGTGGAACTCGTCGAGAACGGCATCGAAGCCGGGGCGGATGAAACCACCATCGCGTTTCTGGAGCGGCACGTCTTCCTTGAGCGCTGACAGCAACTCGGCACCGAGCCCGGCAGGTGCGGCCAGAAGCGCGCCACGAGCCTCGTCGAGCTGCACGCCCTGATCGTGACCGACCAGCATTCGGCCGGCAATCTCCTCGGCCTCGCCCAGCCCTTGCGCGACGGCGATGAGGTCACGCGGACCGGCGCGGTCCATCGCCAGGCGCGAAAGGGCGCGCGGCATGTCGGTGACGCGACGCAGGTGGCGGCGAAGCGCCTCGCGGCTCTCTTCCGACTCCGCCAGATAGCCTACGGCTTCGTGGCGGGCGCGGATCGCAGCGAGATCGGTCAGCGGGGCGGCGAGCCATTGCGCGAGAAGCCGCCCTCCGCCGGGACTGACGGTCTCGTCGATGGTTTCGAGGAGGCTCCCCGCGCGCTGACCGCCGAGCGTGCGGACGAGTTCGAGATTGGCGCGGGTGGCGGCGTCGATCGTCATCGCTTCGCCCGCCTGTCGTCGGCGCGGCGTGGCGAGCGGCGGGCGTTGCCCGAGTTGCGTGCGTTCGAGGTAGACGAGAATGGCGGCGATGGCGGAATATTCGGCGCGGGAGAAGGCGCCGAAGGCTTCGAGCGTCGCGACACCGTAGAAATCGAGCAACCGCCGCTCGGCGGAGGTCGGATCGAAGCCCTCGCGCGCAAGCCGCGTCACGGCAGCACGATTGTTCTGGAAGAGATGGGCGAGCGAAGGATCGTCGCGCATCACATCCGGCACGAGCATTTCGGACGGGTCGAGCCGCGCGATCTCACCGGCGAGATCGGCGATATCCACCGCCAGCACCGTGCAATCGCCCGTCGAGATATCAACCGCCGCGATCGCATAATCGTGGCTCGTCGCGCCGCTCTTCTGGCGGGCGAGTGCGAGCAGGGTATTGGCCCGGCGGGCGTCGAGCAGGCCCTCCTCGGTGATGGTGCCGGGAGTGACGATACGAACGACATCGCGCCGGACGACCGATTTCGAACCGCGCTTCCTCGCCTCGGCCGGATCCTCCATCTGCTCGCAGACCGCGACGCGGTGGCCGAACGCAATCAGGCGCTGGAGGTATTCGTCCGAGCGGATGACAGGCACGCCGCACATCGGAATATCCATGCCGGCGTGCTTGCCGCGCTTGGTAAGGACAATACCGAGATCGCGCGCGGCGATTTCCGCATCATTGAAGAACAATTCGTAGAAATCGCCCATCCGGTAGAACAGCAGACAATCGGGATTGGCGGCCTTGATCTCGATGTACTGTGCCATCGACGGCGTCGCGCGGGCGGCATCCTCGATCGACGGAGCATCGTAAGGCTCCTGCGGCGGATCAAAAGCAGGGTCGCGCATCGGGCGTTGTCGGGGCGGGATCTCGATCATCGATCCGGCTCCTCTAGCATGGCGAAAATCCGAATTCGACTCGGCCTGGCCCCTATTGCGGAAATCCACGCTTGAGCGCTGGGGACAACGCCCCTACGCTGAAAGGCTCGATTGCCTCAAGTTTGAGCATCGCCTAGCCAGACGCGCCACCCCTTTGCCCGGATTGCCGCCTTCATGCCCAGCCATAACGACAAGAACAACCGCGCCCGCCCAACCTTCACCGATCAGGAGGCGCTCGATTTCCATTCCCGCGGCAAGCCCGGCAAGCTCGAAGTCGTGCCGACCAAGCCGATGGCGACCCAGCGCGATCTCAGCCTCGCCTACTCGCCGGGCGTCGCGGTGCCGGTGAAGGCCATCGCCGCCGATCCGGCCACGGCCTATAACTACACGGCGCGCGGCAACATGGTCGCGGTCATTTCGAACGGCACCGCCATTCTCGGCCTTGGCAATCTCGGCGCGCTCGCCTCCAAACCGGTGATGGAAGGCAAGAGCGTGCTCTTCAAGCGCTTCGCTGATATCGACAGCATCGACCTCGAAGTCGATACCGAGGATGCTGACGCCTTCATCAATGCCGTGCGTTACCTCGGCCCCTCCTTCGGTGGCATCAACCTCGAGGATATCAAGGCGCCGGAATGCTTCATCATCGAGCAGCGCCTCAAGGAGTTGATGGACATTCCGGTGTTCCATGATGACCAGCACGGCACCGCGATCATCGCGGCGGCGGGGTTGCTCAACGCGCTGGAAATCACCGGGCGCGACGTGAACTCCACCCGCCTCGTCGTCAACGGCGCGGGGGCGGCGGGCATCGCCTGCGTCGAACTGCTCAAGGCAATGGGATTCAAGCCTGACAACGTGATGCTCTGCGATACCAAAGGCGTCATCTATCAGGGCCGCAAGGAGGGCATGAACCAGTGGAAGAGCGCGCATGCGGTCAAGACCGACCGCCGCACGCTGGCCGAGGCGCTCAAGGGCGCGGATGCTTTCTTTGGCCTTTCCCAGAAGGGCGCGCTTTCGAAGGCGATGGTCGAGAGCATGGCCGCCAATCCCATTATCTTCGCGATGGCCAACCCCGACCCGGAAATCACCCCGGAGGAAGTAGCCGCGATCCGGGACGACGCGATCATGGCAACCGGCCGCTCTGACTACCCGAACCAGGTCAACAATGTCCTCGGATTCCCCTACCTCTTTCGCGGCGCGCTCGACGTGCAGGCGACGACGATCAACATGGAGATGAAGATCGCCGCTGCGAAAGCACTCGCGAGCCTCGCCCGCGAGGAAGTGCCGGACGAGGTGGCCGCAGCCTACGCCGGCGCTCGCCTGCGCTTTGGGCGCGAATATATCATCCCGCTTCCCTTCGATCCGCGCCTCATGGCCAGGATTTCCGGGGCCGTCGCGCAGGCCGCGATGGATTCGGGCGTCGCCAAGAAGCCGCTCAAGAGCCTCGCCGAATACGAGGAAGCGCTCTCGCACCGCCGCGACCCCGTCGCCGGCGTGCTCGCGCGTGTATTCAGCCAGGTGCGCCGCAAGCCACGCATTGTCGTCTTCGCCGAGGGCGAGGAAGAACCGGTGATCCGGGCCGCGCTGAGCTACACCACGCAGGGACTCGGCAAATCGATTCTCGTCGGCCGTGAGGAGCGCATCTTCGCTGCGGCGCAGAATGCGGGCATCGACATCAAGGGTAAGGTTGAGATCATCAACGCGCGCCTTTCGAACCGCAACCAGGCCTATTCGAACTTCCTCTACGAACGGCTTCAGCGGCAAGGTTACCTGCTGCGCGATTGCCAGCGCCTCATCAACAACGACCGGAACACCTTCGCTGCCTCTATGGTCGCGCTGGGCGAAGCCGATGCCATGATCACCGGCGTGACCCGCAATTATTCCGCCGCGCTTGCCGATATTCGCCGGGTGATCGACGAGAAGCCAGGCCATCGTGCGATCGGGTTGAGCCTCGTGCTGGCGCGCGGACGCAACGTGCTCGTCGCCGATACCGCCGTTCACGAAATGCCCACGGCGGAGGAACTCGCGGGCATCGCCACCGAGGCTGCCGGCGCCGCGCGGCGGCTCGGCTATACCCCGCGCGTGGCGCTGCTCGCGTTCTCGACCTTCGGTAACCCGGAGGCCGAGCGCTCGGAGCGGGTGCGTGAGGCCGTGAAGCTGCTCGACCAGCGCCGCGTCGATTTCGAGTATGACGGCGAGATGGGTGCCGACGTCGCGCTCAACCCGGAGATCATGGCGGCTTATCCGTTCTGCCGGCTTTCGGGCCCGGCGAACGTGCTCGTCATGCCGGCGTTCCATTCGGCCGCCATCGCCACCAAGATGTTGCAGGAGCTCGGCGGCTCGACCGTCATCGGCCCGCTGCTCGTCGGCTTCGACCGGGCGGTTCAGATCGTGCCGATCGGCGCGAAGGACACTGATCTCGTCAATATCGCGACGCTGGCGGCCTTCGGCGTCGGCGGGTAAGGAGGGATGCGGCCCACGAAGGGCCATTTTCCCACCGGATATGCCGTGACTACCTCGCTGCCGATCAACACCGTCCTGCCCGACCTTCTTGCCGCGCTCGGCCGCGCGGGCAAGGCCGTGCTCGTGGCCCCGCCCGGCGCGGGCAAGACGACGGGCGTCCCGCTCGCGCTGCTCGATGAGCCGTGGCGCGGGGATGGGACGATCCTCGTGCTGGAGCCGCGCCGCATCGCCGCGCGGGGCGCAGCGAGCCGCATGGCCCAGCTCCTCGGCGAGCCGCTCGGACGACGCGTCGGTCTCCGCGCCCGGTTTGATGCGCGCGAATCGAAGGAAACCCGCATTCTCGTTGTTACCGAGGGCGTCTTCGCCCGCATGATCCTTGACGATCCCGAACTGACCGGCATCGCCGCCGTCCTGTTCGACGAATTCCACGAGCGTTCGCTCGACGCCGATTTCGGCCTTGCGCTGGCGCTGGAGACCTGCGAGGCGCTGCGCCCGGATCTCCGCCTCGTCGTGATGTCGGCAACGCTTGACGACCAGCGGATCGCGACGCTGCTCGGAGATGCGCCTGTTATCACCAGCGAAGGGCGTACTTTCCCGATCGAGACCCGCTATCGCAGCCGCGATCCGAACGCGCGTATCGAAGATCAGGTCGCAGCAGCCATCCGCGCCACACTTTCCTCGGACAAAGGTTCGATCCTGGCCTTCCTTCCCGGTCAGGGCGAGATCGAGCGCGTGGCACGGATACTCGAAGAGGCAAAATTGCCCCCCGATATCGAGATCTGTCCGCTTTACGGCGCCCTGCCTCCCGAGCGGCAGGACGCCGCGATGCGGCCCGCTTCAGCCGGACACCGCAAGGTCGTGCTCGCGACCTCCATTGCGGAGACCTCGCTGACCATCGAGGGTGTACGAATCGTGATCGACAGCGGCCTCCAGCGCAGCCCCCGCTACGAACCGGCACTCGGTCTTTCACGCCTTGAAACCATCCGCGTCAGCCGCGCCTCCGCCAACCAGCGCCGCGGTCGCGCCGGGCGCACCGAACCCGGTATCGCCATCCGGCTCTGGGACGAGGCGCAGGATCAGGGTCTGGTCGCGTTCAATCGCCCAGAAATTCTCGATACGGATCTTTCCTCGTTCCGGCTCGACTGCGCGATATGGGGCGCAAAGCCGGAGGCGCTGAAGCTTCTCGATCCGCCGCCGGCCGCGACGCTTCTCGAGGCGGAAAAGCTGCTTTCGGGCCTCGGCGCGCTGGATGAAGCCGGTCAAATCACGCCGCATGGCCGACTGCTCCAGCGCCTGCCCCTCACCCCCCGCCTCGGCGCGCTGGTTGTCGAAGGAACCTGCGCCGGTATCGGGCATGAGGCGGCGCAGATCGCCGCGCTGGTTGGCGAGCGTGGCATCGGCGGAAACGATGTCGATATCGCGCATCGCCTCGACCGGCTCCGACGCGAGAAATCCCTGCGGGCTCAGGCCGTGAAGGCGATGGCGGCGCGCTGGGCGACGCTGGCCCGCGAAGCAGCAAAGGCCGAGGGAAGGGGAGAGCCATTGAGCCTCGGCGGGCTTTGCGCTCTCGCCTTCCCGGACCGCATCGGCAAGGCGGCGGGCAACGGCCAGTTCAA
>DAORNC010000050.1:0-21247 GCA_035440785.1 Rhabdaerophilum sp. | reverse complement strand
ACATTTCCTTCGTCAGCGTCGTGCCCCGGCGAAGCGAGAGCAGTTCGAGCATCTGGTATTCCTTGCCCGTGAGATGCACGCGATGGCCGCCGACTTCGACCGTCTTCTGATCCAGATTAACGACGAGATCGCCGGTCTGGATAACCGACTGGGCGTGGCCCTTGGAACGACGGACGATGGCGTGGATGCGGGCGACCAGTTCATCCTTGTGGAAGGGCTTGGTGAGATAATCGTCAGCGCCGAAGCCGAGGCCTTTCACCTTGTCGTCGATACCGGCCATGCCTGAAAGGATCAGGATCGGAGTCTTGACCTTGGCAACACGCAGAGAACGCAGAACCTCGTAGCCCGACATGTCGGGAAGGTTCAGGTCAAGGAGAATGATATCGTAATCGTAAAGCTTGCCGAGATCGATGCCTTCCTCGCCGAGATCGGTAAGGTAGATATTGAAATTCTCGCTCTTGAGCATCAACTCGATGCTCTTGGCGGTAGCGTTATCGTCTTCGATCAGGAGAACGCGCATGTCCTGGTCCCCAGCCCCAATTCAAGGTTGCGTAGCGCCGCGTTCCTGATCGAAAAACCGTCAACGACGATCCGGCTCGCGGTCAATTCCTTAAAACTTCCGTCACAAATTACGCCCAAAGAGTTAACAAAGCGTAATTCGTTAAGGCAAGCTTGATCGTGTTTTTGACCCGATGTTAAGCCTTTGATTTGAAAAGGAACATCTTCGGTCGGTCAGATGACTTCGGAATCATTTCGTCAACGATCTTCGCTAACCGATTCTGTTGACTCAGCATTTTAACACTCGGCCACAGCCTCGCGTTGCACCGTCTGCCAGACCGGTCGATTCGGCCGGTTTTCCTTCGCTCGCAAGAAGGGGGAAGAATGCGGTAAGCTTTGCGTGCGAATCGCGTGCGAATCACTTTCGAAGTCGACCGCCCGCGAAACCCGGACCGGAGGCACCCTTGGCGGTTGAAGCGTGTTGGACGAAATCGCCGAGCACGAGGTTTTCGGGCGGGTCGCCGCCGTGCGCGGCCTGATGATCGAGATCGTCGGTCCTTTGAGCCACATGGAACTCGGAGGGCTCGTCGCCATCGAAGCGCAGGGCAAGGGATCGGAACCCGAACGGATCTTGTGCGAGATCGTCGGCTTCGATTCCGGGCGGGCGCTGGCGATGCCGTTCTCGAACGTCGATGGCCTCAGGCGTGGCTGCCCGGTGCATGTGGTGTCGCGCCGCGCCGCCATCCGCCCCGGCAAGGCCTGGCTCGGGCGCGTGGTCGATGCTTTCGGTCGACCGATCGACGGCAAGGGCCCCATTCACCCCGGTCCCCGGCCCTACCCCTTCCGCAACGAACCCCCGGCGGCGCACAAACGTCAGCGTGTCGGCGATCCGCTCGATCTCGGCGTGCGGGCGCTCAATTCCTTTCTCACCACATGCCGTGGCCAGCGCATGGGCATCTTCGCCGGCTCCGGTGTTGGCAAGTCGGTGTTGCTCTCGATGCTCGCGCGCAATTCCGCTTCCGATGTCGCCGTCGTCGGCCTCGTTGGCGAACGCGGCCGCGAGGTGCAGGAATTCCTGCAGGACGACCTGGGCGAGGAAGGTCTTGCCCGCTCGGTCGTTGTGGTCGCGACCTCTGACGAGCCAGCGCTGATGCGGCGGCAGGCAGCCTATCTCACGCTCTCGATTTCCGAATATTTCCGGGACGAGGGGCTTGATGTCCTTTGCATGATCGACTCCATCACCCGCTTCGCGATGGCGCAACGCGACATCGGCCTCGGGGTGGGAGAACCGCCGACGACGAAGGGCTACACCCCCTCCGTCTTCGCCGAACTGCCGCGCCTTCTGGAGCGCGCGGGCCCCGGCGAGGTCGGCGCCGGCTCGATCACCGGCATCTTCAGCGTGCTGGTGGACGGAGACGACCATAACGAGCCGGTCGCGGATGCGACGCGTGGCATTCTCGACGGCCATATCGTCATGGAACGCAAGATCGCCGAGCGCGGGCGCTATCCTGCCATCAACATCTTGAAATCCGTTTCGCGCACCATGCCGCATTCGGCCGACCCGGCCTACCTGCCCTCCGTTCAGACCGCGCGGGCGCTGATGGCGACCTATTCCGACATGGAAGAGCTGATCCGATTGGGCGCCTATCGCCGCGGCTCTTCCCCGGAAGTAGACCGTGCGATCGATGCTTATCCGGAACTTGAAGCTTTTCTTTCTCAAGGTAAGGAAGAATCAACCTCCTTGGGCGAAAGCTATATCCGTCTCGCGGATATTGTTAACCGCCTGGGGCATGGCGCCGACGCGTCCTGAAACCCAGGCTACCCAGGCGTAATTCTGGGTTCGGTCAAGGAGTATAGGGACCATGAAATCGCGTGATACGTTGATCCGTCTGAAACGGTTCCACGTAGACGAGAAGCGTCGCCGGGTTTCGCAGATCGAGGCAATGATTGCCGAATTCCAGCGGATGGCCAACGAGCTCGACCGAGAGATCGAGAACGAGGAGCGCCGTGCCGGCATCTCGGATACCGCCCATTTTGCCTACCCAACCTACGCGAAGGCCGCGCGCACCCGCCGCGACAACCTCTTGCATTCCGCCAGCGAACTGAACGACCAGCTCGAGGATGCGAAAGCCGCCCTCAACGAGGCCTTCGAGGAACTCAAGAAAGTCGAGATTCTCGACGATCGCGAGAAAGCCGCGGAGCGTGCCGAAATGGCGCTGCGCGACCAAATGGAGACCGATCGCATCGCCGCGCGCGTGCGCTACGCCGCTGGCCGCTTCTAGCCTGGGCCTTCTTCGTCGATAAGGGGGATCTGCCGCGCCACCTCGCGCGGCAGCGTACCATCGAGACGCGGGTCGTCGAAAATCTCCACAGCGCGCTTGTATGGCCTGAATCCCGCTTTTTCATAGAACGCGAGTGCGCGCGGATGGTCGAGGCTGCATGTATGAACATGCAGCGAGGCCGCCCCACGATCCCGCGCCATGTGGAGGGCTTGCGCGATCATCGCCCGGCCCAGCCCAGCGTCGACATCAGGCCGCAGAACGTAAGTTCCGACGCACCCAAATCCCGGAAGTCGAGTTCGAGCAGGCCCGCATCGCCCATCGGCCCTGCTATCGCGTAGGCCTCGACCGCAGGATCGCCGAGAACGGACGCCAGTTCCTCGTCCCGCAGCCGCAACCGGCTGAACCAGAGCCATTCTCCGCCAATCGCCCGAAAAAGACGGCGATAGTCCTTCAGATCGCCTGCAGCAAGACGTCGAAGCACGAAGCTCTCCGGAAATGGCGGGCGGGATGAAACCGCCGCAAGCTCGTGGCGGAGATAGGTCACCATCGCCGCCAGTTGCCCGACACCAAGCGTGTGAAGCCCGTTCGCGATCATTTTACCCACCCTCCCGTCCTCGAACCCATTCGCAATTCGGAGCGATGCCCGGCATAATGCATTATTCAGCGCTTGCCAGCAGGGCCAAGCTCAGGCACTGACTGTTCCGGGGTATCGGCGGCACGGGGGGAAACGGGACAAACCCGCTTCCTCGGAATCCCGTGCGGATTCAGGAAGCGGCATGAAGCGTCTCAAGGAACTGTTCTGGCCGGCTGTCGGCCTCGTTGCCGTCGTATGGTCTCTCAAGGTTCTCTACGCCAAGCTCCACGCCGAAGCCACGACCGATCAGGCTATCGCGGCGCTGATCGAGAATGCCGGGTTTCTCGAGAGCCTGAAGCTCATTGCGCTGCAGATCGCGGGCAAGATCAAGGACAATCCGGTATCGGACTTCGTTCTGGCCTTCGCCGCGACCCTGCTCGCCTATTGGGCGCTCGCCTGGTACGATCGTATCGCCCTCATTCACCTCAAGAAGGAAAAGGGCATTTCCTGGCTCTATGTGACGATCTGCTCGTTCACGACCTATGCGATCTCGCACAATATCGGCGCTTCGGTGTTTTCGGGTGGCATGGTCCGCTACCGTGCCTATACGGCGAAAGGCCTTTCTGCGGCGGATGTGGCGGTTCTTGTCGCGTTGTGTTCCTTCACCTTTGCTTTCGGCACGATCCTGCTCGGCGGCATCGTGCTTCTTTACGAGCCGGAGCTTCTACAACCGCTCGCACCGATCGGTATCGGCACGGCACGGCTGATCGGCCTCGCGATGGTCGGGTTCTGCGTCCTTTACACGATCGGATCCTGGCTCCAGTTCAAGCCGCTCGTCATCCGCAATTTCAAGCTCGAATATCCGGACCTGCATGTTGTCTGGCGCCAATGGATCGCTGCACCACTTGAGCTGATCGGCGCGGCGGGCATCATCTATTTTGCAATGCCAGGTACCACCAATCCCGATTTCATGGTCGTGCTCGGCGCGTTCCTGCTCTCGTTCTCGGCGGGTTTGCTCCTCCAGGCGCCGGGCGGAATCGGGGTGATGGAATTCACGTTCATCAAGGTGATGCCGGGCATCCCCGCTGCGGACGTGCTGGCGGCTCTGCTCGTCTGGCGGCTGCTTTATCTGCTGCTGCCCCTCGCAATCTCGATCCCGGTGGTGCTTGGGTTCGAGCGCGCGCAACTCGTGCACCATCACGACGACACCCGCCCGCCACCGGCGGGCTGAACCGCCGACCTCAACTTCAGATCGAGCCGACTGTCCTCAGGCGCGCCGAGGGATGGATTTCGCCTTGCGCGACGACCGCCGTCTGCGGCCTGAAGCGCTCGACGATCATCCGCACATAAGGCCGGATGGCATTCGAGGTCACGAGCACCGGCATCTCGCCGAGGCGTGCGGCTTCCTCGAAGCGGTCGCGCAGCGCGATCACGAAATCATGGAGGCGCGAGGGCTGCATCGCGAGATGCTTCACCTCGCCGTCGCCGACGAGCGAGGACGAGAAGGCGTCTTCCCAGCCCGGCGACATCGTGATCAGCGCAAGTTGACCGGTCGGCCCGGTGTGCTGAGCGCAGATCTGCCGCCCGAGCCGCGAGCGAATATGCTCCACGATCATGCGCGGATCGCGCAGGGCACCGGAAACCTCGGCGATGGCTTCGAGAATGGTCCCGAGATCGCGGATCGAGACGCGTTCGGCGAGCAGGAGCTGAAGAATGCGCTGGATGCCGGTGGTGGCGATCTGTGCCGGCACAATTTCCTTGAGCAGGTCCTGATGCGCCTTCGGCAGTTCCTTGAGCAGTTTCTGCACTTCCACGTATGAGAGCAGCTCCGCCATATTGTTCTTGATGACCTCGGTGAGATGCGTCGCGATGACCGTCGCCGGATCGACGACCGTATAGCCGCGCAGCTGCGCCTCATCACGCAGGCTCTCCTCGATCCAGGTCGCAGGGAGGCCGAACGTCGGTTCGAGCAGATGGGCGCCGGGCAGTTGAACCTGCCCGCCGGCCGGGTCCATCGCCATGTACTGGTTCGGGAAGACGATGCCATTGCCGGCGTCGATCTCTTTCATCTTGATGACGTAGTGGTTGGATTCGAGCTGCACGTTGTCGACAAGCCGGACGGATGGCAGCACGAAACCCATCTCCGCCGCGAGCGTGCGGCGCAGCGCCTTGATCTGCTCGGTGATCTTGTCCTCGCCGTTCTGGCCCTGCACCAGCGGCAGCAGCGCGTAACCGATTTCGATCCGGAGTTCGTCGAGCCGCAGAGCGTCCTGAACCGGCACGTCCTCCGGCTTTGCCTGCGCCGCTGCGTGTTCCATCAGGTTCTGGGCGGCGCGTTCCATGTCGTCCTGCTTCTGCCGGCGGTCGAGTTTCATCGCGAGAAAGCCGGAAATCGCCGCAAGGCCGAGGAACGGCAGAGCGGGCATGCCCGGCAGCATCGCCATCACGACCATGACGAACGCCGACATGCCAAGCGCCTTGGAGGAGCCGGCCAGCTGCTTGGACAGCGCCTTGTCAGCAGCCCCGGAGACGCCCGCTTTCGAGACGAGCAGGCCGGCGGCGGTCGAGACGATCAGTGCCGGGATCTGGGTGACGAGCCCGTCGCCGACGGTCAACAGCGTGTAGGCACGCGCCGCGTCACCGAAGCTCATCGAATTCTGCGCGACGCCGATGATGATGCCGCCGACGATGTTGATGAAGGTGATGAGAATGCCGGCGATCGCATCGCCGCGCACGAATTTCGAGGCACCGTCCATCGCGCCGAAGAAGGCGCTTTCGTCTTCGAGCGCCTTGCGGCGGGCCTTTGCTTCGTCCTGATCGATAAGGCCGGCGGAAAGATCGGCGTCGATCGCCATCTGCTTGCCGGGCATCGCATCAAGGCTGAAGCGGGCCGCGACTTCCGCGATGCGGCTCGAGCCCTTGGTGATGACGACGAAATTGACCACGACGAGAATAACGAAAACGATGAGGCCGATGACGAAATTACCGCCCATCACGAAGGCGCCGAAAGCTTCGATCACCTGCCCCGCCGCCCCGTGGCCGGTATGGCCGTTGGAAAGGATGAGGCGCGTCGAGGCGAGGTTCAGCGAGAGCCGCAACATTGTCGCGATCAGCAACACCGTCGGAAAGGAGGAGAATTCCAGCGGCGCGGCGATGAACAGCGAAGTCATCAGCACCAGCACCGAGATGATGATGGAGAAGGCGAGCAGGAGATCGAGCACCATCGGCGGCAGCGGCACGATGAGGACGACCAGAATGGTCAGCACGCCGAGCGCCAGCGCGATGTCGCCGCGCCTGACGAAGGCCCACAGTTCCTTCGGTGTCATGTACGATCCGAGCGGAAGCTTCAGGCCACCGTTCTCCTTGCCTATGCTCGCATCGCTCATGATTGCCCCGACCTGAAAAACCCGGACACATGTCCGGGCTTGGAATCCCACTGGGCAATTTTTGCCGGGTCTATGGTTAACGTCGCGTTAAGTCCGGCGAAGACGGCGCGACAAACGCCAGAGATCACGCAGGAGGAGGACAAACCCTGCCACGGCGAGCAGCACCGGAATGCCGGTGAACATGGCGAGAAGCGCGACGGAAAGCGCGAGACTGGCCGCTTCCTGCATGGCGGGGCTGCCGCACAGCACCGCGCCGGTGTCGATTCGCGCGCAAACCCCGTTCGACAGCATGAAGGAGATGGCGCCGAACGCTCCCGCAAGAACCACGAACGCGAGATAACTCACGCCGCGGAATACGATCCGGATAACGGCCCAGACCGCCTTCACATCACCTCCTAGACCATCGCGACCCGCGCCGCGCCGGGCTCCGGCACATCGATGCCGCCGGCGACATATTCATTGAGCTTGTTACGCAGGGTGCGGATGGAAATGCCGAGGATCTTGGCCGCATGTGTGCGGTTGCCGAGACAGTGATCGAGCGTATCGAGAATGAGTTCGCGCTCGACATCGGCGACGGTGCGGCCGACGAGCGCGCGCGTTGCCGCTTCCGCGGCCTCCGCGGCACGACGCGCGGTAGCGTCGGTCGCATCGCGGGCAATCGAATCGCCCTCTGGCGTGAGGATCGCGTCCGGTCCGATCTCGACTCCCATCGCCAGCAGCACCGCACGATGGATGGTGTTTTCAAGTTCGCGCACATTGCCGCGCCAGGGGTTGGCGAGCAGTACGCGTTTGGCATCGTGGCTGATGGAGCGCGCCGGCAGCCCGTTGAGCTGCGCGTAGCGTTTTGCAAAATGGTTCGCGAGTTCGATGATGTCGTTCGGTCGCTCGCGCAGCGCCGGGATCTTCAAGTTGACGACATTGAGGCGATAAAGAAGGTCCTCTCGGAACTCGCCCGCTTTCACGCTCTCGACGAGATTGCGGTTCGATGTTGCGATGATGCGGATATCCACCGGCACGGGGCGCTGTCCGCCGACGCGGTCGATCACGCGTTCCTGGATGGCGCGCAACAGCTTGGCCTGAAGCCGCACGTCCATTTCCGAGATTTCATCGAGCAGGAGGGTGCCACCGTCGGCCTCCTCGAACTTGCCGATACGGCGCGCCACAGCGCCGGTGAAAGCGCCCTTCTCGTGCCCGAAGAGTTCGCTCTCGAGGAGGTTGTCAGGGATCGCGGCGCAATTGACCGAGACGAAGGGACGCGTCGCCCGCTTCGATTTCTCGTGGAGGAAGCGCGCCATCACCTCCTTGCCGACGCCGCTCTCACCGGTAATCAGCACCGAGGCATCCGATCCCGCGATCTGTTGGGCGAGCTTGAGGACGCGGCTCATGGCCTCGTCGCGGTAGACGAGCGAGGTTTCCGTGCGGCTGACAGCCTCGAGGATCGCCGCGATCAACTCCGGATCGGGCGGGAGCGGGACATATTCCTTCGCACCGGCCTCAATCGCGGCGACGGCCGCACGCTTGTCGTTGGCAACGCCGCAGGCGACGATCGGCAGGGTGATGTGCTCGGCATTGAGGCCCTTGACGAGCGCGGCGATGTCGAGATGGGCGTCGACCATCGCGAGATCGGCACCCTTGCCCTGCCGGAGATGCGAGATCGCTGCTTCCACGCCATCGACCTGGGCGACCGAGGCGCCGCGTTCACGCGCGATCTTCGCTGCTGTGATCAGTTCGCCGCGCAAGGTTCCGACGATGAGAAGCCGCATGGCCGTTCTCCGCTTCTGGTCCGTTCTTCAGAGGCCGCCGGGATCAGCGGTCGCTCTTGATAATTTCCGTCATGGTCACGCCGAGCTTGTCATCGACCAGCACGACCTCGCCACGCGCGACGAGCCGGTCGTTGACGAAGATATCGATGGCTTCACCGACCTTGCGATCGAGTTCCAGGATATGGCCGGGGCTCATGTGCAGCAGTTCGCCGACACCCATCTTGGTGCGGCCGAGGACGGCCGAAACCTGCACCGGCACGTCGAAAACATGTTCGAGATCGGCTGCGCTCTTGCTCGAAGGCGCGCCCTCCTCGTCGTTGCCGTAGGCCGCCGCCACGAGATCGGCGGTGGATTCGAGATCCTGGAGCTGGAAATTGCCTTCGGTGGACATGCTCTTCAGCCTTCTCTTGTCACTAAGTCTTCAGTCCTGATCCGGGAACAACAAGTTCACGGACCGATCGATCAACGCTTCGAGTTTTTCCCGGTCGCGGACAATGCCGCCATCCGCCCATTCGATCCGACAATCACCGAGAGGGATGTCCGGATCGGGAAAAACGAACAACTTGGTCTCAAGCCCGTTCTCGCGCAGCATCAGCCCGAGCCGGTTCTTGCAGGTATCGACCAGAGAGGGCGTTACGCGAACCGCGACATGCGGTGTGCCCCTCAGGTCGTTGAAGATCGCTTTCGCGGTCGCCTCAACCGCCTGCATCGGCGCGGTCTCGATCATGCGCCCAGCGAGCTTGGTTGCAAAGAGCCGAGCGAAGGCCAAAGCCTCGTTACGCGCATCTGTTTCGAGCCGACGCATCTCGATGGTCGCGATTTCAAGCCGGGCCAGGATCGCATCGAGGCAGCTGGCAAGGCGCATTGCCTCGTGGTCCGTTTGCTGCTTCCGCCCTTCCTCTACCCCCTGCTCGAACGCCTCGCGGCGCGCCTCCTCGATCAGCCGCTGGTGCTCGGCATGAGGGACAGGCACGCGTTTGGTCGGCTCGACGAACGGCGAGCCGCCGCTCCTGGAGAAGTCCCTGCCGAAACTGAATGCGTTCGCGCCCGATGACATCGTTTCCGCCTCAGTAGATCAGTTCGTCTTCGGCGCGGTTCTTGCCGATGGTAATCTCGCCCTTGGCCGCGAGCTCCTTGGCCAGGATGACGATCTTGGTCTGCGCCTCGTCCACCTCCTTCAGGCGGACCGGGCCACGACCCTGCATCAGCTCCTCCATGTTCTTGGCGGCGCGGGTCGACATCTGCTGGAAGAAGAACTTCTTCATCGACGGCGCCGCGCCCTTGAGGGCGATCGCGAGCTGGTCGCGGTCGGAGTAGCGGATGAGCGTCTGGGTCGAGCCCGGATCGAGCTTGGCAAGATCCTCGAAGGTGAACATGAGGGCGCGGATCTTCTGCGCCGAATCGCGGTTGCGTTCGTCGAGTGCGGCCATGAACCAGCTCTCGGTCTGCCGGTCGAACGAATTGAAGATCTCGGCGATAAGCTCGTGGCTGTCACGACGGCTGGTGTGCGAAAGGTTGGAGATGAATTCGGTGCGCAAGGTCTCCTCGATATGATCGAGCACTTCCTTCTGCACTTCCTCCATGTTCAGCATCCGATTGACGACCTCAAGCGCGAACTCATGCGGCAGTAGCGCCAGCACCTTGGCCGCATTTTCGGAACGGATCTTCGAGAGAATCACCGCCACGGTCTGCGGATATTCGCCCTTGAGGTAGTTCGCGAGCACCTGATCCTGCACGTTGCCGAGCTTCTGCCACATGTTACGGCCCGCCGGACCACGGATCTCCTCCATCAGGGAGTAGACTTTGTCCTTCGGAAGGATCTTGGAGAGCAGCGCCTCTGTGCGATCGTAGTCGCCCGTCACCGCGCCGCCCTGCGCCATCATCGAGAGGAACTCGCCAACCAGCGCCTCGACGGCTTCCGCTGTCACCGCGCCGAGGCGGGACATCGCCCGCGTCACGGTGCGGATCTCGTCTTCCTCAAGCGATTTCCAGATTTCGGCGCCGTAGCGGTCGCCGAGAACGAGGAGGATGATCGCCGCCTTCTCGGGCCCGGCAAGAAACCGGGTGAGGTCGGTCTTCGGGTTGCTGTCCGTCTTTTCGACTGCGTTCGCTGCCTTGGCCATGTTCTTCGCCCCTTAGCCCCGTTTTCCCGTTCAGCGCGTCTGCGCGATCCATTGCCGGACGATCGCGGTCGATTCGCTCGGGTTGTCCTGGACAATCTTCCCGAGATGATCGACCGCGCTTTGCTGCAGGGCATGCTGGATGACATTGACGTTGTTGGCCTGGTTGGAATTCGCGGCGTTGAGGCCGCCCTCGCCGTTGGGGCCAGGCAACGCAAGCATCTGGCTCGGCCCGCCGTTGGCCATGCCCGAGGCGGCGATAACGCCTTCGAGCCCGGTGAGTTGCGGCACGGCCGACGCCTCCTTGTTCTTTTCCTTCACACCGATGCCCATCTGGCGCAGCAACGGACGGACGACGAGCAGCGTCACCAGCAGGGTCAGCACGCCGAAGACGGTCAGTTCGACGAGGCGCAGCGCATCTTCCTTGGTGAGCGCGAGCATCTGCTCAAGGAAGGTCTGCTGCTTGCCCTCGACCGGCGTGACGCCCTCGGCGAAACGCAGGTTGATGACCTCGACCTGATCGCCGCGGTTGCGGTCGAACCCGATCGCGGAGCGGACAAGCGCGGCGATGCGATCAAGTTCTTCGGATGTGCGCGGCTTGTAGTCCATCTGCCCGTTGGCGCCCGGCGTATAAACGCCGTCGACCAGCACCGCGACCGAAAGGCGCTTGACACGGCCTGCCTCGATGACCTCCGTGCGGGTCGTCTTGGAGATCTCGTAGTTGACGATCTCCTCGTTGCGCTGCGTGGCGTCCTTCTGCTGCGGCGTATTGGTGTTCTGGTTCTGCCCGGCCGGCAATTCGCGGGCGACGCTGACCTGATTGTCGCGCGCTTCCTGGCTTTGCTGGTTTTCGGTCCGTGTCTGTGTCGAGCGGACGACGCGGCCTTCGGGGTCGAAGTTGTCGGTCACCTGCTGGACGCGGTTGAAATCCATGTCCGCTGCCACCTGCACCCGCGCCCGGCCCCGTCCGACGACGCTGGCGACGATTTCCTCGACCTGCGTCTTGAGACGCTTCTCGTGGCTCGACTGCTTGTCCTGCGCGAGTGCCGCCGCGTCTGTTTCGTTGCCCGCGCCGTCAGCGAGTAGACGACCGGTCTCGTCGACAATCGAGACACGCTCCGGCTTCAGGCCCTGGACGGCGGTGGCGACGAGGTGGCGGATGGCGCGGATCTGGCTGGCGTCGAGATCGCCACGCGTCTTGACCACGATGGAGGCGCGCGGCTCCTGCTTCTCGCGGTCGAAGAGCTTTTTCTCCGGAATGGCGAGATGGACGCGTGCCTGGCTGACGCGATCGATGCCCTTGATAGTGCGGGCAAGCTCACCCTGCAATGCGCGCTCGAACGCGTGTTCGACGGCAAGCTCACCCTCGAGCGCACGGAGCTGGTTGATGCCCTGCACGAGGCTGGTGGCCGAGAAGCTGTCGGACTTGTCGAAGATCTCGTAGCCGACGTTGCCGCCGGCCGGCAGGCCCTTGCCGGCGAATTCCATCCGCAGCTTGGTCGTCATGTCGCGCGGCACGAGGATGGTGCTGCCGTCCTGGCGAATCTCGAACTTGATGCCGCGATTCTCGAGGTCGCGGGTGATAGTGTTCGAATCCTGGATGGGCAGGTCGCTGAACAGCACCCCCATCCCTGGATTGGACATCTTCGTCATCACGAAGGCAAAGAACCCGACGAGGGCCAGCGTCACCGCGCCCATCGCGACGAGACGTTGCGGACCCAGCTTGTTCACGATCTCGAGAATGCCGTTCACTGCCCCACCATCCGGTTCAAGTTCCAGCGCGTCACGCGATTTGCGCGGCACGCATTTTCTGCGCTAGGCAAGAATTGCCCGGTGGATGGTTACCGCCTCGTTAACTCGATTAACTTTTTTGTGCCAAATCGACATCGGCCTCTCACTTTCCTCTCCGCCTGAGGCCGGCGGACCGGCCAGGGATGTACCGCAATGAGCCTTCCGATCGCGATCACGATGGGCGACGGCGCCGGGATCGGCCCGGAAATCATCGCAAAATATTTCGCCGCCGGCACGATCCGCGATCTCGTCGTTATCGGCGATCCGGCACGCCTCGATGCCGCGTTCCGCACGGTCGGGACGATAAGAGGCATTGTCGCATCGCCCGGAGAGCAAGGTCTGAAACCGATCCGTAAAATGCTGGCCGAAGGCGGCGATGATTCGCTCGTGCCCGTACTGGATATTGGCCGGCTGCCTGCGGATCTGCCTTACGGCCGCGTCGAGGCGGCCTGCGGACGTCTTGCCTATGACGCGATCACTACCGCGATCGATCTCGCGCTTGCCGGGGAGATCGGCGCACTCGTGACGGCACCGATCCACAAGGAAGCCCTGCACGCCGCTGGCGTGCCCTTCCCCGGTCACACCGAGATTCTTGCCGACCGCACGGGCACGAAGGATTTCGGAATGATGCTGATCGAGGGCCCGCTGCGCGTGATCCTCGTCTCGATCCATCTTTCGCTGCGCGCCGCGCTCGACAAGGTGACGCCAGACAATCTCGCGCGGACCTTCCGGCTTGCACAGGAGGGTTGTCGGGCCCTCGGTATCGAGAAGCCGCGCATCGCGGTGGCAGGGCTCAATCCGCACGCCGGCGAGGGCGGGCTGTTCGGACGCGAGGAAATCGAGATCATCTCACCGGCCATCAAGAAGGCGCGTCGGCATGGCCTCGATATTTCGGGTCCGTATCCGCCAGACACGGTTTTCATGCGCGCCCGGCGGGGTGAGTTCGATATCGTGGTGGCCCAATACCACGATCAGGGGCTGATCCCGATCAAGCTCAACGGCGTCGAGAAGGGCGTGAACATCACGGTCGGGCTGCCGATCATCCGCACCAGCGTCGATCACGGCACCGCCTTCGATGTCGCCGGCAAGGGAGTGGCCGATCCGTCGAGTCTCGCCGAAGCCGTTCACGTCGCGCGGGCGATGATGGCCGCCAAGGCTGTCCGGAAGTAACCGCGTTCGCACCTCCCGTGAACCAGCGATCAGCTGGAAGGGGGAGGCCCAGAACGCCGAAAGGCCCGCACGCGGCGGGCCTCGTTTTTCGCGCAGGACGACGCGATTATTGGCGATAATGCTGGATGCGTGTGGTGCGCAGACCAGCGAGCCCGTGCTCGTCGATCGAACTCTGCCAGGAAAGGAATTCCTCGACCGTCAGCGTATAACGCGAGCAGGCCTCATCGAGGGAAAGAAGACCACCACGCACCGCGGCGACAACCTCGGCCTTGCGACGGATGACCCAGCGGCGGGTTTCCGGCGGCGGCAGATCCGCGATCGTCAGGGGGCTGCCATCGGGACCGATGACATACTTCACGCGGGGGCGAAGCGGTTCACTCATGGGTACGCTCACAAAACGCAACGATTACGTTCATGAAATGTAAGGCCCGCTTGTTAAAAAACGCCTAAGTCCCGACACAATCAGCGGCGAACCGACTTGACCGACGTGACGGGGATCAGAATCCCGCCTACATCGAGCACCGGCACATCCCCCGTGACATCGACGCCATCGACCGTCCCGAAGATTTCGGACTTCACGGTCATGACTTGGCCGTTTGCATCCTTGGCGGCCACGACCATCGTGTATTGGCCGTCTGCGGCCTTCTCACCGTTGGATTTCGTGCCGTTCCACGAGAAGGTCTGATCGCCGGAGGTAAGCGTCTTGGTCGTCGAATAGACCTCGTTGCCGTTCTTGTCCTTGATAGTGATGGTCGCCTGCCCGGCACGCGGCGCGTTGAGCTGCCAACTCGCGGCACCGTCCTTGAGGGCAGAGGTCGTGCCGTCCGCTGTGACGCGTGCGCCCACGAAGCCCATCGCATTCGTGACGTTCGCCGTCTTGTTGGCGACGAGGAGCGAGGCAAGACTGTCGTTGGTCTTGATCTGCTGTTCGACGCTCGCGAACTGCACCAGCTGCTGCGTGAACTGGTTAGTGTCGAGCGGATCGAGCGGCGACTGGTTCTTGAGCTGCGTCGTCAGCAGCTGGAGGAATTGGTCGAAGTTGTCGGCGATGCGCGCTGCGGAGCTGTTGGTCGCCCCGGATGCTCCGGGCGAAGCGGCGGCAAGGGCGCTGGAAGCAATGGTGGTCATCGGGGTCTCTCCGCGGGCCTCAGATCATCAGATCAAGATTGGAATTGGGAACATAGGCGCGGCGCATCGCCATCTCGGCGACTTGCGGCTGAAGCGTGTTGTCGTCGGCGTGCTCGCCGGCTGGGCCACGCGCGCCTTCGCGGCGGGCCTCGCCATTCTGCCCTTCGCCGCGCAGCGAGAAGCTGAGTCCGTCCGCCGATTGACGGAGGCCGGCCTGCTCGAAAGCCTGTTGCAGCGTCGAGGCGTCGCGCTTGAGCATTGCCAGCGTCTCGACCCGATCGACGACGAGGCTGGCATTGACCTCGCCGTTGTCGCGGATCTGAAGCTTCACGTCGACGCGACCAAGTTCGGCCGGATCGAGGCGGATCTGGAAGTTGGTGACGCCGCGAACCGCCTGCATCCCGATCTCGATCGGCAGCATCTGGAGCGGCGTCGGGCGGGCGACCTCTGTGCCCCGGTTCAGCGCGCTGTTCATCGCGCTCGCCTGCACGGCGCGGTCGAGACCGGCGAGAATATCCGCCGGGCGATGGATCGCATGTGAGAGGCCGAAGGATTCGAGCATATCCGCGACGCGGTTGAGCCGGGTCGGGTTGAGATCCGGCGTCACGGTTTTCTTGCCGGCCTCGGCGGTTTTTTCGTTCGCCGATTCACTTTCTTCCGTTCCGGTCTTGACCTTCTCGACGGCCGTGTCGGTCTTGCCGCCGGCTTCCTTCGTGCCCGCAGCCGTGGTCCGCGCCGTCAGTTCGGCGACAACGCCATCGCCGGTTTCGGTGGCGCTCGTTGCAGGTGTCTCCGACACCGCATCGTCGGTCGAAGCAGTCTTGCCGGTCTCAGCCTTGGCGACAAGGGCACCCGCTGTCTCTTCGGCGGCAGCCGCCACGACCGGGACGGGCGTCTCGGCTTCCGGCGCCATCATGCCGCCGGTCTTGTCAATATTGCCGACCGAAGTCAGGTCGCTGCCCTCTGCAACAACGGCGGGAGGAGTTGTCTCGCCGGAGAGCGGGGTCGAGACGCTGATCGCAGCGGGAACCGTCAAGGTCGGGGCGACATCGGTCTTGACCGGTTCAACGACAAGCGTTTCGCCGGCGGCTTCTACGACGGCAGCTTCGCCTTCGGCCTTTTCTTCCTTGCAGCCGTCTTTGCAGGCTGGTGTCTCGTCAGCACCACCGGCCGTCTCGGTCTTGTCGGGCTTGGCTGCGGTCGGAGGCGCCTTCTCCTCGTTGTAACGGGCATCGCCTTCTTCCGATCGGCGGGGATTCGCACGTTCGGCGCGCGTTTCCGCTGCTTGGCGCCGCTCAGCAGCCGGTCGGGGGTCGACCGGCTGCTGCAGAGCCTCGACGGGAGGGACGTTCCGGCGCTCGGCGTTCCTTGCCTGCGCGGCCTCCGAGACCAGCGAACCGAAGTTTTCCGGGCGAGCATTCTCGCCATCGTTTTCAGGACGTCCGGGTTCCGTGCGGCGGGTCGTGGTCATCTCATTGATCGACCGGATGAGAGAGAAACTGGCTTCACTGGGCATCGGCACACATCCGCAATGGGTTTGCCGAAGAGCTAGCAATCATCAGGCCAAAGAATTTTTGATGTAACGCTTTGATATAAAATGAATTAATTCAGATTTAACCTTCGTTCGACGGCAGGAAGATCCCCCAGCCGAGCCACAATCGGCAAAATTTGCCGGGCCGTGCGCAGCCCGCTGGAAAGGAACGGGAAGTCGCGCTATTGAACATTTTGGCGCCGCAATAGGGGTTCGACCGCTACCGGCGCGGAGAAGGAAAGCGTGCTTAACGATCTCGACATCGCCAAGCCAGCAAGCGAAACCCGCGTCGTCGTCGCGATGTCGGGCGGGATCGATTCGTCTGTTGTTGCGGCGCTGATGAAAGCACGTGGCTACGAGGTCATCGGCATCACGCTCCAGCTCTACGACCACGGCAATGCAGTTCATCGGCCCGGCGCCTGCTGTGCCGGGCGCGATATTCAGGATGCGCGCAACGTCGCCGCCCAGCTCGGCATCCCGCATTACGTGCTCGACTACGAGACCCGCTTCCGCGAGGAAGTGATCGATCGTTTCGTCGAGAGCTATGCCGCCGGCGAGACGCCGGTCCCATGTATCGAGTGCAACCGCACCGTCAAGTTCCGCGACCTCCTCGCCTTCGCGACCGAGCTCGGCGCCGACTGCCTCGCGACCGGCCATTACGTCGAGACCCGCGCGATGCCCGACGGGAGCCGTGCGATGTTCCGCCCCGCCGACCTCGACCGTGACCAGAGCTATTTCCTCTACGCCACCACGCGCGCGCAACTTGAGCTGTTGCGGTTTCCCCTCGCCGCGCTGACTAAGGCCGAGACCCGCCAGATGGCGCGCGACATCGGCCTCGCCATTGCCGAGAAGGCCGACAGCCAGGACATCTGCTTCGTCCCTTCCGGCAATTATGCAGCGCTGATCGAGAAACTGAAGCCCGAAGCAACCGAGCCGGGCGTCATCCGCCACCTCGACGGGCGCGATCTCGGCCGACACGAGGGCATTGTCCGCTTCACCATCGGTCAGCGCAAGGGGCTGGGCATCGCCGCACGCGAACCGCTTTATGTCGTCCGTATCGACGCGGACCGGCGCGAAGTCATCGTCGGCCCGCGCGAGGCACTCGAGGTCCGCGAGATCGCCCTGCGCGACGTCAACTGGATCGGCGACCGCCCGCTTGAAGCCTATGGCCCCGCAGGAGTTGATATCCACGCCCGCGTCCGTTCGTCCCGTGCCCCGGTTCCGGCCCGCATCGCTGCACGCGATGGCAAGGTCGTGGTGGAACTTGCAACCGGAGAACAGGGCGTCGCACCCGGGCAGGCCTGCGTCTTCTACGCTGACGGTGATCCACGCGCCCGCGTGCTCGGCGGCGGCACGATCGAACGCCGGCATGCGGCTCCATCCGGACAGGACGAGACCAAAACCGAATTCCGCGTCAAAGGGGCAGCCTGAATGGCCGACAAGACCGACCTTTCGATGATGACCCGGATCTATGCCAAATGGGCACCGGTCTATGACATGCTCTATGGGCGGCTGTTGCGTCCCGGCCGGGAGGCCGCGACGCGCGAGGCTCTTGCCTGCGGACGGGACATTCTCGAGGTCGGCGTCGGCACCGGGCTCTCCCTGCCGGGCTACCCGGAAGGCTACCGGGTCGTCGGCATCGACCTGTCGAAGCCCATGCTTGAGCGCGCGGCGGAGAAGATCGAACGACTCGGCCTCGGGAGCGTCGCCGGCCTTGTGGTGATGGATGCCTGCCGCCTTGGGTTCGCGGATGCGAGCTTCGACGTCGTCGTCGGCCAATACGTGATAACGCTGGTGCCGGATGCCGAGGCTGCACTCGACGAGTTCGCCCGCGTCTGCAAGCCCGGCGGCGACATCGTCCTCGTGAACAAGATCGGTGCTGAGAAGGGGTTCGTCGCCCTCCTCGAACGGGCTGCGGCGCCAATCGCACGCCGGATTGGTCTTTCGTCCGAATTCCAGCTCGCCCGCATCCGCAACTGGGCCGACAGGGCCGGCTTCGTGCTGACATCCGTTCGGAGGGTCGGCGTGGCAGGGTTTTATACGGTCGTCCGGCTTACGGATCGGCGCTCGGAACGAGCCGAGGCGAAAGCCGCCTGAGCCCCACGCGAAAGGCTTGACAGCAGCGCGCAAGAAGCCTTTAAGGCGACGTCTGCGCACCGCTCTGGTGCCGCTTCGGAATGGCAGTGTAGCTCAGCTGGTTAGAGCGTGGCACTCATAATGCCAAGGTCGGTGGTTCAAGTCCACTCACTGCTACCATTCCGCCTTGCTCCTCAAGGCACATAACCGGCACAAGCCGAACCCGGTGCCGGGTTGTACTCGACCTTCGTCGATTGCCGTGGTCGCATATAGAGGCTGTCGCCCAACGGCATGGTGCCGCCCGAGGTCTTGAACATCTCATCGACGATCTGCGTCGCCGCCGAAGCCTTGTAAACCATCGTCACCTCCGAAAGGATGATCGAGGTCCGGGGTACTTTCAGACCGGCGGGCAGGTCGGTGTATTTTCCACAGCGCGCCAACGGTGAAAAACCACCACTCATGGCGGGATTCGACGGTACGACCGACCAGTCGACGAAGGCTACCCCTTTACCGTCGATATCGATCGCGGTGACGCGCATGCCGAGCCGGTCCGACGGGTGCGGCCAGAGCACCGATTCCGTCGCCCCGAAAATGCTGTCCATATCGCTCTGGCCGACGGCGACCATCTGTGTGGTCATGTCGGCGAGCGTGCGGGCGAGAAGCGTGACCTTCTTGTCGGCCGTCAGGGCGTCGGTCGCAATCACCATGCCGACCCATACCGCCATCATGGCCGGGATCATCAGCGCGAATTCGACGGCGGCAACACCCGATTGCGAACGCCGGAATCGTCCCAGAATGCGACGGATCCGGCGATTGGCCTGAGCCGGGAAGCGGAGGAAAGATCTCGTTTTCATCATCGCTCCGGCCTCCTCAGCACGCGCCGTAGGGTTCGTTCTTGAACGCCGCGGCGCCGGTGATGATGACATCGCCGCTCGACAGCTGAGCGACGTCGTTCCGGATCATCGCGGTGATCGACTTGGTGAGGTAGTAGCCGCGGACCACCACGATCTCGCATGGCTTTCCAGGGTTGAACTGGAGATCGGAGTCGTCGAACGTCTTGTCGCCCTTGAGGCGGTTCGGCATCGCCGCCGCGCCGAAGGTCTTGAACGCCCTGACATCCCATTTTACAGCTTCGCAGGGGATGATCCATCCCGCCTGATCGCAAAAGGCGGCCTTGAACTTGGCCAGCTGCGCCGTGGAATCACCGGCGCCAACCACCTGGCCGGTCATCGTCACACGCTTGGCCTCCTCGACCCCCGCTTCGAGCGCGGTCGTCTTGAGATAAAGCGTTCCGGTTTCCATGATCGCAAAGAGCGAACCGAAAAACAGCGGCGCGATCATCGCGAATTCAACCGCGGTGGCGCCGCCCCTGCTGCGCCGGAAGGCCATCCCGGCCCGCTCCGCCCGGCGCTTGAATCCCTGCCAGATACCCTGTCTCGCGACTGACATCTCGTGCTCCCGAAACCCGTCGGCACGATTGACCATGCCGATCCAACTGGAAACACTGATAACAGAGAGAAATTGCGGTTCCGTTTCAGAGCAAACTGAAAACGCAAACTGCTTTTTTATGCGCTTGTTAACTCTCGGTCCTGATCGATCGCCGAACTACCGCTCACGCGGGAGCGCGTCTGCGCGCGCGTCACTTCTTCTGCGGCGCGGTCGCAGCTGCCGCAGGGCCATTCTGTTTTGCCATGCCGTCCCGTTGCGAGGATTGGTTGATCGAGAGCGAGAAATGCTTGTCCTCGTCGCCGAGGGAGACGGTCGGCAGGCACGCCGGGGAGCAATCGTAGGTATTGCGTTCGAGCCCGCGCTGGACCAGCAGCTTGCCCTCCGTGGGCACAGTCACGGACAGGACCGATTCCGAAATGATCGCTCCTGCCTGGTCGAGTGCGATGAAATTTGTCCGGCCGGCAGCGCGTCCGGTAATCACCATTACGCCGTTCTTCTGGACGGTGACATCGGCGATCGAGGGGTTGCCGATGACGATCGTGTCCGCGCCGGCGGGAAGTTTCACGAGCTTGGCCTGATCAAGCACCACCGAAATGGCCTCTGAGCCGACCTGCTGCGCATGAACAAGACCCGCCTGACCAAGGACAGCCATTGCGCCGATGCACCCTGCCGTCGCCAGCACCGCTATCCGTCTTGCCATCATCACACCACTCACGCTTCTGACAGACCGGCGCCCAACGTCGAGTTCTGCCCGGTTCAACCCCCAATCTGGCAAAACAGGGTGAATTTTCGGTAAATCAGCCGGAATTCTAGAAAATACGCGCCAAATCCGTGTGATTTTCCACGTGCCTTCCCGCCTTTCGGGTAGCACTTTGTGTTGGAAAACTCGATTCAGACAAAGCCTTGCGAGTAACAAACCAAAAAATAAAACACATAAACTAGGGAAAATCCGAAGAAAAAATCCGTAAAAACTCAGATTACATAAGTTTTTCTCTGATTTTTCTAAATTTATTCCATATAGATCTAGCCATTTTTTGATATAAATGTCTGTCGATGAAATGATTAAATCTGTTTTAACTAAAGAGTTCATTGGAGAAATAACATACGAATATTTGGGCCGGCATTAACCTGGCCTCAAGAAACACCGAGTAGTTTTTGCCTCGGTTCAGACGAGAGCCGGCCACGGCCACCCCGGACTGAAACCTGGAGCAAACAAGAGTTAGGAGCACTCACATGTCGATTTTCAACCGTTTCGTGAAGGACGAGTCCGGCGCCACCGCGATTGAGTACAGCCTCATCGCCGCCCTCATGGCCGCCGCCATCATCACCGCCCTCTCGACCTTCAAGGGCGATCTCTCGGCCGCCTTCACCAACATCGGCACGACCCTGAAGAACAATACGAAGTAAGCTTCGTTTCGTTCCCGGATTCGAAGGGCGAGGTTCATCACCTCGCCCCTTTTCTTGTGCCCTTCCGATAAA
>DAORNC010000049.1:5282-21420 GCA_035440785.1 Rhabdaerophilum sp. | reverse complement strand
GAGCCCGCCGAGCAGCACCGCCCCGAATAGCGAATTGACGATGGTCGGCTTAAGTTTGATGAAAAGATCATCCTGAAGGATCAGCGTCAGCGAGCCGAAAACCAGCACGACGAAACCCGTCACCAGCGGCATGATCGGCAGCTTCCGGTGGAGATACCAGGCGGCGGCGAGCGAGACCGCCATCGCCGCCATGAACACGGCGGTCGCGATCAGGATCGGCGCCTTCGGGGACGTCACCAGCTCCTGCCCCAGAACGGCACCGACCAGCGGACGGAACCATTCCGGTCTTGAGTTCGCTGCAAAGAACAGGACCAGCGGCCCCATTTCGAGCGCGAGCTTGAGCATCGGATTCTGCCGGGGACGGCCGGTTTCTTCCGCCATGGGGCCTCGCGTGTTGCATCGCGTCTTTCGCGCCGCGCGCGGAAAGGCTACGAAAATTCCCTGCAAGCGCGGATAGACTTTTCGCGCGCCTTCCACAACAGCGGAGTTATTCATGGCCCTCGCCATTCCCGTGCTAGAACCGCCGAAAACCCTAGCTATTCTCGGCAGCGCGGCGCGCTTCCCGGTTCGCCGCGCATTCTGCATCGGTCGCAATTACGCCGCTCACGCCCGCGAGATGGGGTTCGACCCCGACCGCGAGCCGCCGTTCTTTTTCATGAAGAGCGTCGAGGCCATAGAGCCGGTGGAGGCCGGGGTTACGCGCGAGCTCCCGTATCCGAGCGTCACGAAGGACTATCATCACGAAGCGGAACTCGTCGTTGCGATCGGCAAGGGCGGGCGCGATATCGCCGAGGTGGATGCGATGGGCCATGTCTTCGGCTATGCCGCCGGACTCGATATGACCCGGCGCGACCTTCAGGGCGAGGCGAAAAAGCTGGGCCGCCCGTGGGAGGTCGGCAAATCCTCGGATGCATCCGGCCCTGTCGGCCCCATCACGCCCTATGACACTGATTTTCCGTTGAAGGGTCAGCTCAAGCTGACGGTCGATGGCGCCGTGCGCCAGCGGGCGACGCTCGCGGCGATGATCTGGTCGATCCCCGAGCAGATCGCCATTCTCTCGCGCTATTTCGAACTGAAGCCCGGCGACCTTATCTTCACCGGTACGCCGGAAGGCGTTTCCGCCGTCAATCGCGGCCAGACCATGCGCGTCGAGATCGAGGGCACGGAGCCGATCTCGGTGAAAGTGGTCTGATTATTTCTCCAGCCCGGCGATTGCGCGGGCGAAATCGGCTGCGGCGAAGGGTTCGAGATCCTCGACCCCCTCGCCGACGCCGATGAAATGCACCGGCAGGCCAAACTTCTCGGCGAGCGCGACGAGGATGCCGCCGCGCGCCGTGCCGTCGAGTTTGGTCATGACGAGACCCGTCACGCCGGCGATCTGCCGGAAGGCTTCCACCTGCGAAATCGCGTTTTGTCCGACTGTCGCGTCCAGCACCAGCAGCACGGCGTGCGGGGCGCTGTCATCGACCTTCTTCATCACCCGCACGATCTTGGCGAGTTCGTCCATCAAGCCTTGCTTGTTCTGGAGCCGCCCGGCGGTATCGACGAGAAGCACATCCGTGCCGCTGGCGCGGGCTTCGGTGAGAGCGTCAAACGCGAGTCCGGCGGCATCCGCGCCCTGTGTGCGGGCGACGAAGCCCGCTCCGGAGCGTTCGGACCAGATCTTGAGCTGCTCGATCGCCGCCGCTCGGAAGGTATCCCCCGCTGCGAGCATCACCGATTTGCCTTCCGCACGGAATTTCGCCGCGAGCTTGCCGATCGTAGTCGTCTTGCCGGAACCGTTGACCCCGACCATCAGCAGCACAAAAGGCTTCTTCGCCGCGTCGATCACGAGTGGCTGCGCGACGGGCGTCAGCACCTTCTCGACCTCGCCGGCGAGCGCGGCCTTGATCTCCTCCGGTGCTACCTCCTTGTCGAAGCGCCCCTTGCCGATACTCTCGACGATACGGCCGGAGACCTCGATGCCGAGATCGGCCTGGATCAGCACGTCCTCAAGGTCTTGAAGGGTATCTGCGTCAAGCTTGCGCGTCGTGAAGATGGCGGTGATGCCGGCGCCGATCTGCGAGGCGGTGCGCCCGAGGCCCTGGCTGAGGCGCTTCCACCACGAGAGCCTGGGGGCAGGCGGTGCCGGCGAGACTGGCGCGGGAACGGCAGGCGCGACAGGATCCGGCGCTTCGGCCAGCACGACCGGAGGCGGCGCCGCGGGTGTTTCCACCGGCGCTTCGTCCTTCCCACGCCCGAACAGCCGCCCGAAGAAGCTGCCCTGTTTCTTGTCCGAACTCATCTGGCTACCGATCCCGTGGCTTCGCCCAGCAATACCGCGCCGTCGTGCCCGGTAATGCGCGCCTTGGCAAGGGTGCCGGGTTCAAGCGGCGCGACAAGCCTCACGGGCGTGAAATCGTCGAGCCGCGCCAAGCCGCCGCGCTCGGCGAGGATGCGCGCCTCCGTGCCGCTATGGCCCGCGAGATGGCGGGCGAGCGCCGCTGCCCCTGCTTCGCGCAAGCGTGCCGCGCGTTCCTTGATGATCGGGCGTGGCAGCTGCGGCATCCGTGCGGCAGGTGTACCGGGGCGGGGTGAAAACGGGAAGACATGCAGGAAGGCGAGACCGCATTCCTCTACAAGGCGCAGGGTATTCTCGAACTGCGTCTCGGTTTCTGTCGGAAAACCCGCGATCAAATCGGCGCCGAGCGCGAAATCCGAACGCGCTGCGTGAAGATCGGCGCAGAAGCGGATTGCGTCGGCGCGACGGTGGCGGCGCTTCATACGCTTCAGAATCAGGTCGTCGCCGTGCTGGAGCGAGAGGTGAAGATGCGGCATCAGCCGCATCTCCCCCTTCAGCATCTCGACGAGCAGCGGATCGGCCTCGATGGAATCGATCGAGGAGATGCGCAGGCGACCGAGCGCCGGTACGTGTTTCAGGATCGCCTCTACGAGCTGGCCGAGGCAAGGCGCGCCGGGGAGATCGGCGCCGTAAGAGGTGAGATCGACCCCGGTCAGCACGATTTCCGCGCTGCCCGCGTCCACGAGCCGGGTAATCTGTGCTGCTACCTCACCCATCGGCACCGAGCGCGAATTTCCGCGTCCATAGGGAATGATGCAGAAGGTGCAGCGATGGTCGCAGCCGTTCTGGATCTGCACGAAGGCTCGGGTGCGCCCTTCCATCCCCTCGACGAGATGGCCGGCCGTTTCCCGCACGCTCATGATGTCGTTGACGCGGATGCGCTCGCTGTCTTCAAGCCCGAAATCGGGGCCGAGGTCACGCCAGATCTCCGGCTTGAGCTTGAGATCGTTGCCGACAACACCGGCGACTTCCGGCATTGCGGCGAACTGGCGTGGGTCGGTCTGCGCCGCGCACCCGGTAACGACGATGCGGGCGGCGGCGTTGTTGCGCTTGAGGCGACGGATGGTCTGCCGTGCCTGGGCGACCGCCTCGCCTGTCACCGCACAGGTGTTGACGATGATAAGATCGTCCTGCCCCGCTGCTTCGGCCTCGCGCTTCATCGCCTCGCTCTCGAAGGCGTTGAGGCGGCAGCCGAGCGTGACGACCTCGACGCTCATCGCTTCAAGCGGCCAGCAGCGAGGGGTCGATCACGCCGGAGAAACTGGTCGCGACCGGGCCGTGCATGATGACGCGGCCCGCAGGGTCGCGGGCGATGACAAGATCGCCGCCCGGCAGCGAAATCCGCACCTCGCTTTCGGCCATGCCGAGCCGCGTTGCCGCGACAGCGACCGCACAGGCGGCGGTGCCGCAGGCGAGCGTCGCGCCGGCGGCACGTTCCCACACGCGAACGCGGAAATGGTTAGGGCCGATCCGATCCGCCAGCGAGATATTGGCTTTTTCGGGAAAGATCGCGTGGGTTTCGAGGCGTGGGCCGATGGCCCGGAGATCGTGCGCCATCACGTCCTTCACGAAGAAGATCGCGTGCGGATTGCCCATGCTGACCGCCGAGAACCAGTCCGGCAATGCGGGATCGATGTTGGAAACATCGAGCGGGACGCGGGCGGTGTCCGCGAGGGGCCCCGCGAGGGGGATCGTCGCCCAGCCGAGATCCGGCTGGCCCATGTCCACAGCGACGAGATCGCCGGTCATCTCGGCGCGCAGGAGCCCCGCACGGGTGCGGATGGCCGCACGGCCTGCCCCCTTCTCGCGGGCGAGCAGCGCGCCGACGCAGCGTGTAGCGTTGCCGCAGGCGCCGACTTCGCCGCCATCGGGATTGAAGATCCGCATCGTGGCATCGGCGTCATCGGCGGGTTCGAGAAGGATCAGCTGATCGCAGCCGATGCCGAAGCGACGGTCGGCGATCCGCGCGAATTCTTTCGCGCCGAGCGGGTAACCGGTCGCGCGCGCGTCGATCACCACGAAATCGTTGCCCAATCCATGCATCTTCCGGAAGGGGATGCCCGATAGAGGCCGCATTTCCTTCTTATCCATCGAGGGAACTTCTTTCAGGACTTGACCACGGGTCCAAACAAAGACTTGTGTTGCATTTGGCGCCCATGCAGATAGCGATACAGAGTGAATCCGTTATCGGACAAACATCTGGCGACGGCACCAACCCGGAGGATAGGCTTTTCATCGATGCGGCGCCATAACGCGGTTCCGGGTTTCCGATCAATGCCGAAAATTGTGCGGGGCGTCGCTGCCGCGGTTGCGTTGCTGTCGGCGGGAGCAGGAATTTCGCTTTCGCAAGGCACTGATCCGGCCGCAAAGCCACCCACCCCGCCGGCCCCCGCGCCCGGCACGAGTGCCGCGATCCACGCTACGGCCGTGCAGATCGGCAACCTGCCGCTCGGAGTCATAACCTTCCCGAACGGCAAGGCGATCAATTTCAGCGTCTCTCTCGGCTCCTCCGCCTTTCGGCTCGACGGGGATTCGCAAGGGCGCATCTGGCTGCTGACTGATCGCGGGCCGAGCATCGCCTGCGCCGACGCCCGCAAGGTGATCGGGATGGAGCCGGAGCAGATCTGCGCGGCGGATCGCAATGGCCGGATCTATCCCTTGCCCGGTTTCGTGCCGTCGATCTACGCGGTCGATATCGGGGCGGATAATGTCGCGCGCATCAATGTCTACGTGCCGCTCAAAGGACAGTCGGGGCGCCCGTTTTCCGGTCGACCGCTCGCGAAGGAAGAGGTGTCGATTGGCCTTGATGGGAAGGCTCTGCCGGGGGATGCCTCGGGCGTCGATCCGGAAGGTTTCGTGCGGCTGAGGGACGGGACATTCTGGGTCGCCGAGGAATTCGGTCCCTCGCTGCTCGAAGTCACCTCGGACGGGACGGTCAGGCGCCGCCTCGTTCCTTCCAACATCGCCAACGAGTTCAAGGATGCCGACTACGAGGTGGTCGCCTCACTGCCGCCGATCCTGCGCCAGCGCCTGCCGGGGCGGGGGTTCGAGGGACTGGCGATTTCTAAGGACGAGAAATATCTCTTCGTGGTCGGTCAATCGCCGCTCGCCAATCCCGATGCGATGGCGGCGCGCAGTTCGCGGAACATCCGGATCTGGAAGGTAGAGCGCGAAACGGGGCAGGTGGTCGGCCAGTATCTGTACCAGCTCGACGAACCCTACCAGTTCAAGGTTGACAACGAACAGCGCGAGCGCGCCCGGCATGAGGTGAAGGTTTCCGAGATCGTCGCGTTCGGCGACGATCAGCTGCTGGTGCTCGAACGGATCGAGAAGTCGGCGCGGATTTATGCCGTACGCCTCGACGAGGCGAGCCGGGTGCCGCCGGAGTTCGATTCGCTCGAAATGAGCCCAAGCCTCGAAATTCTGGAGGGTGACGCCTTGCAGATCCGGGGCCTCGCGCCGATGACCAAGCGGCCGATTCTCGATCTCGATACGGTGCCGGGCCTGCCGGGCCGTATCGAGGGACTGGCGATCCTGAGCCCCAACGAACTGCTCGTGATCAACGACAGCGAATTCGGGCTTGACGGGGTGCGCAACCAGTTATTCCGCCTTACATTGGAAGAGCCGTTGTGGCGTTAGAATCGGGGAGGCTCGAAAGCCGATGAGCAATCCTGCCGGGTTCCGTTTTCTGAAAGGCCTGTGCCTTGCGATGTCGATGCCGGTCTTCGCGGTAATCGCCGTCGCGCAAGGCTCGCCGCCAGCCCCTGCCGCCCCGCCCGCGCCTGCAAGTCCGGCTCCCGCCGTGCCGGAAGCGCCGAAACCGGCCGAGCCGGCCAAACCTGTCGAAACCGCCAAGGAACCCGTGAAGCCGGCCGAAGCCGGTGGCGGCGAGATGCGCGAGATCGCCGCGCGTCCCGTCCTGCGCCTCAAGGGGCAGACCACCTGGGAGAACGGGTTCGACAATCTTCGCCAGGCGATCGACCAGCTCGAGGCCGAAGCCAAGCGGCTCAATCTCGTCCGCGATGGTCAGCCCATGACCTATTTCGTCGACAGTGACGATCTTGGGTTCACCTATGAGGCGATGCTGCCGCTCAAGGATGCGCCGGGGGCGGATGCGAAGTTCGGGAAGGACTTCGATGCGACGACCTCGCCCGCGGGCCGCGCCGTGGTGTTCACCCATCAGGGCGCTTATGACGAGATCGACACCGCCTACGAAGCCCTGACGGCCTGGCTTGACGACAAGAACCTCGTCTCGACCGGCAAATTTCTCGAGGAATACGACAGCATCCCGGAAAAGAGCGATGATCCGGCGATGAAGCTGAAGATCATCGTCTTCCTGAAGTAGCGCTCAGGTCTTCGCCGCCGTCATCATGCCCGCGCCGATCAGCAGGGTGCCGCCCGTTCGGTTGAAGGCGCGGATCGCCCGCTCCGATCGGAAGAGGTTGCGCGCCTTCGAGGCGACCAGAGCGTAGCCGAAGGCGTTGATGAAGGCGAGCGTCAGAAATGTCGTCTCGAAAACCAGCATCTGCTGGAGGAACGACGCTTTCGCGTCGAGAAACTGGGGCAGGAAGGCGACAAAGAAAGTGATGCTCTTGGGGTTGAGCGCGGTGATCAGCCACGCGTGGGCGAGCATCTTCACCGGCGAGGTGGTTTCTGTCCGCGCCTTGGTCTCGAAGCTGCCGCCGGCGCGGAAGAGCTTCACACCGAGCCAGATGAGATAAGCGGCGCCGATCCATTTCAGCACCGTGAAAATAGTGGCAGAGGTCATGAGCAGCGCGCCGATGCCGAGCATCGAAAGCGTCATTGCCGTGAAATCGCCGAGCGCGACACCGGCCGCCATCGGCAGCGCGACACGCCAGCCCTGCCCCAGCGCGTAGGAGATGACGAGCAGGATCGTCGGGCCAGGGATCAGTAACAGCACGATCGAGGCGGCGGAAAAGGCGAGCCAGGTTTCGAGGGTCATGTAGAGCTCCTTGGTCGGGGGAGGGAGCCACGGCGATTTTCACCTGTAAAGCGCTTTCCTTGACCTTTGTCACCAAAGGGCGTATCGAGCCCGCTTCCAAAGGTGAGATCAGTCCTGATCCGCCGACCCGGAATGCGTTCCGGGAGGTCAACGTCCGGCAGCGCGTGGCGCCCCCGGGCGCGAAACTGTTTGGAACGGCGCGGGTCAACCGGCCCGAAGGGCCTACGGGAGACGAAATACAATGTTCGAAGGCCTTTCGGGTCGTCTGTCCGGTATTCTCGACAAGCTCACGCGCCGTGGCGCGCTGAGCGAGGCGGATGTCGGCGAGGCGATGCGCGAGGTCCGCCGGGCGCTGCTTGAAGCCGACGTCGCGCTTGATGTTGTCCGCGAGTTCACCGACAGGGTGCGCGCCCGCGCTGTGGGCGTCGAGGTGCTCAAGTCGGTCACCCCCGGTCAGATGGTCGTCAAGATCGTCCATGACCAGCTTGTCGAGACGCTCGGTTCGGACGCCGATCCGATCAGCCTTGCCGCGACCCCGCCAGTCGGGATCCTGATGGTTGGCCTTCAGGGCTCCGGCAAGACCACGACCACCGCCAAGATCGCGCTGCGCCTCCAGAACCGCGACAAGAAAAAGGTCCTGATGGCCTCGCTCGATACGCGCCGCCCGGCGGCGATGGAGCAGCTTGCCGTGCTTGGCCGCGACAACGGCATCGAGATCCTGCCCATCGTCGCCAGCCAGAGCGCTGTTGAGATCGCCAGGCGCGCCGAGCAGGCTGCGCGGCTCGGCGGCTTCGATGTCGTGCTCTACGATACCGCCGGCCGCGTCACGCTCGATGACGAACTGATGGAAGAGGTTGTCCGCGTCAAGGCGGCGGTGAACCCGCATGAGACGCTGCTCGTCGCCGATAGCCTGACCGGTCAGGATGCGGTCAACACCGCCCGCGCCTTCGATGGCCGCGTCGGGATTACCGGCATCGTCCTCACGCGCGTCGATGGCGACGGGCGCGGCGGCGCGGCGCTCTCGATGCGTGCCGTCACCGGCAAGCCGATCAAGTTGATCGGCATGGGCGAGAAGATGGACGCGCTGGAGGATTTCCATCCCGCACGTATCGCCAACCGCATCCTCGGCATGGGCGATATCGTCAGCCTTGTCGAAAAGGCGGCGGCGAATATCGATCAGGAAAAAGCGCTCGCGATGGCCGAGCGCATGAAGAAGGGCAAGTTCGACCTTTCCGACTTGCGCGACCAGCTTGGCCAGATGGAAAAGCTCGGCGGCCTCGGCGGCTTGATGGGCATGCTGCCGGGCGTCGCCAAGGCCAAGGACCAGATGGCCAATGCCGGCATCAACGACCGGATGCTCGCGCGGCAGGTGGCGATCATCAATTCGATGACGCCGGCCGAGCGTGCCAACCCGGATATGCTCAAGAACAGCCGCAAGAAGCGCATTGCTGCCGGCTCCGGCACCAGCGCGGAGGAGATCAACAAGCTCCTCAAGATGCATCGCGGTATGGCCGACATGATGAAAGCCGTCGGCAAGGGCAGCAAACGCGGCCCCATGGCGGGTCTCGCCAATATGTTCGGAATGGGCGGCGGCATGCCCGACATCTCGAAGCTGCCGCCGCCGGGCGCGGGCGGCAGCCTCTCGCCTGATGCGATCGCCGAAGCACAGAAGCAGCTCGAAAAGATATCCGGTCCAGGTGGCGGGAAATTGCCATCAGGCCTTCCGGGTCTGGGCAAACCAGGGCTTCCCGGCCTTGGTGGCCTGCCCGGTCTCGGCGGGTTCAACCCGTTCAGGAAGAAATAATCGCCTTTCAACCCATCCATCGAACAGAGCAAACACAGGAGTAACCCATGGCTCTCAAGATCCGTCTCGCCCGTGGCGGCGCCAAGAAGCGCCCCGTCTATCGCATCGTCGTCGCGGATGCCCGCGCGCCGCGCGACGGCCGCTTCCTTGAGAAGCTCGGCACCTATAACCCGATGCTTGCCAAGGACGACGCCGGCCGCGTGGTGCTCGACATCGAGAAGGCCAAGGCCTGGATGGCCAAGGGTGCCCAGCCGACCGATCGCGTCGCCCGCTTCCTCGATGCCGCCGGTGTCGTGAAGCGCGAGGCCCGCAACAACCCGGAGAAGGCCAAGCCGGGCACCAAGATGACCGAGCGCGCCGAAGCCAAGGCCAAGAAGGCCGGCGAAGCGGCTGAGTAAGGTCATATTTCTTGATATCCCGCCTCCGGGCGGGATATCGGTTCCCTCGCATAAGCTCGGGCGCCCGTTCGGGCCTGGGAAGAAGGCGGCATCATGCCCAAGCCCCGCAAGCCTAAAACCCCGTCCACATGCCCCCTGCCCGAACGGCGGGTGGTGATGGCGGTCGTTGGCGCGCCGCATGGCGTACGCGGAGAAGCGCGGGTGAAAAGCTTCGCGGGCGATCCGCTCGCGATTGCCGATTATGGCACGCTGTTCGCAGCCGACGGCACGGCTTTCGACATCGAGAACGGGCGTCTCCTGAAGGACGACATGCTCGTCGTCAAATTCACCCATCTCGCAACACCGGAAGCCGTGAAGGCTCTCACGGGCACCGAACTCTTCGTCGATCGGGCCAACCTGCCTGAGCCTGATGAGGAAGAATTTTATCACGCCGATCTCATCGGCCTCGACGTTGCCGAAGCGGGCGGCGAACCGTTCGGCAGGATCCTCGCGATCCATGATTATGGAGCCGGCGACATTCTCGAAATCCGCCCGGCATCGGGGGGCGGCACCTGGCTGCTGCCCTTCACGAAGGCGGCCGCGCCGGTGATCGATCTGGCTGCGCGGCGTGTCACCATCGACGCGGCCTTCCTCACCAAGCCGGAAGCGCGGTCGCCGGAAGCCGGAGACGAACCATGAGCATGCCGATCCGTGGCCTGATCTTCGACATGGACGGCACCATCGTCGATAACATGCGCTTCCATGATGATGCCTGGGAGGCCTGGCACGCGAAATACGCGCTGCCGTTCGATCGGCCGAATTTCTTCGGCCGCACAGCCGGGCGCACCAACCCGGAAATCATCGGCGAGTTGTTCCCGGACTTGTCGCATGACGAAATTGTCGCGCGCGGCATGGAAAAGGAGGCGCTTTATGTCGAGCTTTACCGCCCGCACGTCCGCGCCGTCTCCGGCCTCACTGAACTGATGGCGCGCGCGGAAGCCGCTGACGTGCCGATGGCGGTGGGCACCGCCGCGCCGAACGACAATATCGCCGTCGTGCTCGACACGCTTACGCTGCGCGAGCGTTTCCGCACCATCGTTTCACCCAGTCAGGGTTTTCGCGGCAAACCGCACCCGGACATGTTCCTTGCCGCTGCCGAGCGGATGGGCGTCGCGCCCGCGGAATGCGTGGTGTTCGAGGATGCACCGCTTGGCATCGAGGCCGCACGCCGGGCGGGGATGCGCGCCGTCGCCATGCTGACCATGCTCACGGCATCCGATTTTGCGCCTTTCGATAACGTCATCGCTGCCGTTCCGAACTTTGCCGATCTCGACGGGCGCTTTGCGTTCCGGGTTGGCTGACATGGCGTTCCGGGCGCTTGTCCTCACTTTGATGCCGGACATGTTTCCCGGCACGCTCGGGCAGTCGCTCGCGGGCGATGCGCTCAAGCGCGGCCTTTGGGGCCTCGACATCAAGGATATCCGCGATCAAGGCATTGGCCGGCATCGCGCGGTTGATGACACGCCGGCCGGCGGCGGGCCGGGCATGGTGATCCGTGCCGATGTGCTTGCCGCCGCGCTCGATGCCGCCATCCAGGGGGATGACCCGCGTCCACGCCTGCTGATGAGCCCGCGCGGTCGGGTGTTCGATCAGGCGATGGCGCGCGAATTGGCGGCCGGGCCCGGCGCAATATTCGTCTGTGGCAGGTTCGAGGGCATCGACGAACGCGTGATCGAGGCGCGCGGTCTGCGGGAAGTTTCCATCGGCGATTACGTGCTCTCCGGTGGCGAACTCGCGGCGCAGGTGATGCTCGATGCGACGATCCGCCTCATTCCGGGTGTCATGGGCGGAACCGCGAGCGATATCGAGGAAAGTCACGAGAGGGGCCTGTTGGAATACCCGCATTATACCCGCCCGCGCGAATGGGAAGGGCGGGAAATCCCGGAAATCCTCACCTCCGGCAACCATGTCGCCATCGCGGAATGGCGGCGGGAGCAATCCGAGCGGCTGACCCGCGAGCGGCGACCGGATCTTGCGGCGAAAATCCCGCCCAAGCCGCCGAAAAAGCGTAAAAAACCGACGACAGAGGGATGACAGCTGCGCGCTTCTCGTGTACGGAGCGCGCCTCAACTCAAAACAGCGTATCCAAGCGCTCGTCCACAGAGACGAAACGGAAAAGGTCTTTGACGATGGATATCATCGCGACTCTCGAAAAAGAAGAAGCCGCCCGCGTGCTGGGCGAGAAGTCGATCCCGGATTTCGCCCCCGGCGATACCGTGATCGTCAACGTGAAGGTCAAGGAAGGCGACCGTTCCCGCGTGCAGGCCTACGAAGGCGTCTGCATCGCCCGCAATGGCGGCGGCCTCAACGAGAGCTTCACGGTTCGGAAGATTTCCTACGGCGAGGGTGTTGAGCGCGTGTTCCCGCTCTATTCGCCGAATATCGATTCGATCAAGCTGGTTCGCCGCGGCAAGGTCCGCCGTGCAAAGCTCTATTACCTGCGCGACCGTCGCGGCAAGTCGGCTCGCATTGCCGAGCGCACGGACCGCAAGACGGAAGGCAAGCCTGCCTGAGCGACTTTTCCCCCTTCAGGGATCGATTTAAGGCGGCCTGAAGGCCGCCTTTTTTGTCTCCAGGCAACAAAAACCCCGCCGGGGCAAGCCGCCGGCGGGGTTTGAGCCGTCACGGCGGATCAGCCCTTGCGGACGACCGGGGCCTTTTCCGGAGCGGTCGCGCAGGCCACAGCGGCGCTGGCGATCATCGTCATCAGAATAACCTTGGCAATAGTCTTCATCGTTCCCAATCTCCCGAATCGCGTTGGATTACGCGGCGGCACGATGCTGGCGAAGTTGTTAATACTGTCCACTAAGATTTTGCCATTGCATTCGAAAGACGTGTGTTCGGCTGAATATTGTTGCTGTTTTGCAACGTATTCGATCGCGCGATCGTGTCTATCGGCGCAATATCGACCGGCTTGTGGTGGCGGCCGACGGAGATATCCTGCTTGGGGGTCGCGTTTGCGTGGTGCCGTGCCATCCTGCGCCCGTGTACAAGGGAGGAAGCCATGCCGCCGATTAACCACGAGATCATCCAGCTTTACGACCAGTTCACGCACGGCACGATAGATCGCCGGGCCTTCATGGAATCCCTGATACGCCTTGCGGGATCGACAGGCGCCGCTACCGCCATGCTGCCCCTGCTCCAGAACGATTACGCCCGCGCGGAGACCGTGAGGCCGGATGACCCCCGGCTTGTCTCGTCCGAGGTCGCGGTACCGGGCTCCGATCCGGGCCTCAAGGGCTATCTCGTCGTGGCGAAGGGTGACGAAAAGCGACCTGCTCTGGTGATGATCCACGAGAATCGCGGCCTCAACCCTCATATCCGCGACATCACGCGTCGGGCGGCGCTTGCGGGCTATCTGACGCTCGGGATCGACGCGCTCTCGCCGGAAGGCGGCACGCCGTCGGACGAGGACAAGGCGCGCGACTTGATCAGCAAGCTGCACCCGGAGGATGCGGCGAAACGGATTGCCGCTACCGTGCGCTTCCTCGCGAGCCATCCGCAATCGACCGGCAAGGTCGGGGCGATGGGTTTCTGCTGGGGTGGCGGGCAGGTCAACCGGGTCGCCGGTATCGAGCCGATGCTTGGTGCGGGGATTGCCTACTACGGTTCGCAAGTCGCCGCCGAGCGGGTCGGTGGTATCCGCGCGGCGCTGATGCTGCATTACGCTGGCAAGGATGACCGCATCAACGCTGGTATTCCGGCCTACAGGGCCGCGCTGGAGCAGGCCGGCAAGACCTTCGAACTGCACCTCTACGAAGGCGTCGATCACGCCTTCAACAACGATACCAATGCCGCGCGCTACAATGCCGCTGCTGCTGCGCTCGCCTGGCGGCGCAGTCTCGGTTTTCTCGGCAAACACCTCGGCAAGCCGCCAGCCGTTGGCTGATAGTTTCATGCGAAACAAATAGGTTGCCATTCCGTCCGGCTCTGGCATGATCCGCGCCCTGAATTGACGGGCCCTGCGGTCCGTAGGGAGGATTCGCGATGAACATCCAGAACAGGCCGATCCGGGCGGACGGCGCGAAGCTGACTGTCGAGCAGCAGCTCAGCTATATGACCGGGTTCGGCAATTCGTTCGAGACCGAGGCCCTGCCGGATGCCTTGCCGGTGGGACGGAATTCGCCGCAGAAGTGCAACTATGGCCTCTACGCCGAGCAGTTGTCCGGCTCACCCTTCACCGCCCCCCGCTCAACCAACGAACGCTCGTGGCTCTATCGCATCCTGCCGGGCGTGAAGCATCAGGGCCGCTACCGGAAAGCGGAGTGCGGGATGATCCGCACCGCGCCGGACCGCGAGGAATCGAGCCTGCCGATCGGCCAGCTGCGCTGGAAGCCAATCCCGATCCCCACCGCGAGCCTCAACTTCCGCACCGGCCTGCACACGATCGTGACGGCCGGCGACGCCGAGGGGCAGGCCGGGATGGCCGCGCATATTGCGCTCGTCACCGCCTCGATGACCGACGAATATTTCTTCAATGCCGATGGCGAATTGATGATCGTCGCGCAGGAGGGCAAGCTTCGCTTCCGCACCGAATTTGGCGTCATCGAGATCGAGCCGGGGGAAATCTGCGTCATTCCGCGCGGAGTGATCTTCGCCTGCGACCTCGTCGACGGCCCGGCGCGCGCCTATGTCTGCGAGAATTACGGCGGCGCGCTCACCTTGCCCGAGCGTGGACCGATCGGCGCGAACTGCCTCGCCAACGCTCGTGATTTCAAAGCGCCCGTTGCGGCCTACGAGGACCGGCAGGTCAAGGGCGAGCTTTACGTCAAATGGTGCGGCGAGATGTTCGTGACGGACCTCGATGCCTCGCCGCTCGATGTCATCGCCTGGCACGGGAACTACTATCCTTACAAATACGACCTCCGGCATTTCTCTCCGGTCGGCGCGATCCAGTTCGACCATCCCGATCCGTCGATCTTCACGGTGCTGACCTCGCCTTCCGGGGAGGTCGGCACGGCGAACATCGATTTCGTCATCTTCCCGGAGCGCTGGATGGTGGCGGAGAACACCTTCCGCCCGCCCTGGTATCATCGCAATATCATGAGCGAATTCATGGGGCTGATCTACGGCATCTACGACGCCAAGCCGAAAGGCTTCGTCCCGGGCGGGATGAGTTTGCACAATATGATGCTGCCGCATGGCCCCGATGCGCCGGCCTTCGAGAACGCCTCGAACGAGCCGATGGCACCGCACAAGCTGACGGGCACGATGGCCTTCATGTTTGAGACGCGCCTGCCGCAGCGCCTGACGGCTTTTGCCTCGAAGCTCTCGCTCATCGATTCCGAATATCTCGATTGCTGGAAAGCGTTGAAGCGGCGTTTCGACCCGACGAGCAAGAAGCCGAACTGGTGAGAAAAAAAGGCCGGGCGGTGCCCGGCCTTTTTGCGGTGGCGAGAGACGCTTATTTGCTGAGGCGCAATTCCGCGATCGTCGAGCCGATCTTTGCGAAGGCCGCGAGGAATTCCTTGGCATTCGTCGCATCGAAGAACTGACCGTTGGTGTTCTTCGCGCAGTCCTTGAGCATCGTCTTGATCGCGGCATCCTTCACGTTGAAGGCGACAGAAAAGATCGTGATGTCGTTGTCCTTGTCCTTGGCGATATTGGCGCAAGTTTCCTTGACGAGATTGTCGGATGTCGCCCGGTCACCTTTATCGTGATAGGGATAGTTCGGCGATTTGGTGTTGAAACCGTCCGTCATCAGCACGAGATACTTGCGAACCGGCGTGGTGGAGGTGCTCTTCGCGCCAGCGAAGGGTTCCTGGCTCGAGAGAGTGCGCCAACCCCAGACCAGGCCTGCGGGGATGTAGGTTTCGCCGTTCGGTGTCAGCTTGCTGATGGCCGAGCGGATCTGACCGTGGTTCGACGTCAGTTCGACGAGTTCCGTGCCGCAGGAATAGTCCAGCAAGCCCGGAATCTTGACGTTGTAGTTCTCGTCCTTGGTGTTGAGCGGGTAGTTGCGCGAACCGACGCAGCCTTCCCAGCGATGCCATTCACCACGTTCGGTGCGGCACTCGCGGGTCGGCGTCGGGCCGTAGACATTGTCGCAGACCTGCACGGTGCGGGCCGGCTGCGGCGAGGAGCCGCCGCAGGAATAGGGCACACCGTCATTGTGGCAGGTGTGGGGCGGGCTGCCAGGCGTCGCCGGATAGGTCACCATGCGGCAGTTCGTCTGGCCGACGACGGGATATTCGTTCCGGCAGACCTGCTTGTCCGGATCCTTGTAGTCATCCGGCACGTTCATCCAGCTCTTCTTGCGGTTGCCCATGCCGATGTTGACGTAGTTGGAGAACGGCACCAGCGAGAACTTGAGCTGATCGGCCTTGGGCGTGATCTTGGAGAGGTCGTCGACCATCGCGGTCGCGGCTTTCTTCAGCGTATCCATCTTCCAGCCGGTCATCGAATAGGTCGAATCGAGCACCAGCGCGATCTCGGTATTCGAGGAAATGACTCCGATCGCCTCGGCAAGAACGTTGGCGGTGTATTTGTCGACGCCGAACATCTGGCCGAACATCGTCTTGACCGTGGCGGTGGCCGAGACGCGGTAGCCATAGTTCGCGCCTTCTCGGACGATGTTCTCCGGCGACATCGTG
>DAORNC010000049.1:0-5272 GCA_035440785.1 Rhabdaerophilum sp. | reverse complement strand
CCGAGTCGAGCTTGGTGACGTTGGCGCCGAAGACCTTCCGGGCGACAGTCTCGCGCTCCGAGGCTGTGCCGTAAGTGCGCGCGGCGGCGAGGGCGGCGGAGTCGGCTGCGGCGAAAATCTCGGACTTGGCCCGCATCACCCGCGAATAGTCGACGCCGATGCCGGTTACCCCTACGAGCGAGATCATGCCGATGCTCATCACCACGGAAATGTTGCCCGAGCGGCTTTTACAGAAGCGCCTCGCCAGTCCGGTTACCTTCGACATTCTGTGCCCTTTCGATCGGCGCCGGCATGCATTTCTCCTCCCGGCGGAACGGGAATGTAGAGAACACGTGGAAAAATCGCGTTAAATCACGCCGTTAATTTTCAATGATCCCATTTCTCGACGAGTCCGCGGTCAGATTTGCGACTTTCTCGCGATGTCCACCCGGCCGGAATTCATGTGTAGGCCGGCTCCACCTCTGGACAATAGCGGTATGCTGTGCACAACGATTTCGTAAAGAGGGATGCGCCGGAGGGCGCGGGGAGGACAGCGAATGAACAGGATCGATCTCGTCGGCCGGGTGGCCGTCATCACGGGTGGCGCGCGCGGCATCGGCTTCGCGGCGGCGGAACGTATGCTCGATTCAGGCGCGAGCGTCGTTCTGTGGGATATCGACGGGCCGGCGCTCGAAGAGGCCCAAAAGGCACTTGCGGCGAAGGGAACGGTTTCCACCGATATCGTCCAGCTGACGGACGAGGCCTCGGTGACGCAGGCGACGGTGGCGGTGGTCGAACGGCACGGCCGGATCGATATTCTCGTCAACAACGCCGGTATCACCGGCGGCAACGCCAAGCTCTGGGAGCTTGCGCCCGATGTCTGGCGCCAGGTGATCGACGTCAATCTCGTCGGCCCCTACCTTACCTGCCATTCGGTTGTTCCTGTCATGCTCAGGGGGGGATACGGGCGCATCGTCAATATCGCCTCCATCGCCGGTAAGGAGGGCAATCCCAACGCCTCGCATTATTCGGCGTCGAAGGCGGGGCTGATCGCGCTGACCAAGTCGCTCGGCAAGGAGTTGGCGAATGCCAATATTCTCGTCAACTGCATCACGCCGGCGGCTGCCCGCACCGCGATCTTTGACCAGATGAAGCCTGAGTTCATCGAGTACATGCTCTCCAAGATCCCGATGAACCGGTTCGTCGAGGTGCAGGAAATCGCGGCGATGATCGCCTGGCTCGCTTCGGAGGACTGCTCGTTCACCACCGGCGGCGTGTTCGACATTTCCGGGGGGCGCGCGACCTATTGAGTCGTCTCGCGCACCGGTTCAATCGACCGGCGCCATTCCTCGAGGAAGCGCGCGCGTTTGGCGCGGTCCTGCACCGGCAGGAGTGAGGGGCCGATGACGATGGGGCGGACGATGCCGGCCTCCACCGGCAGGGCCGGCCCTTCCACACCCTCGGGCAGCCGACCCGAGAAATCGAAGAAGAAGGCCTCCTCGCGGATGATCTTCTGCCCGGTCGGCGAGAACAGGAAGTCGAGAAAACGGCGCGCAGTCGCGGGGTTAGGTGCCCGGGCGGGGATCATCGCACCCCGACTTAGCGCGAGCACGTAATCGCGCGGCACGACAATGCCGATGGGAGCGCCCTTGCGGCGGGCCGCATAGGCATAGGAGCCCAGGAGATTGTAGCCGATCGCGATCTTGCCTTCACCGATTTCACGGATGAGGTCCGAAGTGCAGCATCGCGCGACCAGTTTCATCCGGCCGAAACCTTCGATCAGGCGGCCGTAGATCAGCGCGTTGCGTCCGTCGAATGCCGCGAAAAGATAGCCGATGCCGGAAAGCCCGATATCGTAGGAGCCGATCCGGCCGCTGTAGCGCACGGGCTGCTCCCGCATCAGCGAGATCAAGTCTGCGCGCGTATGAGGAACGTCGTCTGCCGGAACCAGCACACGGTTGTAGACGATCACCGCCGGTTCAAGCGTGAAGCCGAAGACCTCGTCGCGCCAGCGCGTCCAGCTCGGCGCCGTGGCGGTCTCCGGCGAGTGGTGCGCGAGCGCGCAACCCTCGTTCGCCAACACCACGAGATGATCGACCGAGGAGGTGATGACAAGATCGGATTCGGTGCTTCCGGCGACGCAATCCCTCCGCGCCTTGTCGAAAACCGTGTTGGTGACGCCCTCGGTGTATCGGATGGTCACGTCCGGCGCGATCTTCTGGAAGCCGTGGATCAACGGCTCGAAGGCTTCAAGATCGGTCGCGGTATAAAGCCGCAGGATGTGCCGTTCTCCGCCTGGCGCCGGGAAAACCGTGGTGATGTCAGCGCCGGTTGCCGGCTTGGCGATGGAGAACAGGGCCAGCAGGGCGAGCGCGTGTCGCTTCATTCCTTCTCTCCCGCAGTGTCGGTTCCGAGCCGTGCGAACCACAGGTCGACGGCGAAATACCCATCGGCGGACCGGCCGAAGCTCAGCCGGCCACCGTGGGCAACGGCGACATCCGACGCAATCGCCAGCCCCAGACCTGACCCGCCGGCGTGGGTCTCGCTTTCCACGCCACGGACGAACGGGAGAACGACGTCGTTCCATTGCGCGGGGGGAACGCCGGGCCCGTCATCCTCGATCCGGATGCGATAGCCCCCGGCTTCCTCGGCGAGGCTGACGGCAAGATATCCGGGTGCGCCGTGGCGGATCGCGTTGTGGATGAGATTGGAAATCGCCTCGCGGATCGAGACCCGATCGCCGAGCACTGGCATGGTCGCGCTTTCGCTTTCGAACCCGATCCGGACTTCGCGGTCGAGAGAGAGCGGCACGGTTTCGGCCAGTGCCGCGCGGGAAATGGCCACGAGATCGACCGGTTCGAGGCGCACAACCTCGCGACGGTGGATGACCATCGCGTGGCTCAGAAGCTGATTGGTCAGGCGACCGAGCTGATCGGTCCGCTCGCGCACGCGGGCGATCTGCGTGCGGCGGCGCTCGGCGCGCGGTTCGGATGAAAGCAGTTCGACCTGGGCACTCAGAGCTGTCAACGGCGTGCGGATCTGGTGCGCGGCGTCGGCGACGAAGCGTTCCATACCGCCAATGCGCTCGGAAAGGCGACGCAGGAAATGGTTGATCGCGCCGATCAGTGGCCGGATCTCGCGCGGCGTTTCCACATCCAGAGGTCTCAGATCCTTCGGATCGCGCGCGGCGAGCACGGCCTCCACACGATCGAGCGGGCGCAGACCGCGGCGGACGGCGACGACAACCGCCAGCATCGCCACGCCGGAAATGCCGAGCACTAGCAACATCGCCTTCAAGGTAAGGTCGCGCGCGAGATCGAGCCGCGCGTCGATGGTCTGTGCGACGGTGATCTCGACCCAGCCGGCGACGTCCGGGCCGGTGACATAACGCCCCAGCGTGGCGATCCTGACCGGAAACCCGCGATAGGTTCCGTCCACGATGGAGGGCTCGCGCCGGGGCCCCCCGCCCCGTCGGGCGGAGGCGAGATCCTCCTGTCCCGTCAATGTCTCGCCGGCAGGATCGACAACCCTGTAGAACACACGGTCGCTCACTGCCATCGCCAACGTCTCGAAGGCGGAGATCGGCGGATCGACCGTGATGCGCCCCGGCTCCGTGGCGACGCTCTCGGCGATCTGGAGCGCGGCGCCGACCAGCAGGCGATCGTAGGCCTCGTCGGCGGCGATGCGGGCATAGATCCAAGAGGCCCAGCCGAGCACCACCAGCCCGCCGGCCAGAACCAGCGCGATAAGACCGATCAGACGGCCGAACAGCGATGGGACGCGGCGGCTCAAACCTGCACCATCTGGTAGCCAAGGCCACGCAGGGTCCGGATTTCGACACCCCCGCCGGCGATTTTGCGGCGCAGGCGGGCCATGTGCTGCTCGACCGCGTTCTCACTCGGCTCGTCGTCCAGGCCGAAGAGCTGGTCGATCAGCTCATCCTTCGGGAACACACGGCCGGGCCGCGCGGCGAGGATTTCGAGCAGGGTCAGCTCGCGCCGCGTGAGATCGAGCGGACGGCCGTCGAGCGTGGCGACCCGGCCGGCGCGGTCGATCACCAGGAGGCCGCAGCGGACGATATTGGTCGAATTCCCGGTTTGCCGCCGCAGGAGCGCCCGGACACGGGCTTCGAGCTCGCGGAAATCGAACGGTTTAACGAGGTAGTCATCCGCGCCGAGGTCAAGCGCGGAGACGCGATCCTCGATCTGGGAGCGGGCGGTGAGGACAAGAACAGGCGTCCGGTCCTTCCGTTCCCTCAGGCGACGGAGGATCGAAAATCCGTCGAGATGCGGCAGCATGACGTCAAGCACAAGGAGGTCGTAGGCCTGCGCGCGGGCAAGATCGTCGGCGCTGAGGCCGTCCCGCTCCCAATCGACCCGATGCCCCATGCGTTCGAGACTCGCGACGATCGCCTCGCCGACATCGGCGATATCCTCCACCACAAGAACCCGCATCCTACTTTTCTTTTCTCACGTCAGGTTCGCGACAGGTTGGAACCGTATCGGTTCGCCATCACCCCGCCAAGTGGGTGAGGAAAAAGGATGCCAGGGGGAACAAGAGACCGTGCCGGCTGGCCGGGTCGGTGACACCTCCTCCTGTGTTTGGAACGTTAAAGGAGCGAGGAAACAACATGCGCCCCAATCTTATTGCCATTGCCGCCATCATGGCCGGCCTTACCCTTTCCGCCGGCGCGGAGCCGGCCAAGACCGAGTGCCTCGCCGGTGCCAAGCCCGGTGGCGGTTTCGATCTGACGTGCCGTCTTGCCGGTATGTCGCTTCACGCGGCCAAGCTCATCAAGGACCCGATGGCCGTCTCCTACATGGAAGGCGGCGTCGGCGCGGTCGCGATGAACCATATCGTCGGTAGCCGCTCGGGCGATGGCGGGTTGATCGTTGCCGCGTCGTCCGGTTCGGCCCTGCTGCTGGCGCAGGGCAAATTCGGCAAGCACACAGCGGATTCGGTGCGCTGGGTCGGGGCACTCGGCGCGGATTTCGGCGTGCTCGCAGTGGCCGCCGACAGCCCGATCAAGTCCCTCAAGGATCTTGTCGCGGCGTTCGGCAAGGATCCCGGTGCATTCCCGGTCGGTGGCGGCGGTGCCGTCGGCAGCCAGGACTGGATGAAGATGGCGCTGATCGCCAAGGAGGCGAAGGTCGATGCCCGCAAGATGCGCTATGCCGCTCTCGAGGGCGGCGGCGCGGTGACCACGGCGCTTCAGGGCGGCCACGTCAAGATCGCCTCGGGCGATGCCTCGGAGATGATCGGACTGCACGAGCAGGGCAAGCTGCGCATCCTC
>DAORNC010000048.1:15301-21730 GCA_035440785.1 Rhabdaerophilum sp. | reverse complement strand
GCGTGCGACCGCCGTGCGCAGATCGCCCGCGTAGCCCGAGCCGGCGATGGGCAGCGTGGGATAGACAATCGCATCGCAGCGTGCGCGGATACCCTCGATGATCGGGGCATAGATCTCATAGGCATCGCGTTGGCGGCCGGTGGCGATATCATAGGCGTGCAGATGCAGGATCGCTGCACCGGCCCTGGCCGCTGCAACGCCATCCTCGATGATCTCGGGAATGGTGATCGGGATGGCCGGCTGCCGTTCCCGCGTCCAGGCCCCGTTGAGCGCTGCCTCGATCCAGACCTTCGCCATGCCGGTTCTCAGCTCATGCCCTCAAGTTCGGTGATCATGCCGTCGATCACCCTGAGGCCGATCTGCCAGAAAGCGGGATCGCGCGCATCAAGCCCGAACGGGGCCAGCAACGCCGAATGATGTCGGGTGCCGCCGGCCGCGAGCAGGGCGAAATAGTTCTCGACGAACTTCGGATCGGCCTTCTGGTAGACGCCATAGAGCGAATTCACGAGGCAATCGCCGAAGGAATAGGCATAGACGTAGAAGGGCGAGTGGATGAAGTGCGGGATATAGGCCCAGAATACTTCGTAGCCGGCCGAGAGGCTGATCGCGGGGCCGAGGCTTTTTGCCTGCACCTCCATCCAGATCTCGTTCAGGCGCTCGGTCGTCAGCTCACCCTCGCGGCGTTCGATGTGGACCTTGCGCTCGAAGGAATAGAACGCGATCTGCCTCACCACCGTGTTGATCATGTCCTCGACCTTGCCGGCGAGCAGCGCTTTGCGGGCGGCAGTGTCTTTCGTTTCGGCAAGAAGCTTGCGGAAGGTCAGCATCTCGCCGAACACCGAGGCGGTTTCCGCCAACGTCAGCGGCGTCGGGGCCATCAGCGCACCGTTCGGGCCGGCAAGCACCTGATGGACGCCGTGGCCAAGCTCGTGTGCGAGTGTCATGACGTCGCGCGGCTTGCCGAGGTAATTGACGAGCACATAGGGGTGAGCCGAGGGCACGGTCGGGTGCGCGAAGGCGCCCGGCGCCTTCCCCGGGCGGGTGGGGGCGTCGATCCAGCCTTCCTCGAAGAAGCGACTGGCGATATCGGCCATTTTGGGCGAAAAGCCACGATAGGCGTCGAGCACGGTATCGCGCGCCTCGGACCAGGGAATCGTGCGCTGCGGAACTTTCGGCAGCGGCGCGTTGCGATCCCAGAACTCAAGTTTGTCCTTGCCGAACCATTTGGCCTTCAACGCGTAGTAACGGTGCGAAAGGCGCGGATGCGCCGCCTCGACCGCACTCACCATCGCGTCAACCACTTCGCGCTCGACGCGATTGGCCAGGTGACGACTGTCCGCGACATCCTCGAAGCCGCGCCAGCGATCAGCGATTTCCTTGTCCTTGGCGAGGGTGTTGGTGATGAGCGTGAAGAGGCGCGTGTTATCGGACAGGGTCTTTGCCAATGCGAGGCCGGCGGATTTGCGCTTCGCGTCGTCGGCATCCTGGAGGCGGGTGAGGGTGGGCTCGAGCGTCAGCGTCTCGCCGTCGACATCGAAGCGCAGCGAGGCCATCGTCTCGTCGAAAAGGCGGTTCCACGCGGAGCGGCCGGTGGTCGATTTCTCGTGGAAAAGCTGCTCGATGCGATCGTCGAGCTGGAAGGGTTTCTCCTTCCTGAGGTCCTCGATCCACGGCTTGTAGTGGGCAAGCGGCGCCTCCGCCATCAATCGGTCGATCAGGGTATCGTCAACGAGGTTGAGTTCGAGCGTGAAGAACAGGAGGTCGGAGGAGGCATTCGTCACCTTCTCCTGAGTATCGCCGTAGAACTTGCCGTTCACGGGGTTGGTGGTGTCCGTCGAATAGATGAGCCCGGCGTAGGAGATGATGCGGCCCATCCGGTCCTCGATCGCCTCGTAGCGCGCGATCGACTCGTGGAGCGCCTTTGAACCCTCGGTGCCGCCGGCGAGCGCGGCAAGCTTGCCGCGGTATTTCTCGGAGAAAGCCTTCGATTCCTTTGCCATCAAGTCGAGGTCGGCCTTGAAGGCGCTCGATTCCATGCCCGGATAGAGATCTTCGAGCCGCCATTCCGGCAAGGGGCCGAGATCGACCTGCCCGGCGCTGGCCTCAGGTGCGAAGCGGGGGGCTGGACGGCGAAGCGCGATCATGGCGGCGAACACTTTCGTAGGGTGGCGAAGGGTTCATTCTACTTGGGCCAGTTCGTGCCGCGATTCAATCTTCGCGCGTACCGGAGGCGCAGATTTTCGCGCCGCAAAAAGTTCGATCAGGATTTACAACCTGTTTACGCCAATTGGCGACACTGGCTCGAAACGGAACAACAGGGGCGAATCGCGGCCCTGATCCCGTGAACAAGATGAGTCCTGATGTCCGCCACGATCCTTGTCGTCGATGACGATCCCGTCCAGCGCCGCCTTCTCACCGAGATGATCCGGCGGTTCGGCTACGAGCCCGAGGCCATCGAGAGCGGCGCGGAGGCGCTCGATCGCATCGCCGATCGCCAGAAGCCCGCTGTGGATCTCATCGTGCTCGATCTCGTCATGCCCGATCTCGACGGCATGGCCGTGCTCGAACGGCTTGGCGCGATGGCCGAGCATCCGCCCGTCATTGTTCAGACCGCGCACGGCTCGATCGAGACCGTCATCAGCGCGATGCGCGCGGGTGCGGTCGATTTTGTCGTCAAACCGGTCGGTGCGGAGCGGCTCTCCATTTCGATCAAGAACGCGATGCGCGTCGATGTGCTCGAAGGTGAAGTTAGGCGTCTCGCCAAGCGCGGCTCCGGTTCGCTCTCGTTCAACGATCTGGCCTCCTCGTCACCGGAAATGTCGCGTGCGGTGCGGCTTGGCGAACGCGCTGCGAAATCCGGTATTCCGGTGCTGCTCGAAGGCGAATCCGGTGTCGGCAAGGAAGTCTTCGCCCGTGCGTTGCAAGGCGCGAGCGACCGGCGCGGCAAGCCGTTCGTCACGGTCAATTGCGGGGCGATTCCCGCCAATCTCGTTGAGAGCATCCTGTTCGGTCACGAGAAGGGCGCCTTCACCGGTGCGACCGAGAAACACGCCGGCAAGTTCGTCGAAGCCAATGGCGGGACGCTGTTCCTCGACGAGGTTTCCGAACTGCCCCTCGATGCACAGGTGAAGCTGCTGCGAGCCATTCAGGAAGGCGAGGTCGATCCGGTCGGCGGCCGCAAGACCGTCAAGGTCGATATCCGCCTCATCTCCGCGACCAACCGCGACCTCATTCAGGCCGTGCGGCAGGGGCGCTTCCGTGAAGACCTCTACTACCGCCTCAACGTCTTCCCGATCTCGATCCCCGCCTTGCGCAACCGCAAGGAGGATATCCCGGCACTGGCGCGGCGGTTCCTCGCCCGCATCGCGGCGGAGGAGGGGCGCAATGTCCGCTCGATTTCCAACGAGGCGCTGGCGCTGATCTCGCGTTTCGACTGGCCGGGCAACGTGCGCCAGCTTGAGAACGCGATGTTCCGCGCCGTCATTCTCTGCGAGGGCGACGAGATCACGGTTGCCGATTTTCCGCAGGTCGCGCAGGCGGTCGAGGGTTTCGACGTGCGCATCCCGCCGATCAGCGCCGCCATTCCGGCGCCGCCGGAGCGGGAGATCGTCCGCGTCGAGATCAAGGATCCTTCCGCGCTCACTCTGCTCGACCAGACCGGGGACGTGCGCCCGCTCGAACAGGTGGAGGGCGATACCATCCGCTTCGCGCTCGAACACTATCGCGGCCAGATGTCGAAGGTTGCGCGCAAGCTGGGCATCGGCCGTTCCACACTTTACCGCAAGCTCAAGGATCTCGGAATTGAGGCCGACGAGGCCGAAAGCGACCTGCAGGAAGAATCGCGCGTGGCGTAACGACAACGCGTAAGATTTTTCCGGGCTTCGCTTTGTTCACTTGTGCGCGAACGCACTTGACGTTCGGCCGGTTTCGATGATCCAAGCATGAGAACGAGGGGGCCCTTGACGTGGCTGGCAAGACCGCTTTTCCGCTGACGTTTCCACGACTTCCGGGGCATGCGCGTCTTCCGGTCCGTCGTCTGGCCCTTGCTGCGCTGAGTGCGGCGCTTCTGGCCTCTTCCCCAAGTCTCGCGCAAAACCTCGATCTCCCGGCGCCTCCCGATACCGCCGAGGCGACAACGCGCGATCTTGCTGCGGGTGCCGTCGAGGGTAGCCCGGTCCGCGAAGAGGCACTCACCCGCAAACCGGGACCCGATGTGAAGCTCGATCTTCCTGAACCGCCGGAAGCTGTCGCGCGGTTCGATCAGCCGGAAGCACCGGTCGAGCTTGCCTTGCCGGACTTGCCGCAGCCGGATTCCGCGACAGAATTCGCCAGTATCGCCGTTGCGCCCGCCGCGTCCGAGATGACGCTGGGGTTGCCGGAATTGCCGAAGATCGAACTCGCTTTGGCGCCGCTGCGTCTCGATCTGACGGAGGAAAAGCTCGTCGCACTGCTTCAGCCGGCCCGGCAGAAATTCAATCTCAAACCAGCCGAACTGCAGAGTTTCGCCGCCGCCTACGCCATGCGGGATTTCCATGCCGTCTGGCTCAAGGGGGAAGGCGTCGATCTTGTCGTTTCGGGAAAGGCGGCCGCCTTGCGCGAAGCGTTGACGGGCGCGGACAAGAGCGGGCTTGACGCAAGCCGGCTTCTCGCGGCCCTGCCGGAAATCCGTTCCGGCAAGGTGCCGGCAGAAAAACACATCGACACCGACATCGGTTTCAGCCTTGCCGCCTTCCTGTATGCGCGCGACCTGCGCGGCGGCCGGGTCGAGCCCTCGCGTTTGTCGTCGCTCGCAACGCCGTCGCTTGAATTGCCGGATGCGCGCGAGGTTCTGCTCAAGATCGCGGCCGCCGAGCCGACGACGGTCGGCGACGCGATCCTCGCGTTCGAGCCGCAGCATGCCGGGTACCAGCGCCTCAAGGGTGCCCTCGCCAAACTACGCGAGGAGCTGGCAGCGCCGGTTCTGACCGGTTCGGTCGCCGGGATCGGCGATGCGCCACAATCGAAGCCGTCACTGCCGGCACATTGGCTCGACGGGCCGCAACTCGCCTTTGACAAGTCGGACGCGCGCGTGCCGATGCTGCGCCAGCGCCTTGGTCTCGCGCCGGATGCGGGCGACATCTACGACAACGATCTTCGGAAGGCGGTAATGGGTTTCCAGCGCGCCAACGGGCTCAAGGCGAACGGCGTCATCACGCCGAAAACGCGCGCCGCGCTTGAAAATCCCGCTTCGGCAATCAACGAGAGCGAGCGCAAACCCGACAACAACGCCAAGCTCGTTGCGATTCTCGCCAACATGGAGCGCTGGCGCTGGCTGCCGACGGATCTCGGCAAGCTGCATGTCTTCGTCAACGTCGCCGACTACGATCTCAAGGTGTTCGACGACAACAAGAAGATACACGAGACGCGCGTCATCGTCGGTCGACCGCAGACGCAGACGCCGATTTTCTCCGACGCGATGGAGCATGTGATCGTCAATCCCTCGTGGGGCGTGCCGCCGTCGATCATCAAGAAGGAATTCCTGCCGAAGATGGCGGCCGACCCCGAGTATGCGGCCAAGCGCGGCTACACAGTCGTGCGGCGCGGCAACCAGATCTCGATCCGCCAGCCGCCGGGCGCCAAGAACGCGCTAGGCTACATCAAGTTCATCTTTCCCAACCAGCATTCAGTCTATCTGCACGATACGCCGAACCGCAACCTGTTCCAGGCGGAGGCGCGTGCCTTCAGCCACGGCTGCGTACGCGTGCACCAGCCGTTCTCGCTGGCGGAGAAGCTGCTCCAGCCGTCTCTCGGTTATTCGGAGACCGATCTCAAGGGCATGATCGGACGCGGCGAACGCATGATCAAGCTCAAGGAGAAGATCCCGGTTCATCTGACCTACTTCACACTCAGCGTGAACGAGGCGGGCGAGATCGAGCAGCACAAGGACATCTACGGGCACGATGCCCGGATGCGCGCTGCGCTTCGTCTCTGATCGAAATCATTGCCCCCGATTCGTCACTTGGCTAAGGAAAATCCTGTGCCGAACGTGAGTTGCGGCATTTTTTCGCCATGTTCGTGAAGCAGTCAGGCCAATCGTCACCATGCCGGAGGGGAGAGCGGTGAGTTCCGGTCGTTTTGCCGATCTCCTGTCGCGGGCCGAGACCGCCGGCCGCCCGATCCGCCTTTTCACCGCGACGGTTGTCGCGCTGACGGCGTTCTTCGTCGGCTCCAGAGGTACGCAGGATGCCAACGCGAACGGCGAGACGCGTTCGCTGACGATGCTGCATGCCCATACCAACGAAACGATCACCATCACTTACAAGCGGGATGGCGCGTTCGTTTCGGAGTCTCTTCAGAAGCTCAACTGGTTCCTGCGCGACTGGCGGATCGACGAGCCGACGTCGATGTCACCGCATCTGTTCGACATCATCTGGTATGTCTATCGTGAGG
>DAORNC010000048.1:9187-15227 GCA_035440785.1 Rhabdaerophilum sp. | reverse complement strand
CGCTCCCGTGCGGTGGCGAAGGAAAGCCAGCATATGCGCGGCAATGCGATGGATGTGCATATCCCGGGTGTCTCGATGGCGCGTGTACGCGAGATCGGGATGCGGCTCCAGCGTGGTGGCGTCGGATATTACCCTTCTGCCGGTTCGCCCTTCGTGCATCTCGATGTCGGCTCGGTGCGTTCCTGGCCGCGCATGCCGCGCCCGCAACTCGAACGCCTTTTCCCGGATGGCAAGACGGTCCACTTGCCGGCGGACGGGATTCCACTTTCGAATTACGAGGCGGCGCTCGCCGAGGTGCAGGCGCGCGGCGGTTCGGCGCTCGATTACGCCACGGTTACCACCAACCGCGGCAAGAGCCTCTGGGCGCTGCTGTTCGGCGGCGACGAGGATGACGATACACGAGAGGCGATCGGGCGCGGTGGTCGCAACCGTGTCGCGGCGCGTGGGCGCGGGGGTGTTCCGCAGGTTGCGGCGGTGCCGTCGTCCGGCGACAGTGTGAATGCCTGGGGTGCAGGTGCGGGGCGGGTTGACAGCGTTCCAATCGTGACGGAAGCACGCCCTGTTCCGACGACGGCCACGCCGGTTGCGGTAGCGGCGCTGCCTGCCAGTCCGGCACCGCAAAAACAGCCTGAACCCAAACCGCTTCCCGAGCCGAAGGCGACGGTCGAGATCGCGTCTTTGCCTGTGCCTCCGATCCGCCCGCGCGGAGCGCGGTTCGATGCGCTGGTTGCTTCCACCGAACCATTGCCTCCGATCCGCCCCGGGGCGCTGGGCTTGCCGCTATCGGCGCCACAGCCGGAAGCGAAGCTCGCGGAGGCTCCTGCCGCCCAGCCGACACAAGCTCTTGCCGCCGTGGCGGGGCTTCCGCTGCCGCCAACCCGCCCCGTGCAGCCGGCGAGCGTGCCGGCTGCAGAGCCGCCTCAGCCGGTGGTTGTCGCGGCACGGCCTGTCGATATGCCGCTACCGCCGAGCCGTCCCGCCGAACCTGCCGCCGTCGCGGCTTTGCCGGGAATTCTGTCGCGCGGGGAAGATGCTGCTGCGACCTCGGGAGAGGCTCGCGCGTATGCCGCCGTTCGTGCGCCGTCACCTCCGACGCGGCCGGTTGTTCCGCGACCGGCTAGCCAACCCCAGTCGTCGTCGCCGCCTGTTGCCGCCGCACCTGCTCCCATGCCCGCTGCCCCGCCACGTTTCGTTGTTGTCGCACGACGCACGGACCCGACAGCGCTTGTCGGTGCGCGGCCGACGGCGCAGGCCCGCCCGGTTCAGGTCACGACGGTGACGGAGCCTCCCGTTGAACGCGAGGTTCGTCGTCCCGTTACGGCGATGACGTTTTCGCAGCCGCCCGCGCGTGGCGGTTCGGGCAGCGGTGGGTTCACCGGCTCATTCATCCGGCCGATGGGCATGAGCTTCTCCAGCGGAGGCGAGTGAGGCCCGGCCCAGGCGGGCCGCACTCACGCGTTATTCCATGCCGATTGCGCGGAGATAGACGTCGAGCAGTTCCTCCTGCTCGTGGCGCTCGGCCGGCTCCTGCCGGCGCAGCGAGACGATCTTGCGCAGGGTCTTGACATCGAAACCATTGCCCTTCGCCTCGGCATAGACGTCCTTGATGTCGCCCGCGATGTTGCGCTTCTCTTCCTCCAGCCGCTCGATGCGCTCGATAATGGCTTTCAGTTGCCCGGCGGTCGAGGGGTTGATGTCATCCATCGGGAGAACTCCATTCGGAAGGGCGGCCATGCCGCGTAAAGACTGGAGCACCGGAACACCAGAACCGGCGCGACGCGTCAAGGGGCAAGGTTTACGTCGAGGCTCGGCTCACGAGGCCGATCGCCGGGTTCGCGGCTCGGGATGGGCACCGAACCAGGCCCGCTCCCGCAAGGCTGGGTCGTCAAGCAGCGGTCTGACGAGGCGCGCGAGCCGTTCGCCCCAGGCCTTTGCATCGATTTCGTTCGCGATCAGATCCTGCCGGATTTCGACGAGCGCGTGGGGATAGCCATGCTGAAGGCAGTGCCGGTCCATCGTGTCGCCCTTATAGCCGCCCTGATAGGGTTCGTTCTCGCCAACGATCAGATCAGGTTCACCTTCCAGCGCGCGCAGCAGCGCAAGATTGAGACGTGGGTCGAAATCCCAGATCACCGTCGCGTGCCAGGGGCGGGCGATGCCCTTCATCTCGGGTGTGAAGGAGTGCACCGCCAGGATGATCGGCACGCGTGTAGCAGCGACCTGTGCCAGGGTTGTCTCGATGGCGCTGTCGTAGGGGATGTAGAAGCGTTCGATGCGTTCGCGGATCTCGTCCTCATCGATTCGGGCATTGCCGGGAACCAGTGCACCATCGGCAATCCGCATCACCAGCGTAGGATCGTCGCGCCCGCGATTCGGATCGATGAGAAGGCGCGAGAAGCGGCTCATCACGGCCGGGGCGTCGAGCGCGGCGGCCAGCGTGCGCGAAACGGTTTCGACGCCGATATCATAGGCGATATGCCGAGCAAGTTGGGCGGGCGGGAGTCCAAGATCGCCGTATTCCAATGGTATCATAGCCTGCGCGTGATCGCAGAGGATCACGAGGCCGGAACGGGTCGCGCCACCGACGATTTCGTAGGCGGGGTGATCCTGCGATGCAATGCTGTCGGACAAGCGAGGACTCCAGCGCGGCTGCCAGAAGCGCGGTTTCTTGCGCCAGAATCCAGCGGAGTGCAAGACATCGTGAGGTTTGCTTAAGGTCTCTTGAGGATGGAATTTCATTCTCGCTCAAATGAGCTAGGTTTCCCGTCATGTTCGATTCGATGAAGATCCGCTCCCGCCGCAACCATTGCCTTGACATCTTCAACGCGGCGGTCTCGGCAGTCCTGCCGGCTAATTTCCTGCCCGCGCATCTGCCGGCGCCGCCGGAGATGGGGCGCCTTTTCATCCTCGCTGCGGGTAAGGCCGCGGGCTCGATGGCGGCGGCCGCTGAGGCCCATTATCTCGATGTGCTCGGTTTTCCGTCGGAACGGATGGTGGGTCTAGCCGTGGCGCGGCACGGCTATGGCGTGCCGATGCGCGTCGTCGAGATGATCGAATCGGGTCATCCGGTTCCGGATGAAGCCAGCGTCGAAGGCGCGCGCCGCATGATGGCGCTCGCCGATCTTGCCGGCGCGAACGATCTCGTCGTCTTCCTGCTCTCGGGCGGCGCTTCGGCCAATCTCGTCGCGCCGGCGGGCAACATCACGCTCGCGGAGAAGCAGGCATTCACGAAGACACTGCTGCGGTCCGGCGTTCCGATCGACGGCATGAACGCGATCCGCAAACATCTGAGCCGGATCAAGGGCGGGCGGCTCGCACGGCATGTCGCGCCGGCGCGGCTCGTCACCCTGGCGCTCTCGGATGTCCCGAACGATGATTTCTCGACCATCGGCTCTGGGCCGACAATCCCGGATGTGACGACGCTGGCGGATGCACGAGGCGTGATCGCGCGCTATGGCATCGCGGTTCCGCCCGCGATCACCGCCGCGCTTGACGATCCCGGCAATGAATCTGTCAAGCCCGGCGATCCGGCCTTTGACAAGGCGACCGCCATTATCGCCGCGCGACCTGCTGACGCGTTCTCGATGGCGGTGGCGGCAGCGGAGAAGCTTGGTTACCGCGTCATCAACCTCGGCAGCGAGCTTGAGGGCGAGGCGCGTGCGATCGGTGCACAGCACGCGGCGGCAACGCTGCGGACGATGGAGGAAGGTGGCAAGATCGCGCTGATTTCGGGGGGCGAGTTGACCGTCACAATCAAGGGTGACGGGATCGGTGGCCCCAACCAGGAATATGCCCTGGCGCTGGCCATCGGGCTGAATGGGGCAAACGGCATCGTCGCTTGTGCGGCCGATACCGATGGCACCGATGGCGGAGCGGGCAAGCCGACAGACCCGGCCGGCGCGTTTGTCGATCCGACAACACTCAAACGTGCTACCGAACATGGGCTTGATCCGGCCCGCTTTCTGGAAAACAATGATTCCACCCGCTTTTTTGCCGCATTGGACGATCTTCATCAGACCGGACCGACGCTGACCAATGCGAACGATCTCCGGGTGATCCTGATCGGTGATTGACCGGCGACGTCGCGAACGCGATAGAACGACAATGAATTTTCTCCGGGCCGGCGGGCCTTCTTATTTCCGAAGCCTTCGCGGAGGCCGCTCCGGCAGCCTAGTGGTGCTGGCCGGGTTTGTCGCGGGGTGCCTGCTCGGGCAGAACGTGCCGGCGAAAGCTGACCTGCGCGTCTGCAACGCGACGACCGGGCGCGTCGGACTCGCGATCGGTTATCTCGACGGGCCGGTTTGGGTGACGGAGGGATGGTTCAACCTCAAGCCCAATCGCTGCGAGACGATCGTCAAGGGGCGGCTGGCGTCACGCTATTTCTATGTTCATGCCGTCGATTATGATCGCGGCGGAGACTGGAGCGGGGCCAATATCCTGTGCACGCGCGATGTCGAGTTCTCGATCCGGGGGCCGCTCGACTGCTACGCGCGGGGTTATGACAGGGCCGGGTTCATCGAGATCGACACCGGGCAGCAGGCGGACTGGACGGTCGAACTCGGCGATGGCGGCCTCGTCACCGGCCGATGACACAACAAGAGCCGCCCGATCCGAGGCGGACAGGATTCAAAAAAGGCGGGCAGGGGAATGCGGCGCAACCGACGGACAAAACTCATCGCAACCCTCGGGCCGGCCTCGCAGGACGACGCGACTGTCCGCGATCTCTTCCGGGCCGGGGCCGATGTGTTTCGCATCAACATGAGCCATTCGAGCCATCAGGTGCTCAACGACCGGGTGGCTCAGATCCGGCGGATCGAAGCCGAGCTCGACCGGCCGATCGGCATTCTCGCCGATCTTCAGGGGCCGAAGCTCCGGGTAGGCACCTTTGCCTCGCCGCCGGTGATGCTGGAGGCTGGGCAGAGCTTCGTCCTCGATTCCAACCCCGCGCCGGGCGATGCTTCGCGCGTCCACCTGCCGCATCCGGAAATCCTCGAAGCCTTGCGACCCGGCCATCGTGTGCTGATCGACGACGGCAAGCTCTTGTTCGTCGTCACCGAGGCGACGGCGGACCGCGCGGTGATCCGCGTCGATGTGCCGGGGGCGATCTCCAACAAGAAGGGCGTTTCGCTACCGGATACGCTGCTGCCGAGTTCCGCGCTGACCGACAAGGACAGGGCCGATCTTCTCGCCGCGCTCGATGCAGGTGTCGACTGGATCGCGCTTTCCTTCGTGCAGCGCCCCGAAGATGTCGCCGAGGTTCGCAAGATCGCGCGCGGGCGGGCGTTGGTGATGTCCAAGCTCGAAAAGCCTCAGGCGATCGATCGGCTTGAGGAAATCATGGAACTCTCGGATGCGCTGATGGTCGCGCGCGGCGATCTCGGCGTCGAGATGCCGCTGGAGGTGGTTCCCGGTCTCCAGAAGCGCATCACGCGCCTGGCGCGCAAGCTCGGCAAGCCGGTGGTCGTCGCGACGCAGATGCTCGAATCGATGATCGTCTCGCCGATGCCGACCCGCGCCGAAGTGTCCGACGTTGCGACGGCGGTGTTCGAAGGCGCGGATGCGGTGATGCTCTCGGCCGAAAGCGCAGCCGGCAAATTCCCCATACAGGCCGTGGAGACGATGAACCGCATCGCCGAGGCGGTGGAACGCGATCCGAACTACACGGTCCTGCTGGCCGGTCAGCGCTCCCCGCCGGAATCCACCGGCGCGGATGCGATTGCCTCCGCCGCGCGCTCGGTCGCGGAGACGCTCGATCTCAAGGTCATCGTCGCCTGGACGGCCTCCGGCGCCACGGCCCTGCGCATCGCGCGCGAGCGGCCCTATCCGCCGATCCTGACCCTGACGACAAGCCGGCACACGGCGCGCCGTTTGGCGCTGGTGTGGGGCGTGCATGCTGTTTTCGGTGACGATCCCAAGGACGTGGACGACATGGCGCGGCTTGGTGCCCGCATCGCGCGCGAGCAGGAGTTCGCCAATCCCGGCCAGCGCGTCATCCTCGTCGCCGGCGTTCCCTTCGGTACGCCGGGTGCGACCAACATGC
>DAORNC010000048.1:8715-9075 GCA_035440785.1 Rhabdaerophilum sp. | reverse complement strand
AGAACGCACGGAAGGCACCTTTCTTGTCGCCGAAGCCGCGCAGTAGGCCGCCAAGGCTTGCAAGCGCGTGGAAATGGCGTGGCTCGCGCGCCAAAGTCTCGCGGATGTCGCGGAAGGCGGCATCCTGATCCTGTCGCAGAAAATGGATGATCGCGCGGCGGTGATAGGGCTCCGCCCATTCGGGACGCAGCTGGGTGATGTAATCGAGAAGGTCGATCGCGAGGTCGAAATCCTTCGCCGTCATCGCCTCCTTGGCGCGGGTGAAGAGAAGGTCGGTCGTCGCACTACCCGAGCGTTCGAGCGCGCGTTCGATATCCGCCGCGACTGGCTTCGCCGCTTCAGGTGAACCGGCATTCTTCA
>DAORNC010000048.1:511-8608 GCA_035440785.1 Rhabdaerophilum sp. | reverse complement strand
AGGAGAGCGAGGATCGTCGCGCGCATTCCTGAATGCTACGCTCGGCATCCGGCGCGTCAAGCGGCGCGGTGCGGTTCGCGCAAGAATTGAAGAGTTGGTTTCGCGGGAAGGGCGAACGCGAAAAGGCGCCCCGAAGGCGCCTTGAAACTCCGCGATTGGCAAAAAAGGCCGGACGCGATGCGCCCGATCAGCCAGTGTCCGATCAGCCCTGACGCGCCTTGTAGCGCTTCTGGGTCTTGTTGATGATGTAGAGCCGGCCACGGCGGCGCACCATCTGATTGTCGCGGTGACGCTTCATGAGCGCCTTGAGCGAATTCCTGATCTTCATCGTCTCAACTCCACCCGGTTGCCCGGCAATTCTGCCTGTCCGCCGAGCTCTCGCTCTCCGGACAAGATCTGTAATGGTGGGCGCGACAGGGATTGAACCTGTGACCCCTACCGTGTCAAGGTAGTGCTCTCCCGCTGAGCTACGCGCCCTTCGCGCGGCCTGGCGATGCCCGCCCCGCAGAAAAGGGAAGCGCCCGTATAGTCACCCCGGCGCCAAAGGGCAAGATTTTTTCCAGAAGTTTTTTGCCGAATTTTCCTTCGCTCTGCCGCGGCTCAGGCGGCGAGCATCTGCTTCACCTGATTGACGAGGTCCTTCAGGTGAAACGGCTTGGAAAGCACGCGTGCATCCTTCGGCGCATTCGATTCGGGGTTGAGCGCCACGGCAGCGAAGCCGGTGATGAACATCACCTTTATATCCGGGTCGAGTTCCGTCGCGCGGCGCGCGAGCTCGATGCCATCCATCTCCGGCATGACGATATCGGTCAGGAGCAGCTCGAACGGCTCCTCGCGGAGGCGATGATAGGCCGAACGCCCGTTGTCGAACGAGGCGACGTCGTAACCCGCATTCTGCAGCGCGCGGACCAGGAAGCGCCGCATATCGTTATCGTCTTCGGCAAGAAGGATCTTGGTCATTCGGATCTCGTCGGGCTCTTGAGCAGCGTTCTCTTGGGGGCGGCGTTGTCGGGCCTTGAGGCGGTAATCGCAACGATCGTTATGGAATTATGGTAAATAAGCCGTGTATTTTTACGAAAAAGGACCAAAACCCGGCTGGACCCCGCCGCCAGCGCGCACCATGATAAGCACTCATCGTCAAAATTCCGAGCCGAGGTCACGCATGGCGGCGACGCCGATATCCGAATTGTCAGCGGAAGGCGTCTATACGATCGAGAATGCTGCGGCGCTGGAAACCCCGTTCTTCCTCAATTCCCCACATTCCGGCGAGATGTTTCCGGCCGAATTCCTTGCGCGCAGCCAGTTGCGGCGCGAGGTGCTTCGGAGGGCGTCCGATCTCTATGTCGACCGGCTGTTCGCGCCGGTTGTCGCGGCGGGGCTTCCCCTGATGCGCGCTTTGATGCCGCGCTCCTATCTCGACCTCAACCGTGAACCGCTCGAACTCGACCCGCGCCTGATCGCGGGGGTGCTGCCGGTCGAGGCCAACACCCGGTCTTTGCGTGTCGCCGGCGGGCTCGGTACCGTCCCGCGGGTGATCGGAGACCAGATCGAGATCTATGCCGGCAAGATCACCCTCGAGGAAGCGCTCTCGCGGATCGACAGGACCTATGTGCCCTATCACATGCGCCTGCACCGTGAACTGGCGCTTCGGCACGGGCGACACGGCGGGGTCGTGTTGCTCGATCTGCATTCGATGCCCTCACAGTCGATGTCGCGGGTGATGCCGGACATCGTGCTGGGCGATCGTTTCGGTGGCAGTTGTGCCGCGCCGCTAATGGCGGAAGCCGAAAGGGCATTCCGGGCGGCGGGCTTTCGGGTCGAGCGGAACCAGCCCTATGCGGGTGGTTATATCACCGAGCACTACGGCCGGCCGGACCTCGGATGGCATGCGCTCCAGATCGAGGTCAGCCGTGCGCTCTACATGGATGAGGCGCGCCTCGAAATGAACCAGGGATTCGTCGATGCAGCCGAAACGCTTTCCGGCGCCATCGCGGTGCTGGTCGCGGCGGTCGCGGAAACCAAGCTATTCGATTTCCACAAAACGGCCTTGCATTTTTTGCAGAAGGCTGCTGAATAGGGGCCAATAAAGGGAGGCGCTCCACGGAAGTGGCAGGCCGAGGCTCCGAAGTCCACGCCAGATGGGGAAGTGAGCCGAAAAGAGCCGGATTTTCAATTCCGGCCAAAAAAAAGGCCGCACGAAGCGGCCTTGAAAGTCTAGGGAGGAAACGCCCAAGGAGGGCATGTCACGAGGGCGAACCGTCGTGACAACCTGAATATATATTGCGGCGCACAAAAAACAAGTCCTATCGCTCGCGGTAGGCATTTTTTTTGAGCCAACGAACCCCGAAAAGCTATAAATTCTGGGAACAGGGAAAATTCTTCTTTAATTGCAGTCGTTTGTCTGGGCTCGCTCGGCTTGCGGCAAATGCGTGACTGCGTCATAGGAGGATGGCTCCTTTCGCGCGGGCCAGAGCAGGGAAATTCATGCGACCGGTCGATCTTTCCGCATTCGTCGAGACGCTGGCCCGCCAATCCGGCGAGGCGATCCTTCCCTTTTTTCGCACGCAGATGCGGGTCGATGACAAGGACGGCCAGCGCTTCGACCCGGTGACCGAGGCGGATCGCGCGGCGGAGACGGTCATCCGTCGGACGATCAACGCGACTTTCCCGACGCACGGCATTCTCGGCGAGGAATTCGACGCCGAGCGGCCTGATGCGGAATATCTTTGGGTTGTCGATCCCATCGACGGCACGCGTTCCTTCATCTGCGGGCTCCCGGTCTGGGGCACGTTGATCGGGTTGATGCGCGGTGGCGAGCCGGCGATGGGGCTGATGAACCAACCCTATACCGGCGAGATGTTCATCGGCGACGGCGGCAAGGCCTGGCTCAAGGGACCGCGCGGACGTAGCGAATTGCAGGCAAGCCAGTGCAGGTCGCTGGCGGATGCCTACCTGATGACTACCGATCCCCGCCTGTTCCGCGACGGCGATGCGCCCGCCTACGCGCGCGTCGAGACCGCAGTCCGGCTCGCACGCTACGGCACGGATTGCTACGCCTACGCGATGCTGGCTTCCGGGCAAGTCGATCTCGTGATCGAGACGGGGCTGAAGGCCTACGACATCGTCGCGCTGATCCCGATCATCGAGGGGGCTGGCGGCGTCGTCACGACCTGGGAGGGGGCAAGCGCGAAGGATGGCGGGCGTATCGTTGCCGCCGCGACACCCGAACTGCACGAGCAGGCGCTCAAGCTGCTGCGGAGCTAGTCCTCGACATCAAGCCGCATGAAGGCATCGAACGTTGCCCAGAAGCGGGCGCGGATCTCATCGCGCTCCATAAGGATTTCGTGCCGCGCGCCGGATAGGATGATGGCGCTCGCCTCGCGCATCCGTTGCGCCAGCGCCTCGCTGGCTGCCGTATCGACGACCTGATCGGCCCCGGCAAGCACCATGAGAATCGGTGCGCGATTTTCGCGGCCGAAGCCCTCCTCCTGGAAGCCGGCCATCACGTCGAAGGCGGCGTCGGCCCAGCCGACGGTAGGATCGCCGATCGCGAGAGACGGCTCCGACTCCAACCAGCGGTGCGCCGAGGCATAACGGCCCGGATCGCCCGTCAGCACATTGCCCTCGAACGGCTTTTCGGAGACCGATTCTCCGCCGCCGCCGGGCACGAACGCGGTGGAGAGTCCGATGCTGGTGAGCGTGCGCGCAAGGATCCGCATCGCGCCTGGGAACCTCAGACCGGCGATGCCAGTCAGGGGCGCCGTCATTACCATCCGGCGGAAACGGGTTTCGCCGCGCCCTGCGGCCACCAGCGCGATGCAGGCCCCGGTCGAATGCGCGAGGACGCCGAACGGTTTCGGCATTCCGCGCCTCTCGGCTTCGGCGACCAAAGTCTCGAGATCGAGGAGATAATCGTCGAAATCTTCGATATGGCCCTTGCGCGGGTTGCGCAACTGCCTTTCGGAACCGCCTTGGCCGCGCCAGTCCAGCGTCGCGATAGAAAAGCCGCGCGCGTGCAGCTCGGTAAAGACCTCACCGTATTTCTCGATGAATTCGGCGCGTCCCTGCAACACGAAGACAGTGCCTTTCCCCGCCTCCCCGGACGGTAGGAAGGCCATGCGCAGGCGGAGCCCGTCCGGAGCGGTGACAAGCGCGACGTCCATTCCTGCCGGAAAGGCGGTGCCCTCAGGCGGGGTGACGAGATGATCGAGCATCAGACGGGGCTCCGGCGAACCCGTCTAGTTTGCAGTCTGCCGCCCGGAGGGCAAGGGGGCATCCGGCGCGAGGCTTACGCAACCTGTCGTCGTCGTTGTTGCGGGCTCGACTTGCTTGAGGCCGACGAGCGTCATCGTCCGTGCATCAAAGACCATGCGCAGGCTCGAACCATCCTCGGCACGCATGGTGCCGACGAGCAGCGTTCCCTGCTTACGGAAACCCGGAAGGTGCGGGGGCGAGGTGGCAACCTGACGCACCGGTGCTTTCAGGCCGAGCCGTTCCGCCACGCGTCCGGGCAGGCTTTCGGAAAACGCGGCCATCGGCAAGGCGAATGCGCCAAGCACCAGAGCGCCGACCAGCACCATGCGCCGACGCGGAAGCGCGGCGGGAGCCCGTTCGGGAAGGGGCGATTTCGGTGACATTGCCGGGTCTCTCGACTATCCGGGCCTGCAATCCGGCGGACCCGATGTTCTCCTTCTAGAACGGCGCGCCTGAACTCCGCCGGGCCGTCGCATTCATCCCGTGTTCATTGCGGTGCAGCATCCCTTGGAGGAAACGGGATACGACGCCCCCTCTTGAAACCGTCCTCAACGCTTCCCAACTCTGGTTTCGTGCAGGCCAATACCGGCTGCATTCACCCGAGGATCCGGCCTGATGGCGGATCTGACTGCATGTCGCTTCAAGGAGGATATGCCATGCGTTCTTTTGATCTTGCCCCCCTTTATCGCTCCACCGTGGGCTTCGACCGTCTGTTCTCGCTAATGGACCAGATCGGCGGTTTCGAGCAGCCGACTCAGAGCTATCCACCCTACAACATCGAGAAGACTGGCGAGAACGCCTATCGGATTTCGCTCGCGGTTGCCGGTTTTACCGAGGCCGACCTCGCGATCCAGGCGGAGGAGAACTCGCTTGTCATCCGCGGCGAGAAGAAGATCGAGTCCGACCGTTCCGAGCGCGATTTCCTGTTCCAGGGTATCGCCGCACGCCAGTTCGAGCGCCGGTTCCAGCTCGCGGACTATGTTTCGGTGACGGCCGCCCGACTCGAGAACGGCTTGCTGCATGTCGATCTCGTGCGAGAGGTTCCCGAGGCCAAGAAGCCGCGCGTGATCCCGATCGGCGAGGGTGCGACCCTCAAGACGGTTGAGCAGATCGCTGCCTGACCGGCTGCGGCGCGCCGACCCCCGGCGCCGGCCTCCCGTCGACGAGACCCGAAAAACACGAAGGGGCACCCGCGAGGGTGCCCCCTTTTTTGTTCGGTTGCTTTGGCTGTCGGAATTTCAGGACTTCGGTGCCCAGAGCGAGGGGTCGCGAGCCGGAGCAACAGGCTGTGGCCGTCGTGCCGGCAGATCTGTTCCCGGCGGGCTTGCCGGCGCGGCATCCGGTTCAGCGGGACGGCGAGGCGGCGCGGGGATTTCCGCGACGGAACCCGATTTCTTCAGGCCGCGCTCGCCTTCGCGCTTCGGCTCGACGATATCGGGCATCGGCGGCCGGCGGGCCGAGTCCGTCCGCCGCGAGAAGCGTTCCAGAATTTCGCCGTCGAACCGATCCACGACCAGCCGCACCGGCTCGTTGCGCCGGTTCATGCCGTCGATAATGTAGACATCGCTCCGGCGGCCGGAGATTGTCATCGAATGATAGCCCCGTTCCTCAAGGTCGAGGATCAGGTCGGACGGATGCATCCCGACAGGAGCGCGTGGTACCGGCGGCAGAACCACATCGCCGCGCCAGATTCCGCCATATCCGAAAGGGCGGACGTAAACTTGCGCAGAGGCAGTTTCAGCTACCGTTGCGGAGATCAACAATCCACCGGCAAGCAGGAAAAGGGAACGCGCCGAAGCCATGATCGGTTCTCCAGTTCGGCCGGACCGGGCGCCGGCGCTTCGTGATCTGGCACCGAACATGGTTCATGCCAGATTAATGAGCGCCGAACAGGCACGTCTTTTGGGGCGAAAAGATGGAAAAACGCGCTGTTTCACGAATTGCCGCGGTAGTCGGCGAAGATCGCGACTAGCCGGTCAATTTCCTCTGAGGTGGTGCGGAAGGAGGTGACTAAGCGCAGCACGACCTCGTCCGCTCCGGCTGCATTGTCCGGCGGCAGCGAAGTTTCCGACCAGTCAATGCATTTCACGCCGGCTTCGGTAAGATGCGTCCAGAGCCCCTGACTGACGATCGGGAACACCTGATTGATCTCCTGCGGCCAACCGAGCCGGACATGGGAGAGTGACGCGAGCCCGGCGGCGAGGCGGGCAGCCATCGCGTTCGAGTGACGGGCGAGATCGCGCCAGTGCTCCCTGTCGAAGAATGCCTCGAACTGGGCCGAGATCAGACGTTGCTTCGAGAGGGTCTGTCCGGCGCGCTTGCGTTTGAAACGGAAATCCTCGGCGAGGGCAGGATCGAAGAACACCACGGCCTCGGCCATCAGGCAGCCGTTCTTGGTGCCGCCGAGCGAGAGGACGTCGATGCCGGCCTTCCAGGTCATCTCGGCCGGCGTGCAGCCAAGCGCGACCAGTGCGTTCGAGAAGCGCGCGCCGTCCATGTGCGTCCTGAGGCCGTGCGCTTTCGCAGCTGCGGTCAGGGCTGCGATCTCGTCCACCGAATACACAAGTCCGAATTCGGTGCCCTGCGCAATCGACAATCCCTTTATCGGCGGCCGGCGTGTGCCACCCGGCTCGTTGGCGATGTGAGCATCGATGGTTTCCGGCGTCAACTTGCCGCCGGTACCGGGGAGGCCGATGAGCTTCGCACCACCCATGTAGAATTCCGGCGCGCCGCATTCGTCATCGATGACGTGGCTTTCGCGGTGCGTGAGAAGCGCGCCCCAGGGCGGGCAGATCGCGGCGGCGGCGAGCGCATTGGCGGCAGTTCCGGTCGTGACCATGAAGGCCGTAACCTCGCGCCCGAAAAAGGCGTCGAGCTGTCTCTCGACCCGCGCGGTCCAATCGTCGGCACCGTAAGAGCCCGCCGTGCCGGCGTTGGCGGCGTTGATCGCCGCGAGAACCTTGTCGCTCGCCCCGACGACGTTATCCGAAATGAAATTCATGGTGATTCAGACCCGGTGGAAGGAAGGGGCACTCAAGAATGATTTTCTGGCAATGGCAACCGGCGTTCGATTCCGCCGTTATGGCGCGATGACGGCCGCTGGCCGCCATGAAGAGCTGGGCAGATGCTTTCTTTCGACCGTAATGCGCTTGCAGTAATTTTATTGCGCATTTTTGCCCCGTTCAGGCAACAAAAGGAATAAATTTCCTTGATTCAGGCCTTGTGTCCCCGACGCATTTCTGGTTATGTGCCTCCCGATAGGACAGTGTTGCTGACCTACTCGAAGAGCCCGACTTCCGGCAAGACCTCTCTCCCCGAGGTTCTGGCCGGAAACCGGGCTCGGAGTGTCTGTAGCGCCCTGTCTTGTCGGATACGCCGACCGGAATCGGATGTCCCCGATCCCGGCCAAACGCAGCATTCCAGCTTTTGAGGAGCGGAAGATGACCACGAGAGAGACGATGTTTGAGGCCGTAGCGCAGAGCCAGCAGGCGACGCGTGCTGCCACCAAACGCGCCTCGAACGCGGCCTTCCGAAAGCCGCTTCCGGTGCGCGATCCCGGCCTGCCCGAGGCTTCGGGCCTTTATGATCCGCGCCATGAGAAGGATTCCTGCGGCGTCGGCTTCGTCGCGGACATCAAGAACCGCAAGAGCCACACGATCATCGAGCAGGGTCTAAAGATCCTCGAGAACCTCGACCATCGCGGCGCGGTGGGCGCCGACCCGAAGGCCGGCGACGGCTGTGGCATGCTGGTCCAGATTCCGCATCGCTTCTTCAGGGAAGAATGCGCGAAGCTGGGGTTCGAACTGCCGCAACCCGGCCACTACGCCGTCGGGCAATATTTCC
>DAORNC010000048.1:0-269 GCA_035440785.1 Rhabdaerophilum sp. | reverse complement strand
GCTCTACCTTTCGACCGAGCGCGCAAAAGCCTCCTATTATCCCGTCTCGGTCTCCTGCCGCACGGTGACGTACAAGGGTATGCTGCTTGCAACCCAGCTCGGCGGCTATTTCAAGGATCTTGTCGATCCGCGCTTCGAGAGTGCGTTGGCGCTCGTGCATCAACGCTTTTCGACCAACACCTTCCCGACCTGGCAGCTCGCCCATCCCTACCGGATGGTCGCGCATAACGGCGAGATCAACACCGTGCGTGGCAACGTCAACTGGATGG
>DAORNC010000047.1:9134-21740 GCA_035440785.1 Rhabdaerophilum sp. | reverse complement strand
TTCCAGCGCGGCAGCATCCCAGCCGGGGAGGGCTTCGAGGCGCGGCAGCAACCCCCGCAACACATCCCGCCCGCCCTTGGCGAGGATCTCGGCTCCCTTTTCGTCGAGCGCGAGCGGCCGGACAGCAAACAGGAAACGGGCGCCGTCGATGAGTTCCACCAGCGTCTTCGCGCGTTCCTTCAGGCCCGGCATCGCCTGAAGCCACTTCGCGCGCAGCCCGGAATCGAGCTTCGCCGCGATTGCCGCGCCACCCTCAATGTGCGGCAGCACGGTCTCGATGCCCGCCATCAGGTCGGCATCGCTCGCCTGCCGCATATAATGACCATTGAGGTTCTCCAGCTTGGCGAAATCGAACCGTGCCGGAGAACGGCCGACGTTTTTCAGATCGAATGCCGCGATCATCTCTTCGGTCGAGAAGATTTCCTGATCGCCGAAGCTCCAGCCGAGGCGCACGAGATAATTGCGCAGTGCCACCGGCAGATAGCCCATCGCGCGATAGGCCTCGACGCCGAGCGCGCCGTGGCGCTTCGAGAGTTTGGCGCCATCCGGCCCGTGGATGAGCGGGATATGCGCCATCGCCGGCACATCCCATCCCATCGCCTGATAGATCTGCGTCTGTCGGGCGGCGTTGGTCAGGTGATCGTCGCCGCGGATGACGTGCGTGACCCCCATGTCGTGATCGTCCACGACCACAGCGAGCATGTAGGTCGGGTTACCATCCGAGCGCAGCAGTACGAGGTCGTCGAGGTTGTCGTTCGTCCAGGTAACGCGCCCCTGCACGAGATCGTCGACGCTCGTTTCGCCGTCCTGCGGCGCCTTGAGGCGGATGACCGGTTTAAGTCCCTTGGCCTCGGCGGCCGCGCAGTCGGCCTCGGAGCGGTCGCGCCAGCGACCGTCATAGCGCATCGGCTTGCCTTCGGCCTTGGCCTTTTCGCGCATCGCGTCGAGTTCCTCAGGGGTTGCGTAGCAGCGATAGGCTGCTCCCTTCGCGAGCATCTCGTGAGCTACGGCGCGATGCCGGTCGGCGCGGGCGTACTGGTAGATCACCTCGCCATCCCAACCGAGTTCGAGCCACTTCAAGCCATCGAGGATCGCCTCGATCGCCTCGGGCGTCGAGCGCGCGCGATCTGTATCCTCGATCCGCAACAGCATCTTGCCGCCGAGCCGCTTTGCCAGCAGCCAGTTGAACAAGGCCGTGCGCGCCCCGCCGATATGCAGGAAGCCGGTAGGCGAGGGAGCAAAGCGCGTGACGACAGCAGACATCGGCGGTTCTCGAAACAGTTAGGATCGTGCGAAAGCGGCGGGAAAAAACGGGACCTCGATTGTCGGCACCCGGATCGCGCTCTAGCATGGGGCAGGGGCGCGCGAAAGAGCCTGTCGCGCGAGCCGGATGGCGCGTCGGATGAGGGAAGCGGGAAAGCGTTCAGTCGGATTGGCGCTGGCGGCGGCGGGCGGTCCTGCGCGCCGGGAAGCCGCCGACGACTCTCTCCTGACGGCGTTCCACGCTCTGTTGTCACGCGAGGCCGGGCATCGCACAGGCTTTCTGTGGCTGCCGGTCGCACTGGGGATCGGCATCCTTGCCTATTTCGGCGCGCGGGAGGAGCCTGCCCTCTGGGCAGGGGCCATCTCGGCGCTCGCCGCACTGCCGCTTGCGCTCCTGACGCGCGGGGCGCCACGCATGGTTTCCATCGCCATCCTATTCGTCATGCTGGGTTTCACGGGTGCTACGGTCCGCACCGCCCTCATGGCCTCGCCGATGCTCGATCGTGAGGTTTTCGGCATGGTTTCCGGCCATGTGGAGACCGTCGATCTGCTCCAGTCCAGGCAGCGCGTGACGTTGAGGGTCACCAAGATCGAGGGGATCGCGGAAGCAGCGCAACCTTACCGTGTACGCCTCGGCATCCCCGGCCGCAGCGGGGTCGAGCCGGGCGCGTTCGTCACGATCAGGGCGCGGCTGATGCCGCCCTCAGAACCGGCCCTGCCGGGTGGCTATGATTTTCGTCGTGAGGCCTTCTTCCGCGCGACAGGCGGGGTCGGTTACGCTATCGGCGCGGTCGCGAAGGGGACGCCGCCGGAGCTGGCCCCGCTTGATCTCCGCGCACTGGCGGCAATCGACCGGTGGCGGAACACCCTGACCCTCCGTATCGCCACCGCGATCGGCGGGGAGGCCGGTGCACTCGCGGCGGCCCTCATTACCGGCAAGCGCGGGCTCATTCCCGAGACAACCAACGACGAGCTGCGTGCCTCCGGTCTCTATCATATCGTCTCGATCTCCGGCCTGCACATGGTATTGGCCGCCGGCGTGCTGTTCTGGAGCCTGCGGGCGCTGCTCGCCGCGTTTCCGTCCGTCGCGCTCCGCTACCCGGTCAAGAAATATGCCGCAGCCGGCGCCATGCTCGGCGCCATCGCCTACTGCATCTTCTCGGGCTCGGAGGTTGCGACCGTCCGATCGCTGGTGATGACGCTGGTCATGCTCGGCGCCATCCTGTTCGACCGCCCGGCGCTCGCGATGCGCAATCTCGCGATCTCCGCCATCCTCGTGCTGCTCGCCGAACCGGAGGCGCTGCTCGGCCCGAGCTTCCAGATGTCTTTTGCCGCCGTGGGGTGCCTTATCGGCGCGAACCGGGCATGGCAGGACTGGAAAGCCGGCCGCCCCCGGAGCGAGCACGGCGCCATGCAGCGCGCGGGCATGAAACTGTTAATGGCCTTCGTGGCGATCGGCGCGACGACGCTGGTCGCGACGCTCGCGACCGCACCGTTCTCGGCCCACCATTTCCATCGCCTCAACCCGCTCGGCCTGATCGGCAATGCGCTCGGCATCCCGCTCGTTTCCCTCGTCGTCATGCCCTGCGCAGTCGCCGGCACGCTGCTGGTGCCGTTCGGCCTCGACGGCATCGTCTGGGCGATCATGGGTGAAGGGGTGAGGGGCGTACTTGTCGTCGCCAGCTGGGTCGCATCCTTCGAGAACGCATCAGTCACCACCGCGCATGTCCACGGTGCCGGTTTCGCGCTGCTCGTGCTCGCCCTGCTGATCTTCATCGGCTTCCGGACGATCCTGCGGGCCGCTGCCCTCGTGCCCCTTCTCGCGGCGCTCCCGTTCCTGCGCGCGCCCGCCCTGCCGGATATCGTCGTCAATCAGGACGGGCGGACCGCGCTTGTCCGCGCGCAGGATGGACGCTACCGCCTCCTTGCCGTCGGCTCGCCAAACCGCTTCACCCTCAGCCAGTGGCTTCCCGCGCTGGGCGACGGGCGCGAACCGAGCGCAGCTTCGCTCCGGCAGGATACCCGCTGCGACAATAAAGGATGCGTCGGTCGGCTCGCGGACGGCCGCTCGGTCGCCCTCGTAGCCGACCGCGCAAGTCTGCGCGAAGACTGCCAGCGTGCCGACATCATCATCTCGAATCTGCCGACGATCGCCACCTGCTCCCACGAAGGGCAACATGTTCTCGACAAGGCTCATTTCGAGCGTTACGGCGCGACACTGATCCGTTCGCGCTCATCCGTCGAATGGAAAACCCAGACTACCCTCGACCCGGCGATAGACCGACCGTGGCGCAAGAAAGCCGTCGCCATCGAAAAGCCCCTACTGGTCAAGCCATCATCGGTCCGGAGACCCTCAGGACCGGAAACGCTCGACGATGATCCGGCGCTTCTCCCACAGCAGAAGGCCGGCGATCAGTAACGCCTCACGAGGCTGACCAGCTTGCCTTGAACACGCACGCGATCAGGGCCGAAAATACGCGTCTCGTAATTCGGGTTGGCGGCTTCGAGCGCCACGGAAGCGCCGCGCTTGCGCAAGCGCTTCAGCGTCGCCTCTTCCTCGTCGACCAGCGCGACGACGATATCGCCGCTGTCCGCCGTCTCCTGCTTGCGGATCACCACGAGATCGCCGTCGAAAATACCGGCCTCGATCATCGAGTCACCGCGCACCTCCAAGGCGTAGTGTTCGCCGTGGCTGAGAAAATCCGGCGAAATCTCGACTGTGTGGCTGCGATGCTGGATCGCGGAAATCGGCGTGCCGGCGGCAATGCGTCCCATGACGGGAATAGCAACGGTGCGCGTATGGTCGACCGCGGCGGCCGCCGGCTGTTTCACTCTGCCGAGATCGCCCTCGATCACGCTCGGCGCGAAGCGCTGGCGCATCTTCTGGAGACGTCGCACATCGAAACGCTGTTCGGTGCGCTGGCGCCCGGCGCGGGGCACCTGCGTATCCGGGAGGCGGATAACCTCAAGCGCCCGCGCTCGGTTCGGCAGGCGGCGGATGAACCCGCGCTCTTCCAACGCCAGAATGAGCCGATGGATTCCGGATTTCGACTTGAGATCAAGCGCGTCCTTCATCTCGTCGAAGGAGGGCGGCACGCCGTTCTCCGAAAGCCGCTCGTGAATGAAGCGCAGCAACTCGATCTGTTTCTTGGTCAGCATCGCCGTCCTCGCAATAGAATCATCCAAAACAAAACCGGAACATTTCTAACATGGGCCAGGAGTGTTCAGCAAGTGTTCCAGCAATATCAGGGTATCAGATACGAAGAATCGGGCAGGGTTCGCCCGCGCTGGCTGCCGGAGCGAAAGGCGCCCGGACGATGAGCGCCTGTGCCCTGGCATAGATCGCGAGGAGCGAGGAGTCCTGATCACCGAGCGGCGTCGCGACCGTGCGGCCAGCACTGTCCCGCGTAAGAACGGCACGCAAATGGTCCTGCCGCTCGTCGTTGGCCGGGAGTTCAGCGCCGAGAAGCACCGTTTCGACATCGGCCTCCCCGGCGGCGAGGTCGCCCTGCATCGCCGCAATCATCGGCACAAGGAACAGCCGCGCGCAGACGAGCGCGGAAATCGGGTTGCCGGGCAGGCCGGCAATCACTGAACGACGGCCGCGATCCGTGGTCGAGAATGTGAAGGGCTTTCCCGGTCGCAGCGCGACCTTGCGGAACAGTGTCTTCGCGCCGCGCTCGGCGCTGATGCCGGCGATAAGATCATGCACGCCAACCGACGCCCCGCCGATGGTCACGAGACAGTCCGCACCCCAGTCTTCCGCCGCGTCGAAGGCGGCATGCACACTCTCGGGCGTATCCTTGGCGATGCCGAGTTCCATCACCTCGGCTCCGGCGCGGCGGCTGAGCGCGGCGACGGCATAGCCGTTGGTGGCAATGATGGCGTCTGGATTCTCGGTCGTGCCGGGCAGGGCGAGCTCGTCACCGGTCGCGAGGATCGCAAAGCGCGGCTGACGGAAGACAGGTAGGACGGCGTGGTTCATGGCGCCGGCAAGTGCGATCGAACCCGGTGCCAGACGGCGACCGGCGGCGAGCAGCGCATCTCCCGCGCTAAAATCGCGGCCTGCTCGGCGGATGTGGCGGTCGGGATCGATGGCGGCACGAGCCACGACTGTATCGCCGGACACATCGGCGTCTTCTTGGATGAGAACGGTGTCGGCGCCGGAGGGCATCTTCGCGCCGGTGGAAATCCGGATCGCCTCTCCGGTGCCGACCGAGCCGCCGAAAGGATGGCCCGCCGCGCTCTCGCCAATTAGCTTCAAGGGCCTGCCGGGCGGATCGCTGTCGGCGGCACGGATCGCAAACCCATCCATCGCCGAGGCATCATAGGGCGGCTGGGTGCGAAGAGAGACGAGATCCTGTGCCAGCACACGCCCGTCGCAGGCCTCGACCGCGACAAGTTCTTCCGAAGTGCGATGATTGCGGGCAACCTCAAGAACGATGGCCAGTGCTTCGGCGACCGGCAGCATGCCGCCCCGCTTCGAGGCTCCGTTCACAGCTTCGCTCACCGCTCTTGCACCCGCCAATCGCCGGATTTGCCGCCCGATTTTTCAAGCAAGCGCATGCCCTCGATCCGCATCGTCCGGTCGACGGCCTTGGCCATGTCGTAGATCGTGAGGCAGGCGACGGAAACCGCCGTCAGCGCCTCCATCTCGACGCCGGTCTGGCCGGAGACACGGGCAAGGGCGCGGACATGAAGCCCAGGCAGCGCTTCATCCGGCTCGATATCGACCGAAACCTTGGTCAGAAGCAACGGATGGCAGAGCGGGATCAGCTCGTGTGTCTTCTTGGCCGCCATGATACCGGCGATGCGCGCGACGGCGATGACATCGCCCTTCTTGGTCATCCCCGAGCGGATAAGATCGAGCGCTGCCTGCGTCATGACGACGCGGCCCTCGGCGACAGCCTCGCGGATCGTGATCGCCTTGTCGCCGACATCGACCATCGAAGCCGCGCCGGTCGCGTCGAGATGGGTGAGGCGATCTCCGCTCATGCGATATTCCGGATTTCGGGCAAGTTGAGCAAGTCACGGGTTGCCTGCACGACATCCGCCTGCCGCATCAGGCTCTCGCCGACGAGGAAGGTCGAGATGCGGGATTTGGCGAGCCGCAGGCAGTCGTCATGGGTGAAGATGCCGCTCTCGCCGACGAGGATGCGATCGGCCGGCATCATCGGTGCGAGGCGCTCAGAAACGGCGAGATCAACGTGGAAGGTCTTCAGATCGCGATTGTTGATGCCGACCAGCTTCGAGGGGAGCTTCAGCGCCCGCTCCATTTCCCCTTCGTCATGCACCTCGACGAGCGCATCCATGCCAAGGCCATGCGCGGTCTCGATCAGGTCCCGCGCCAGTGCATCATCGACCGAAGCCATGATGACGAGTATGCAATCGGCACCCATCGCGCGGGCCTCGAGCACTTGATAAGTGTCGATCATGAAATCCTTGCGGATGACCGGCAGCGTGGTCGCGGCGCGCGCGGCAACGAGGTATTCTGGCGCACCCTGGAAATACGGTCCGTCGGTCAGGATCGAGAGGCAGGTTGCGCCACCCTGTGTATAGGCGCGGGCGAGGGCAGGTGGATCGAAATCCGGGCGGATGAGCCCCTTGGACGGGCTCGCCTTCTTGATCTCGGCGATGAGCGCGAAGCCTTCATTGATCCGGTTCTCGATGGAACGGATAAACCCGCGCGGTCGTTCCTGCACCTCGGCTCGGGTGCGCAGCGCTGCTTCCGGCGCGCGCAGCTTGGCGGCGGCGATTTTCTCACGCTTGGTTGCTTCGATTTTTCTGAGGATATCGCTCACGCCGGAACCTCGTTCGAGACCCGCACGACATCGTGGAGCAACTGCGCGACCCGCCCGGAATCGAGCGCGGCAGCCGCGATCGCAGCACCTTCGCGCAGCGAATTGGCTTTGTCCGCTACCACCAGCGCCGCTGCCGCGTTCAGAACCGCGATATCGCGATAGGCGTTTTTCTCGCCGCCGACGACCGCGAGCAGCGCCGCCGCATTCTGGCTGGGCTCTCCGCCCTTGAGGGCTTCTGGTTCAGCGCGGGCGATATCGGCATCCTCCGGCGTTATCTCGAAACGGCGGATCGCTCCGTCCTTCAGTTCCACCACCGATGTCGGCCCGGTGGTGGTGATCTCGTCCAGTCCGTCCGAGCCGTGCATTACCCAGGCGCGTGTCGTGCCGAGATCGCGCAGGGTCTCGGCGATCGGTTCAAGCCAGCTTTCGGCGAATACGCCAAGCAGCAACCGCTTCACGCCCGCCGGATTGGAGAGAGGGCCGAGCAGGTTGAAGATCGTCCGCGTGCCGAGCTCGGTGCGCACAGGGCCAACATGGCGCATCGCCGGATGGTGGGCGGGTGCGACCATGAAGGCAAAGCCGGTCTTGGCGATGCAGTTCGTGACTTCCGCCGGCGTGAGGCCGATCTTGACGCCCAGCGCCTGAAGGATATCCGCCGCGCCAGACTTGGAGGAGGCCGCTCGATTGCCGTGTTTCGCGACCGGCACGCCGCAGGCGGCGACGATCAACCCGGCGAGCGTGGAGACATTCCACGACCCCGAGGCATCGCCGCCGGTGCCTACGACATCGATCGCGCCGGTGACCGGCGGCACGGCGAGCATCTTGCCGCGCATCGCCTTCACCGCGCCGGTGATTTCCTCGACCGTCTCGCCGCGCACGCGCAGGGCGATCAGGAAGCCAGCTGTCTGAGCGGGCGTCGATTCGCCCGAGAGGATCTGGCTGAAGGCCATTTCCGCTTCCGGGCCGGAAAGCGGCAGCCCAGCGGCAACCTTGGCGATCAGTGGTTTGAACGCATCCATACTCTCAACCCCTCAGGCAGCGCGCGTACACGCGTTGAACTCGCGCGCCAGCGTCAGGAAGTTCCGGCAGATCTGCTGGCCCTGCTCGGTTGCGATCGATTCCGGGTGAAACTGTACGCCGTAAACCGGCATCGCGCGGTGCTGGAGCGCCATAACGAGGCCATCCTCGCTGCGCGCGGTGGCGAGGAGATCCGCCGGCATCGATGCCGCCTCGACAACCAGCGAGTGATAGCGCGTCACCTCGACCGGGCCGTTGATGCCGCGGAACAGGCCCTTGCCGTCATGCGTGATACGCGAAAGCTTGCCGTGCATCGGGTTCGCGCGGATCACCTTGCCGCCGAACGCCTGCCCAATCGCCTGATGCCCGAGGCAAACCCCGAACAGCGGCACCTTACCCGCCGCCGTCTTGATGACATCGAGCGAAACACCGGCTTCGTTCGGCGTGCAGGGGCCGGGCGAGATCACGATCGCCTCGTGCTTCCGCGCCATCAGCTCCTCCGCGCCGATCGCATCGTTACGCCAGACATCGACCTTCGCGCCTTCCTTGCCGAGGGCATGGACCACGTTGAAGGTGAAGCTGTCATAATTGTCGATCAGGGCGACGCGCATGGAATGATGAAACCCGGGAACCTCGAAAATCCGGATTCACTCCAAGCGCAAGGGGGAAAGGAGGTCAAGGGGAAACGGGAAATCCCGCCGGTGCGACTTGCCTCGCGGCGTTGCGTCTGGAACGATCAGCGTAGGAATAGGAGGACCGGTATGCGGAGTGTTGTCGTCGCGCTGGTGTTTGGCTTGGCGGCAGGTTCGGCCAAGGCACAGGATCGGCTGCCGGACCTTTCATATTGCCGGAAGCTCCTGACCGAGTCTCGGCTAGATGCCGCCTGTCTTGGGAAAATTGAGCGTGCGCTGAAGCTGACCGACGTTTCCAAGCGTGATCAGCGATTCCGTTCCAATCATCTGGCCTGGCGCGCTGTCGCAGCGACAGCAAAGGACAATGCTTTCGCTGAAGAACTTACCGCTGAGGGCGAAAGGCTGATGAAGGAAGCCATCGCCGTCGATCCACGCAATCTCTTCCCGATCCTGATGCTCGCGGGGAGTGAGATTGAAAAGAAACGGCTCGCCAATGCCGAGAAACTCATTCAGTCCGCGCGCGCCATCGCGCCGGATGAAGCGTATGTCAAACTGATACAGAACACTCTCGATCTTCGTAGGCTCAACTATGCGGCCGCGCTCGACGGTTCCACGGCGCTCGTTCCCAAACTGCCTAAGATGGAAGATGTGTATCTCAATCGAGCTGGCGCCTATATCGGTTTGAAGAATGTCGAAGCAGCCAGGAAAGACCTGGCGAAGGCACTGTCGCTCGCGACGGTCCGCGAACACAACTTCATCCGCACAGTCAATTCCGCAAAGTTGCTTGGACTGGGCAAGGACACACTTCCTGCGATCGACGATTTCCTGAAGCGGAACAGCAGTGCGAAGGTCCAGTCCCTAAAAGGAAATATCCTGTTCGAGGCGAAGGATTACAAGGGCGCCTACGAAGCACTGACGCAATCGCTACTGCTCGAGCCAAACCAGCCCGATGTCTTCGTCCTGCGCGGACGTAACGCCTTCATGGCCGGCCAGACGGACAACGCGATCCTCGATACCGAACAGGCTGAAAAACTCGCGCCCAGGAATGCCGAGATTTTCTACTGGCGCGGCGTCATGCTTCGCGAGCTCAGGAAGCCTGACGAAGCGATCGCCCAGTTCGGAAGAGCGATCACGTTGAATCCGTTGGAGCCTTCCTACTGGCACGAGCGCGCCTGGATTTACGACACCGAAAAGAAAGACGATCGGTCCGCCGTTGAAGATTACGCAAAGGCGGCTGCGCTGGCTCCGAAAAATCGGAGATACCTCAACAACTATGGGGCGGTTCTGGAGCGGCTGGGTAAACTAGAAGAAGCCGAAACGATGTATCTTGCGGCAATCGCTGTTGATCCCAGCTATGCCTTTGCAACCCGAAATCTTATTATACTCTACGGTAAGATGCACGAGAAGAACCCGACCCCCGCCATAAAGGCGAAAGGTCTCGAAACACTGGAAAAATTACTCAAAATTGAACCGGACAACAAAGAGAACATCAAGACCGCCGGCTATTTCCATAAGCGAACCCGTGATTATGACAACGCAGCCACGAGTTTCCGAAAATATCTCGAATCGAAGCCCAATGATCTGTCCGCACTTACCGAACTGGGCAATAGTCTCAGCAACCTCGAACGCCATGCCGAGGTCGTACCAGTGCTCGAAAAGGCCATCGCCCTCTCGCCAGACCATGCCGGAAACCTCAACAACCTCGGGTGGTCGAAATTCAAGCTCGGCGATTTCGCCAAGGGCCTCGAACTCTCCGAGCGTTCGCTGAAACTACGCCCCGACGATCCAGCCACGCTGAACACCCGCGCCCATGCCAAGGCTGCTCTGGGAGACCGCGAGGGTGCGATCAAGGATCACCGCGAGGCGATCCGACTCTCAAAACCGGGGTCTTCCACGGTGAAGGACAGCACCGATGCGCTGAAGGCGCTGGGTGAGGAACCGTAGGCGCTATTGCCCTCTTTTCCCGCGCGATGCAAAGCGCACCGCTTCCTCGGCGGCGCGAAACAACGCCTTCGCCTTGTTCTCGCATTCCGCCTGCTCGGAAGCCGGCACCGAATCGTGCACGATGCCGGCGCCAGCCTGCACATGCATCATGCCATCCTTCACCACCGCCGTGCGCAGGACAATGCAGGTGTCCATCGCGCCGTCTGCCCCGAAATAGCCGATCGCACCGGCGTAGGCCCCGCGTTTGTCCCTCTCGAGTTCGTCGATGATCTCCATCGCGCGGATTTTCGGCGCGCCGGAGACCGTGCCGGCCGGAAAGCCTGCCGCCAGCGCGTCGATCACGTCGTATTGCGGATCGAGCACGCCCTCGACGTTGGAGACGATGTGCATCACCTGGCTGTAGCGCTCGACGAAGAAGCTGTCCGTCACCCGGACCGAGCCGATCTCGGCCACACGGCCGACATCGTTGCGGCCGAGATCGAGCAGCATCAGGTGTTCGGCGCGCTCCTTGAAATCGGCGAGCAGCTCTTCTTCTAGTGCCTTGTCCTCGGCGGGGGTGGCACCCCGTTTTCTCGTGCCGGCAATCGGCCGTATCGTGACCTTGCGACCGCCCTTGTCCTCGTTCGCGACCTTGACGAGGATTTCCGGGCTCGAACAGACGATCTGGAAGCCGACGAAATCGAGATAGCAGAGATAAGGCGAGGGGTTCACACGCCTGAGCGCGCGGTAGAGCGAAAAAGCATCGAGATCGAAAGGGCAGGAAAAGCGCTGCGAAAGCACGACCTGGAAGATGTCACCGGCGAGGATGTATTCCTTCGCGCGCGCAACCATCGCCTCGTACTCGCTCGGTGCGGTGTTCGATTGCGCCTCCGGCAGGCGTGCCGCGAGGTCGGCAGGCTCGTCCGGGTGGCGAAGCGGTGCTTCCAGCGCATCGATGGCGGTGTTGAGCCTGTCGTTCGCCGCTTCATAGGCAGCGCGCGGAGACTGCCCGACTTTCGGAAACACCGGGGTGACGACAACGATCTCGTCCTTCACCGCATCGAAGACGAGCAGGATGGTCGGCCGGATCATCAAGGCATCGGGCACACCGATTGGATCGGGCTTGGCGGCGGACAGGCGCTCCATATGGCGCACCATGTCGTAGCCGAGGAAGCCGAACACGCCACTTGCCATCGGCGGCAGGCCGTCGAGATGCGGAATACGGCTTTCAGCGAGCAGCGCCCGCAAATTGTCGAGCGGCTTGCCGGTCATCGCCTCGGTTTCGCCGTTGCGGCTGATCTCCGTGCGCGCACCATCGCAACGCCAGACAACGTCCGGCAGCAGTCCGATCATCGAATAGCGCCCGCGCGATTGCCCGCCTTCGACGGATTCGAGCAGGAAGCACGGCGTCTCGCCTGCGAGCGCCTTCATTTTCAGGAAGGCGGAGACCGGCGTTTCGAGATCGGCGACCAGCCTGCGGGCGAGACATTGTGCGTCACCGTCACGGAAGCGTCGTTCGAAGACCTCGAAGGAGGGTTCGGTGGTCATGCGAGAACCCGCTGCGTCAGTTGGTCTGGCCGAGCGCCTGGTTGAGCACCGACTGGTTGATCGAAACGCCGAGTTCCTTGCGGATCGCAGCCGTATACTGCATCAGCACGTCTTCGGACATGTTCGCCGCGATCTGCTTGAGCAGGCCCGACTTCTCGTCCAAAGCCGGATCGTAGGGCAGCAGGCTCGTCTCGACCGGAACGATGAGCAGGCGGCTTGCGCCATCCGGCCCCGCCGCCGAGACCGGCTTGCCGACCGGGCCAGAGAACGCGCGCTCGACACCGGCGGCGCCGAGGGTTGCATCGCGGCTCGCGCGCTTGACACCCGCGACGCGCTGGACCGGCAGGCCAAGCTCGCTGGCGACCAGCACCAGCGCGGTACCGCCCTCGACTTTCTTGACAAGACCGGTCACGAATTCGGCC
>DAORNC010000047.1:7656-9087 GCA_035440785.1 Rhabdaerophilum sp. | reverse complement strand
GGCTGGGTCGCCCATTCCAGGATCCAGCGCACCCGCGCCGGATCGACGCCGTTGACCTCAAACCACACGTAGCCGCCGTCCTTTTGTTGAAGCGGCTCGTTGTCGAGGCCGATGTCGGAGGCAAAAACCGAGTTCACAGCATCGATTCCACCCGGCACATCGACCTTCTTGCCGTTACCGTCCTGCCCCTGCCGATCGAGTTCGGCAATCGAAATGACCGGAATATTACCCCCCTTCGCGGCCTCGGCGAGGCTCTTGCCGGCAATCCGCTGGTCCTCGATCGCTCGGAAGGTATCCGCCATCTTCTTCGAGATCGTCGGATCGTGCTGGAGTTTGTCGGCTCGCGTCTCGGTTTCGATCTGTGCGCGGATGGTCTCGAACGGCGTCCTGGTAGCCGGCTCGACCTTGCTGACGCGGATCAGCACAAACCCGAACGGATCCTTGATCGGGGCGGAGATTTTCCCGGCCTCGGTGGCGAACACCGCCGCGCGGACCGCCGGATCGGCGATTTCAGCTGCGCTCTTGAGGCCGAGATCGACGTCCTTCTCCGCCAGTTTCTTCTCGGCGAGCAGGGCCTCGAAGGTCATGCCGCCGGCCAACTTCTCCGCCGCCGCCTTGGCATCGGCCTCGTTGTCGAAGAGCACGCGTTGGGCCTGCCGCTTCTCGGGCGAGCCGAAACGGCCCGCCGCGATCTGCTTCTCGTAATACGCCTTGAAATCGGCCTCGGTGACCGTGAGGTCCTTGGCGAAATCCGCAGGCGAGAGACGGATCATCGTCACCTTTCGGGTCTCGACGGTGCGGAACTGCGCCTTGCGATCGACATAGAACGCCTTCAGCGTGGCATCGTCCGGCGCTGCGGGTGCCGCCACCTTGTCTGCCGGAATCACCACGAGATCGAGGTTGCGCTCTTCATCGCGATACTGGTGGATCGCCTGTCCGAGCGCGGTCGAGCCGGCCAGGCCGCCCGCGAGGCCCTGATAGAGCTGGATGCGCAGCAACAATTCGCCCTGCTTCTTGATGAAGCCCTGTTCGCTCAGGCCTGTCTGCTGGAGATAATCGCCGAGCTTGTTGCGGTCGAAGAGGCCGCCGGTCTTGAATTCCGCCGCCTCGGTGATGGATTTGAGCACCGTCGCCTGATCCGCGGCGAGGCCGAGCGACTCGGCCTTCTGCCGCAGCGCGGATTCGTCGATCATCTGATTGAGGAGGTTCTTGTCGAGGCCGAAGGCCCGCGCCTGCTCCGTCGTTACAGGACGACGCGTGCGCTGCTGGAGGCGCCGCAGTTCGAGATTGAACGCATTGCGGAAATCGTCCGCGCTGATCTTCTCCGAGCCGACGCTCGCCACGGTCCGGTTGACGCCGCCGCGAAAGATGTCGCCGATGCCCCAGATTGCGAAGGATACGATCAGGACGCCCATGATGACGGTCAGGACA
>DAORNC010000047.1:3056-7624 GCA_035440785.1 Rhabdaerophilum sp. | reverse complement strand
ATTTGGAGGAGGCGGTGCGGATGGCGTTCAGCATGGTCTTCGATCGCTCGTTTCACTTCGGGGGCGAATGGCGCCGGACCATAGGGACCGATGGCGCGCAACGCAAGCAAGCCAAAGGCCCGGAAAGCGGCATTTTCTTGATCCGGGCCGCGATTTTGCTTCGGCAATTGAAGCCGGCGCGGGTGCGTGATACGCCGCGCTCCATCGAATTCGGCTGGAGTATGTTGCGATTAGGCAGAAGCCGGTTGATCGCAGCATGCTCTGACTTATTGATTGGAGAGGGACGACGATGCGCAAGCCGCTGATTGCTGGAAACTGGAAGATGAACGGGCTGCGCGCGAACTTTCGGGCATGGCGCGGGCCTTCACGCCGGCCCTGCGCGCCAGGGACGACATGCTGATCTGCCCCCCGGTAACCCTGCTGTTTCCGGCCGCGGCTTCGGCGCTCGGCTCCGGCATCGCCATCGGCGCGCAGGATTGCCACGCGAAGGATGCAGGCGCCCATACCGGCGACCTTTCGGCCGCGATGCTGTTCGACGCCGGCGCGAGCGCGGTGATCGTCGGCCATTCCGAGCGCCGCACCGACCACGGCGAGACCGATGCCGAGGTGAAAGCCAAGGCCGAGGCAGTGATTGCGCAGGGGATGGTCGCCATCATCTGCGTCGGCGAGACCAAGGCGCAGCGTGAGGCCGGCAAGGCGCTGGCGATCGTCGGCAAGCAGGTGAGGGGCTCGATGCCCGCCAACGCCAATGCCGCACAGATCGTGATTGCCTATGAGCCTGTCTGGGCGATAGGCACGGGCCTCACACCGACGATCCAGGATATTGCGGAGGTTCACGCCGATATCCGGAAGACCCTCGCACGGTTGCTCGGCAAGGACGCCGCGGGCAAGATCCGGATCCTCTACGGCGGCTCAGTGAAACCATCGAATGCAAAGGAAATCCTCGCGCTCACGGATGTCGACGGCGCGCTTGTCGGCGGCGCGAGTCTCAAGGCGGCTGATTTCATGGCTATCGTCGAGGCGGCGTGAGCGCCTCTTCGGGGGTGGTTTTTCGCTTTCCCTCTCCCGATATTGAGGTTAAGAGGCGGGCTTCAATTCCCGCCAGCGGAAAAACGTAGGCTTCCATGGAAACCGTTCTCATCGTCGTTCACCTGCTCATCGTCATCGCGCTGTGCGGCGTGGTGCTGCTCCAGCGTTCCGAAGGCGGCGGTCTTGGCATGGGGTCGAGCCCCTCCGGCTTCATGACAGGGCGCGGGCAGGCGAACCTGCTGACGCAAACGACGGCCATCCTCGGCGCGGCGTTCTTTGTCACCTCGCTGATGCTGGCCGTGATCGCGGCGCGTGGTCGCGCGCCTTCCTCGCCGCTCGATAATTCCGTACCACCCCCGCCGGGTCAGACCGCGCCCACGCCGGGCACCGGCGGCACGCCGAACGTGCTCGACCAGCTCAAGCAGCTTCAGGGCGGCCAGAACGCGCCAAAGCCCTAATCCAGCGCCGGGTTACCGGCCATGAAGCGCCGTCCGTTGTGGATGGCGCTTTTTCTTTTGCGCGAATCGAAACTTTAGAGCTAAAGATCAAGTCCCATGACGCGATATGTTTTCATCACAGGCGGCGTGGTTTCCTCCCTCGGAAAAGGCCTTGCATCGGCGGCTCTTGCCGCCGTTCTTCAGGCGCGCGGCTACAAGGTCCGCATGCGCAAGCTCGATCCGTATCTCAACGTCGATCCCGGCACGATGTCGCCCTATCAGCATGGCGAAGTGTTCGTGACGGACGACGGTGCCGAGACCGATCTTGACCTCGGCCATTACGAGCGTTTCACCGGGCGCTCCTGCATCAAGCAGGACAACATCACCACCGGGCGGATCTATCAGGAGATCATCGCCAAGGAGCGGCGGGGCGATTACCTCGGCGGCACCGTGCAGGTGATCCCGCACGTCACCGATGCGATCAAGAATTTCGTGCTCTCGGGCAACGAGGGCTACGACTTCGCGCTGATCGAGGTCGGCGGTACGGTCGGCGATATCGAGGGCCTGCCGTTCTTCGAGGCGATCCGCCAGTTGAAGAACGATCTGCCGGAGCGGCATTCGCTTTTCGTCCATTTGACGCTGCTGCCGTTCATCCCGAGCGCGGGCGAACTCAAGACCAAGCCGACGCAGCATTCCGTGCAGGAGCTGCGCTCGATCGGCATCCAGCCCGACATTCTCCTCTGCCGCACCGACCGGCCGATTCCGGAGGGCGAGCGGCGCAAGCTCGCGCTGTTCTGCAATGTGCGCGAAACCGCCGTGATCGAGGCGCGCGACGTGGATCAGATCTACGCGGTGCCGCTGGCCTACCATGCCGAAGGGCTGGACCGGGAAGTGCTGCGCATCTTCGGGCTGGAGGAAAAGGCCGCGCCGGATCTCTCCCGCTGGCACCATATCGTCGATACCCTCCGCAATCCGGAAGGCGAGGTAACGATCGCCATCGTCGGCAAATATACCGGCCTCAAGGACGCGTATAAGTCACTGATCGAAGCACTGGTGCATGGTGGTATCGCCAATCGCGTCAAGGTCAATCTTGACTGGATCGATTCGGAAATCTTCGAGCGCGAGGATGCGTCGAGCTATCTCGAGCATGTCCACGGCATTCTGGTGCCGGGCGGGTTCGGTTATCGCGGTGCGGAAGGCAAGATCCAGGCGGCACGGTTCGCGCGCGAACGTAGGGTGCCGTATTTCGGTATCTGCTTCGGCATGCAGATGGCCTGCCTCGAAGCCGCACGCAACCTCGCCGGGATCGAGAATGCATCCTCGACCGAGTTCGGCGAGACGAAGGAGCCGGTCGTCGGCATGATGACCGAGTGGATGAACCGGGGTCAGCTCGAAATCCGCGCCGCCGGCGGCGATCTCGGTGGCACGATGCGGCTGGGGGCATACGAATCGAAGCTCGTGGCCAATTCGCGCATCTGCGGCATCTACGGTGACACAACGATTCACGAGCGCCACCGCCATCGCTACGAGGTCAACATGGCATATCGCGAGCGGTTGGAGCAGGCGGGGCTCCTCTTCTCCGGCGTCTCACCCGACGGTTTGCTGCCCGAAACCATCGAATACCCGGATCATCCGTGGTTCGTCGGCGTGCAGTATCACCCGGAACTGAAATCGCGTCCCTTCGAGCCGCACCCGCTGTTCGCGAGCTTCATCGAAGCGGCGGTGGAACAGAGCCGGCTGGTGTGACGGAAGGAATGCTGTGCGCCAACGCACAGCGCAAGCACGCCATTCCGCTTTTCATCGACGAACTCCTGTTGCATCCTCGGATTCGCCAACAGGAGGTTTTCCAATGATGGAAGCGGGCTCGCATATTTTGTCGTCGCTGATCGGAATTCCGAATTTCCTGCTTTACATGGTGGTCGGCGCGGCCCTGCTCGCGCTGTTCCTCTTTGTCTACACGCGCATCACGCCGCATGACGAGTTCGCATTGATCCGCCAGGGCAACTGGACGGCGGCGCTCGCGGTTTCCGGTGCGATGATCGGCTTTGTGATCCCGCTCGGCAAGGCGATGGCGCAGGCAACCTCGATCCCGGACATGCTGGTCTGGGGCCTAGCCGCCTTCATCGTCCAGCTTCTTGCCTACGGTGTCGCGCGGCTCGTGATCCGCGATCTACCGGAGCAGATCGGCAACAACACCGCCGCCGCCGGCACTCTTCTAGGTGCGATCTCGATCGCGAGCGGCGTGCTAAACGCTTCGGCGATGACACTTTGAGCCGGATGCACCTTTCACCCTTTGCGACGAGGAGCGCCCCGAACCCGCGAGGTGACTTATGGCGAAGCCCCCATCGAAGAAACGAAAAGAGACCGTCACCCGCGCCGGGTTCGGCGAGACGGGAGAACAACCGCCGAGGTCCGGCATGAAACGCTCCCACAAGATCGCGCTTGGCGCGACCGGCATCATTCTCGCTGGCGCCTGGCTTGGCTCGGGCTCAAACCAGCGGGTCGATTCAGGGCCGACGGAGACCGGGGCCGAAGCCAAGATCTATGCAAGCCTCGACGAATGCCTGTCTGCCAACCGTGGCTTTATGACGCCGAAGATCGTCAACGGCCAACTTGTCGAGGAGAAATCGCCCGAACAGCTCAAGTGCGAACAGGATTTCAAGGTTGCACAAGCCGACCATGAGAAGACCGCACCGAAATTCGCCAAGCAAAGCGAATGCGAGGGGCAGTATGGCGCCGGGCAATGCCGGCAGACCACCTTCAACGGCGCGAGTGTCTTTATCCCGGCGATGGCCGGGTTCATGGTCGCGAACTACCTTTCGAACAACCGCACACCGCAGGCATTGCTGCCACCACGGCAGGCCGGGGCTGTACCGTGCCCACCCGGCATCACGCCTGCCCAGCAGCCCGGCTGCTTGATGCCGCGAACAGCCTCCTCGAACTCCAGCTCGAGTTCATCGGGCTGGCGTTCGTGGTCCACCTCCAGCGGTCATACCGTCAGCCGCGACACGACGCAGCCGGCAAACAGGCCGACCACGGTGCCGAGCGCCGCTGCGGCTGCTCCCGCCGCGCGGACGAGCCTCGGAGCCGCACCGACCCGCT
>DAORNC010000047.1:0-3046 GCA_035440785.1 Rhabdaerophilum sp. | reverse complement strand
CGTGTCGCGATCGGGCACGCAGAGCGCGATCTCGCGCGGCGGCTTCGGCTCGACCTCGCACTCCATCTCCCGCTCATCGAGTTCGTGACATGCGCAGGATCGACGTTCAGGAACGCCCCGACTGGCGCGAGAAGGCCGAACAGGTCGGCTTCACCTTCCACAGTGCCGAGGGCACACCTTACTGGGACGAGACCGGCGCGTTCGCCTTCAACTTGCGCGAGATCGAGGAGGATATCGAGGCGCCGTCCGCCGAGATCGAGGAGATGGCGCTCGAGTTCGTTGGCAAGGCTTGTCGTGACGAGGAAATCCTGACCCGGCTTGCGATTCCCAAGGCTTTCTGGCCGGAAATCTGGGAAAGCTGGCAGCGCGGCGACCGCAACCTCTATGGCCGCTTCGATTTCGCCTATGACGGGCAGGGGCCGGCGAAACTCCTCGAATACAATGCCGATACGCCGACCGGCCTGCTCGAAACCGGCGTGTTCCAGTGGCTCTGGCTGGAGGAGCTTTCCGCCAATGGCCAGTTGCCGCGGGGAGCGGACCAGTTCAACTCGCTGCACGACAAGCTGACGGAGGCTTTCCGTGGCTTGCGCGACGGCAAGCCCTATTTGCTTCATCTCACCTGCGTGCAGGACAGCGAGGAGGATCGCGGCACCGTCGCATACCTCGAAGAACTGGCCCAACAGGCAGGCATGAAGACGCAGTTCCTATTCGTGGACGACATCGGGCTGACCTCGGCCGGCAAGTTCGTCGACCTCGACGAGACGCCTATCGACATGCTTTTCAAGCTTTATCCTTGGGAATGGATGATGCGAGAGGATTTCGGCAAGGCCATTCCCGGCTGCGGAACGCAGTTCATAGAGCCGATCTGGAAAGCACTGCTCTCCAACAAGGGCTTGCTGCCCTACCTCTGGAAGATGGCGCCAAACCACCCCAACCTCGTGCCGGCCTATTTCCCCGACGAAACCGCAACCGACCTCGGCCATTCCTTCGTGGAAAAGCCGCTGTTTTCCCGCGAAGGCTCAAACATCCGCCTGTTCGAGCGGGGCCGCGCTATGGGCGATACCGAAGGCCCTTACGGCGAGGAAGGCTTCGTGCGCCAGCAGAAGATCCGCATCCCGGATTTCGGCAAGGGCCATGTCGTGATCGGTGCTTGGATGGTCGCGAGCGAGCCGGCGGGCATGCTCGTGCGCGAGGACAAGTCGCCCGTCACCGGCAATCTCGCCCGCTTCATTCCGCACTTTATCGAGCCGTGAGGGCGTGACCTCGGCCGGGCGGGATGATAGATCGGCGGCAGTCCTTCTGCGCCGGAGAAACCGCGATGGTTCGCCCCCTCGATCATCTTGTCATCGGCGTACCGGATCTCGCGGAGGCCGGTGCGCGGTTCGAATCGCTCGGCTTTCAGGTCGGGGGCGTGAACCGGCATCCCTGGGGCACGCACAACCGCATCGTCCAGTTCGCGGACGAGACCTTTCTTGAACTCATAACCGTCGGCGAGCCGGAGAAAATTCCCCAGCACACTCCGCGCCATTTCTCGTTCGGCGCCTTCGTACGCGACGCGCTGGCGCGGCGCCCCGGCCTTTCGATGCTGGTGCTGAAAGGGATGGATGCACGCGCCGACGCGGCAGGCTTCCGCAAGGCCGGAATCGGCGATTTCGAGCCGTTTGACTTCTCCCGCAAGGGCCATCGGCCAGACGGCAGCGAAACCGAGGTGGCGTTTAGCCTCGCCTTCGCCGCCGATCCCGCGCTGCCGGAAGCGGCTTTCTTCACCTGCCAGCAGCACTTCCCGCAAAATTTCTGGTCGAAGGCCGCGCAGAGCCATGCGAACGGCGCGAAAGGCATCGCTCGCGTCACCCTGGTTGCCGAGAACCCCTCAGACCACCACATCTTTCTCGGCGCCTTCATCGGCAATCGCGAAATGCGCGCGACCTCATTCGGCATCGAGATCGAGGCGGAGCGGACGACGATCGAGATCGTCAGCCGCATAGGCTTCGCGTTCCGCTATGGCTTCGAGGCGCCGCTTGCCGCAACACCCGTGTTCGCCGGCGTGGAAATCGCCGTGCCGTCCCTTGTGGCGGTTCCCGGTCAGGGAGCCATGAAGGCGCATAGCGGAGGTCTCTCGCTGCCACCGGATGCCACCACGAGCACCGTGTTCCGGTTGATCAAGGGCTGAACCATGCGCGCTGTCGTCTTCGGGATCATCCTCGCTGTCGCCGGTGTGATGGGCTTTCTGTTCTTTCGCGGCGAATGTTCTGGTGGGCAGGTTTTCGCATCGGAACCGCACTGTCGAGCCGCGGCGGGCTTCGATGCAGCCTTCTGCCGGATCTCTTTTGCGCAGGCGCGGCGGCGAGCCTATGAGGACGCCTCGCCCTTTTCGACGCAGGATGCCTGCCTGCGTCACTTCCCGAGCTGCGAGCCGCATCATCGCGTCGTCAGCGGCTATGTGCCCGTGCCGCGCGGGGTTTGCGTCACGCCGGGCAAGCCGGGTGAGCCGGTGTTCGAGAAAATCGGACAGTCGTTCCAGAAGCGGTGACCTCCGGCCCTTAGACTTTCGCCGGGAATAGACCTTCGCAGCATTGCCTTTGGTGCGGCGGCGCGGAATGAACAGGGGCATCAAAGCCCTTGAGAGAGAGCGACATGAAGAAGATCATTCTCGCCATCGTGGTCATTGCCGGCGCCTTCTTCGGCTACAAGCTCGCCAACAAGGACGAGTGCCCCGGCGGCAAGGCGTTCGAAACCGCGGCGGCCTGCCAGGCGAGTGGTCTTTCCGGGGAAATCTGTTCGGGCGCGTTCAGCGCGGCGGTCGAGAAGACCAAGGCAATGAAGCCGGTCGAATCGCTGGAGCAGTGCCACCTTCGTTATCCGCATTGCGAGCCGGCCACAGGCGGCTTTCTGCCGAAGGTCGAAAAGGTTTGCGTTGTCGCCGGCAAACCGGGCGACCGCTACGCGCTTGAAATCAGGAACCGCACCGGCGAGCGGCTGCTGACCGTGGTTTCCGTCGATGGCGTCAATGTCGGCGTGGCGCGCGACCGCGATCGCGCTGGCCGCG
>DAORNC010000046.1:8427-22355 GCA_035440785.1 Rhabdaerophilum sp. | reverse complement strand
GGCAACAGCCGCGTAATCCGCGTGAACTGACGCGCCATTGCGACTGAAATGACTGGGAACGGCTCCATGGGAACATGGGGCCGTTTTCGCCGTTGATGGCCTGCATCGCGGTAAAGCAATCCATCCCGTTTCGCCGATATTCATTTTGACACACTACGATTGCGGATGGGCGACATGAGAGGAGACTTCCCATGACAAGATTTTCCCAGGTTCTGGTAGCCGCGTTGTTCGCTGCCTTCGTCGGCGTCGTCGGCCTTGCGCCGGCCAAGGCTGCCGGTATTCCCGCCGGTTCGGTGACAGGCTTCGAGGAAGCCTCGCGCGCCACGGAAACGGTCCGCTACCGCCGCCGCTATTATCGCCCAGTCCGGGTCTATCGCCGCCACTACTATCGCCCGGCCCGCATCTATCGTCCGTATCCGGTCTATCGTCGCTGCTGGACGCGACCGCGCCTCGTCTGGACACCCTACGGATATGTCCGCCGCTGGGTGCGCGTCTGCCGGTAAGGCAGGAACCTCGCAAAGACCTTCGGACGGGCGGGATTTCCCGCCCACTTTCGTCACAAGCGCGCCTCGCCGCGATGGAGAGCCGCCGCCCTCGGCAGAAAGCGCCCCTCTTCATCGTGCAGGACCAGCGGGGGCAAAACGGCGAGCGGCGCCCGCGAACCCTTGCGCGCCGAGATCAACAGTCTCGTCGCCGGCGCATCGGCCCGTGGATGGACGAACCGCACGCGGATTTCTCCAAGGCGCCTGCCAAACGCCGTCACCGCATCCTCAAGCGCGTCGGCGCGATGGATCATAACGAGCCGTCCTTTCGGTGCGAGGATCGCAACGGCGTTGCGGACCCAATCGTCCAGCGGCGCCGCCATCACATGCGCCGAAGCACGGTTGCCCTTGGGAGAAACCCTCACGGTCCCCGCTTCCATAAAAGGCGGATTGGTCAGCACGAGATCAAAGGCATCACGCAGATCCTGTCGCCGGGAGAGCCCCATTACATCGGCTTCCAACGCGGTGGCGCGCTTTTCCAGACCATTCAGGGCGATATTCCGCCACGCCAGTTCCGCAAGGCCAGCATCCCGCTCCACCAAGGTGACGGTCGCCTCAGGGTTGAGCTGTGCCGCGCGCAGCCCGACGACTCCGCTTGCTGCGCCGAGATCCGCGATCCGCCGCGCCTCCGCCGGCGTGGCCGCGGCGAGGAGCACGGCATCGGTTCCGGCGCGATGCCCGTCCGCTGGCTGGATCACAAGAAGGCTGGTGCCGAACAGGCGATCCTCCGTCACGGAGAAAGCCGGCGAGATCGGTGTTTTCGGATCGATTTCCATGCCGGTTCGTTCGTGTTTGATCTGGAAACGTTGCAATTCGGGACTTGAAGGTGCAAGCGTTATCCGACAACAGGGTGCCGCGCCAGTTCGGTGCGAAGCAGGGTCCGGGAGCGTATTTCGTGGGTGTCGTTGTTTCTTTTGGTGAGAAATCGGGCGGGGACAATATCGACCGCCTCGTCGCCCTGCTCCGCGACGACATGACCCGCGTGAATGAAACGATCCTCTCGCGCACCGGCTCCGATGTCACGATGATCCCGGAGGTCGCGCAGCACCTCATCTCTTCCGGCGGCAAGCGGCTGCGGCCGATGCTCACCCTCGCGACCGCCCGGCTTTGCGATTATAGCGGACAAGGCCATGTCAAGCTTGCCGCCTCGGTCGAGTTCATGCACACGGCGACGCTCCTGCACGACGACGTGGTCGATGAAAGCGACATGCGGCGCGGCAAGCCTTCGGCCCGCAAGGTGTGGGGCAACGAGGCAAGCGTGCTGGTCGGCGATTTCCTGCTCGGACAGGCTTTCAAGATGATGGTCGAGGTCGGCTCGCTCCAGTGTCTCGACGTGCTCTCCACCGCCGCCGCGGTGATCGCGGAAGGTGAAGTGATGCAGCTCGCCGCTGCCAAGAACACCTCCACAACCGAGGATGAATACCTCGCCGTGATCCGCGCCAAAACGGCAGCGCTCTTCGCCGCCGCGGCCGAGGTCGGGCCGATTCTCTCAGGCTCGGACGAGGCGCGGCAGAAGGCCTGCCGGTCCTACGGGCTCAATCTGGGCATCGCGTTCCAGCTGATTGACGACGCGCTCGATTACGGCGGCACTTCGTCGAAACTCGGCAAGAACATTGGCGACGACTTCCGCGAAGGAAAGATCACCTTGCCGCTGGTCCTTGCCTACCGGCGCGGGACCGACAAGGAGCGCGCGTTCTGGCGCGGCGCCATCGAGCAGGGCGAGAGCGACGATGCACAGCTCGAACGCGCGATCGATCTCCTCAAGAAGCATCACGCGATCGAGGACACGGTCGAGCGCGCGCGACACTACGGTGCGATGGCGAAGGACGCGCTGGCACTTTTCCCGGCATCCGAAATGCGCGATGCGCTCGATGAGGTCGTCGATTTCTGCATCAGCCGGGCGTATTGACCGCCCGTCCTGCCGGGCGCTTCACACCCCCGGCATAATCATCAGATCGGTATCGTCAGGCTTCGCGCCGGCAGCCGTCAGCAAGGCATGAACCTGCCCGCGATGGTGGGTCTGGTGATTGAAGAAATGCGCCACAAGAAGCGCGCGCGGGCGTGACAATTCCCGACCCAGCACCCCGGAGAACCATGCAAGGTCACCCTCAAGCCAATCCTCCAGCAAGGCATCGGCCCATTCGATGATGCGGCGATCCAGCGCCTCGCGCGCCGCCTTGAGGGTAGACCAATCGGCGAACATCTCAGACGAGGTCTTGATGCCGCCCTGCGGCGCGGGCGTGCCGGCGAAGCGGTGCAGCCAGATCGAATCGCCCCAGACAAGATGGTTGAGCGTGCCTTCGATCGACTTGAAGAACGCCCCACGATCGGCCCGCCGTGCCTCCGGTGGCAGGCCATCCGCCGCGTTGTAAAGTGAACCGTTCTGCCAGCGATTGTAGCGGGCCATTGTCCGCACGTAATCCGTTCCGATCATCGCGATGATACCTCTCAGGTTGCCACGGATATCGCGCATTCGCGAACCCACCAACCCTGTGTTGCGGCCTCGATCCGCGCGCAGGCCGTCTTGGCTTCGTCCGGGCTCGCGAAAAGCGCGAAGCAGGTGGCGCCGGAGCCGGACATGCGCGCGAGACGGCAGCCGGGCAGCGAACGCAGTTCATCGAGTACAACCGCGACGGCCGGTGCAAGGCGGATGGCGGCCTCCTCCAGGTCATTCCGGGTCGTCGCGGCGAGCGTTGCGACCGTATCCTCGGAAGCCTGCCCAGCCGGTCCGGCGTATTGGAAGCGATCACCGGGTTGCAGGCCAAGCTTTGAGAAAGCGGCGTGGGTCTCAACGGCAACGTTGGGGTTGACCAGCAGCGCGGGAACCGGCGTGAAACCAACCCTCGGGCCGAGATCGTGGCCGATGCCGCGCATAAGGCGCGGGTGCGGATCGAGGCAGACCGGCACGTCCGCCCCGAGGCTTGCAGCAACCCGCAGCAGATCGGGCGCATCGAGCGGCACGGCATTCGCCGCTGCAAGGAGCCGTAGCGCGGTCGCGGCATCGCTCGACCCGCCGCCAATTCCGGAAGCGACCGGCAGGTTCTTCGTCAACTGAAACTGGCCCGACCGGGTCTCGGGGAATGCCGCAGCGAAAGCACGCGCCGCCCGCAGGACGAGGTTCTCGTCCTCGGCGGCGAGGGCACCGGCGAACGGTCCCTCGACGATCAGGGTGAGCGGTCGCCCCGGTTCCAGTTCCAGCCTGTCGCCGCAATCGGCAAAGCCGACGAGACTTTCGAGCACATGGTAGCCATCGCGGCGGCGGCCGATGATATGAAGGAAGAGATTGACCTTCGCCGGTGCCAGTCCGGTGAGCCTTGCCTCAGCCGCCATTCGGCTTGGGTGCCCCCGCATTGGCGGCAGGCCCTTCTTCCATACCCGATTCGAGCTTCTGGCGGATTTTCTTCTCGTCATCGGGTTCCGGGTTCAGCTCGAGCGCCTGCCCCCACTTGTAATAGGCCTCGCGCTGGCGGCCGACCTTCCAGTAGGCATCCCCGAGGTGATCGTTGATTGTCGGATCGCCGGATTTGAGAAGGACCGCGCGTTCGAGTTCCTTCACCGCCTCGTCGTAACGACCGAGGCGGTAATAGGCCCAGCCAAGCGAATCGACGATCGCGCCATCACCTGGAGAGAGAGCGACCGCTTCGCGCAGCATCTCGAAGGCCTTGTCGACGTTCTTGTGCATGTCCGCCCAGGAATAGGCGAGATAGTTGAGCACTTGCGCCCGCTCGGCACCTTCGCGGGCGTTGCGCGGCTTGACCGGAAGGAGGTCGAGCGCAGCGAGGAAGTCCGGTTCGGCCTTGTCCCACTTCTTCGAGCGCTCATAGGCGATGGCGCGCCCGTAGAAAAGCGACCAGTGACGTGCCTGGAACACCCCGGCAGCCTTGAGTGCCCCATCATAGACCTCGGCGGATTCCTCCCAGCGCTTTTTGGTGCGCAGGATCGCGCCCAGCGTATCCGTCGCCTCGAGATCGCCCGGTTCGCGGATGAGAAGCGAACGGAGAACCGAGATGGATTCGTCGGTCTTTCCCAAACGTTCCAGCGCCACGGCACGCCCGATCGCCGCGCGGTGCGCCAGCACCGATTCGGGGGGAACGGCTTCGTAAAGCTGGCTCGCACGCTGATGCTGGCCCAACTGCTCGAAATATTCTGCCAGCGTCATGCCGATCAGCGCATCGGCAGGTGCAAGGTAATGTGCGAGCTGAAGATAGATCACCGCCGTCATCGGATCACGGGCAGCGGACCCCATCGCGCCCAGACTGTAGAAGACCTCCGCTGCCCCTTCGGCGACATCGTCGACCAGAGGGGGCCGGGGCTGCCCCTTCTCGTAAAGGGCGATGTCGGGAGTCAGGAAGGGCTGCGAAGGGTTGCGCTCGCGCCAGCCGCGCGCAACCTTCAACGCCTCATCGAGCTTGTTCCGGCGCGAGAGCACCCGGGCATAGGCGTCCGCCACCCGCAGAACGGTCGGCTCGGCGGCATGGGCTTTCGCAAGGCGCGCCTCGGCCTCGGCCGGCCGCTTGCCGACATCCGCCATCAACCCACTGACGAAATCGCGATAGCCGACAAGCTCCTTATCGGTGAAGCTGTCCGCCGCCTTGAGCGCGGCACCGATATCTCCGGCACCGACGATCGCCCAGGCGCGCAGCATACCGATCGTCAGATCTGCATTGCGCACCTTGCCGCCGGCGCGGTCGAAACTCTTCCGGGCACGCTGGAAATTCTTCACCTTCAACGCCCGGACGCCGAGAGCGACATGGGCCAGCGCGTTGGACTGATCGCGCTGGATGGAGCGCTCCGCCAAACGGAAAGCCTCGTCGAGATTGCCATCGACAAGTTCAGCCAGGAACGCCTGATCGAGCAGGCCGGGATTGCGTGGGTCGGCTTTCAGGGCCTCGCGGAAATATTCCGCCGCCGCGCCCGTGTCGCGCTGGGAGTTGGCAACGATACCGGCCAGAAACATTCCCGAAGCGCCGAGCGCCTCAAGTGTCCGCGCCTCGCGAGGCGCTGCAGGGAGGGAGGTTCCCATGCCGGCAAGCAGCACGCCGGCGAAGACCAGTGAGGTGAAGGCGCGAAACGATCGATCCATGAAGCGGGACATTCCAGATTGGCCCTGCCACAGGGCCGAAATAGCGGATTCTCGCTGTTCCGGTTAGCACCGAAACAAGGCTGCACAAAGGCTTTTCGCGCGGGATGCCCACACGGTTGGTCACCCACGGAATTGTGATCGCCCCATGCACAGTCGTGAAATGACAGTGAACGGCCCACCATAGGAAGGTTGTCGTGACGGGCCGCGTTACTCGCCCGCTTAAGCCATAACCCGCAGGGAGCTTCTCGATGAATACCCGTTCCAACCTTTCGCCCACGCGCCGTGTCGTGCTCGGCGCCGTCACCGCCCTGGCCTTTGCCGGCATCGCGGCGCCGGCTCTCTCGCTGGCAAGCGGATTTACCACCTACACCAAGCCGGCCTTCGATGCCGCATTGAAGGGTTCGAAGCCGGTGCTCGTGCACGTCCATGCCGAATGGTGCCCGGTCTGCAAGAAGCAAGAGGCCGTGTTCAACGAACTTTCCGGCTCGGCCGATTTCAAGAAGCTGGCGGCCTTCGTTGTCGATTTCGACAAGGAAGCTGATTTCAAGAAGGCTCATGGCGTGAACAACCAGTCGGTCATTCTCGTCTTCAAGGGCGGCAAGGAAGTCGCGCGCTCGGGCGGAGTCACCGACAAGGCCAAGATCGCCGAACTCGTCGCCGGCGCAGCCAAATAAAATTTTGTCTTCAAGGGAACCAACGCACGAGACCTGCGTTGTTCGGGTAAGTGGCTTCGCTCCCCTCCGCCCCGAAGCCAAAGAGACCGGCAGTTCCCCCCTGCCGGTCTTTTTCTTTTCTGCCTTGCCATCGCGGATCGGCGCCTTGCGAGCCGTGAACAGGCTCACATGTTCGGGTAGGTTGGCCCGCCTCCGCCCTCCGGCGCGATCCAGTTGATGTTCTGCGCCGGATCCTTGATGTCGCATGTCTTGCAGTGAACGCAGTTCTGCGCGTTGATGACAAAGCGCGGGTCCTTCTTCTCCGCCTCGTTGCCATAGATCACTTCATAGACACCGGCCGGGCAATAGAGCCGCGCCGGCTCGCCATAGAGCGGCAGGTTTGTTGTGATCGGGATGCTCGCGTCTTTCAGCGTGAGGTGGATCGGCTGATCCTCCTCATGGTTGGTGCCGGAGAGGAACACCGAGGAGAGCTTGTCGAAGGAGATCACGCCATCCGGCTTCGGATAGGAGATCGGCGCAACCTCAGCGAGCGGCTTGAGGCTGTCGCTATCCTTCTTGCCGTGCTTCAGCGTGCCGAAAAACGAGACGCCGAACAATTCGTTGGTCCACATGTCGAGCGCGCCGAGCGGAATGCCGATCCAGGTGCCGAACTTCGACCATAGCGGTTTCACATTGCGGACCTTCCTGAGGTCCTTGCCGATCTCGCTTGCTCGCCATGCCAGCTCGTAGGCGAGAAGCTCGTCATGCGCACGGCCCGCACCGAGCGCCTCCGCGATCTTTTCCGCCGCCAGCATGCCGGAGAGCATTGCGTTATGACTGCCCTTGATGCGCGGCACATTCACGAAGCCAGCCGAGCATCCGATGAGCGCACCGCCGGGGAACGAGAGCTTCGGCACTGATTGATAACCACCCTCAGTGATGGCGCGCGCGCCGTAGGCAAGGCGCTTGCCGCCCTCCAGCACCTCACGGATCAGCGGATGCTGCTTGAAGCGCTGGAATTCGTCGAAGGGCGAGAGGGTCGGGTTCTGGTAGTTCAGATGCACCACAAAACCGATCGAGACCAGATTCTCGTCGAAGTGATAGAGGAAAGAGCCGCCACCGGTCTTCGAATCGAGCGGCCAGCCGAACGAATGCTGCACGAGGCCCGGCCGGTGCTTCTTCGGGTCGATCTGCCAGAGTTCCTTGAGACCGATGCCGAATTTCGGCACGTCCCGCCCCTTGTCGAGGTCGAACTTGGCGATGAGCTGCTTCGAAAGGTGCCCACGTACGCCTTCGGCAAAGAGCGTGTATTTGCCCATCAACGCCATGCCGCGCGTATAGCCGTCCTTCATCTCGCCTTCGCGCGAGATGCCCATATCCCCCGTCGCGATACCAATGACGGAACCCTCGTCGTTGTGGAGCACTTCCTGCGCGGCGAAACCGGGATAGATCTCGACGCCGAGCGCCTCCGCCTTCGCGGCGAGCCAGCGGCAGACATTCCCCAGCGAGACGACATAATTGCCGTGGTTGTCGAGCAGCTTAGGCATCATGAAATTGGGCAGCCGCACCACACCGGCCGGGCCGAGGAAGTAGAAGCGATCATCGGTCACGGGCGTCTTGAGCGGGCAATCCCCATCCTCGCGCCAGTCCGGAATCAGCTTGTCGAGGCCGATGGGGTCGATCACCGCGCCGGAGAGGATATGCGCGCCGACCTCCGACCCCTTCTCGACAACCACCACCGAGATGTCGTTGCCCAACTCGGCTGCCAGCTGCTTCAGGCGGATCGCCGCAGAAAGCCCCGCCGGCCCGCCGCCGACGATAACGACATCATATTCCATTTGTTCGCGTTCGGGCAGTTCCATATCCAATCCCCTTCCCGGCTTACGGCGACGGTTCTTTTTAGTTTATATGTAAACCAACTTCAATCACTTGCTTGTTCTGGATATTGAGGCTCTTTAGAAATGCAAGCTCAGCGGATGACATTGAGAGAGGGGAAAATGACGCTTCATGCCGATCCTCCCCACCGGATTCTCGAATTCCTAGCTTCCGCGGGGGTTGAGACGCTGCTTGGCGAGGAACCCGTCAATCGGCTTGCTCCGCCGGCGAAAGAGCCTGCCGCCGGCGCGGTTCCGGTAATCCACCAGCCGGAGAGCGAGGCGCGGGTCTCGCCCGCAGCGGCACCGGCCGCGCCTGACGATGCGGCAATGACGGCGCGGCAGCTTGCAGCCTCGGCGCCCGATCTTGACACCTTGCGGGGCCTGCTCGACACGTTCGACGGCTGCGCGCTCAAGAGCATGGCTACCCGCCTTGTCTTCGCGGACGGCAATCCGGAAGGTCGGGTGATGATCATCGGTGAGGCGCCGGGCCGCGACGAGGACGAGGTAGGCCGCCCGTTTGTCGGTCGGGCCGGCCAATTGCTCGACAAGATGCTCAGCGCCATCGGGCTCGACCGAACCCAAGTCTATATCGCCAATATCGTGCCGTGGCGCCCGCCGGGAAACCGCACGCCGACTCCGCAGGAAATCGCGATCTGCCTGCCCTTCATTCAACGGCAGATCGAACTCGCGGCACCGGATGTCCTCATCACGATGGGCGCGCCGGCGACGCAGAATCTGCTTGGCCAGCGCGAGGGAATCCTGCGACTGCGCGGTCGCTGGTTCGACTATCACACCGGCGGCCATGATAGGCCTTTGCGCACGATTCCGTCGCTGGCGACCCTCCATCCCGCATATCTCTTGCGCCAGCCGGCACAGAAGGCGCTTGCCTGGCGAGATCTCCGCGCCCTGAAAGCGCGACTGGAACAGGACTAGGCAACCAGCGTTCCGCTGTCTAACAGGGGATGCGCCGTTTGAGCTTCGTTGTGGTTCTGTTCAGCCATCAACCTTGCTATATCTCGGCGCGGAATTCGCGGAGGCTCTGGGAATGCGGCTCGACCATATCGAAGAATCCGAAAACGTTGAGGATCGCCGCGGCGAAGGCGGTTATGACAGCGGGGGCGGAGGCGGCGGATTCGGTTTTCCGGGCGGTCGCGGCGGGCTCGGCTTCGGCACGATCGCGCTGCTGACTCTGGTCGGGTGGGCACTCGGCATCAACCCGGCGATCCTGATCGGGGGAGCGGAGATCGTCACCGGCAATCGAGGCGGGCAGATCACCACCCAGCGCCAGAGCGCTCCACCGCGCCAGTCCGCGGAAGAGGAACAGCTCCGCAGCTTCGTCGCCCGCGTGCTCAAGACCAATGAGGACGTCTGGAAGCAGGTGCTGCCGGATCAGCGCGGTGTCGCGTTCCGCCCGGCACCACTCGTCATCTTCCGCGGCGAAACCAACAGCCGCTGCGGCGGCGCCCAATCGGCGATGGGACCGTTCTACTGCCCGGTCGATACGCGGATCTATCTCGACATGAGCTTCTTCGAGGAGATGGCTCGCAAGATGCGTGCCGGCGGCGATTTCGCCTATGCCTACGTCATCGCCCATGAAATGGGGCATCATATCGAGAATCTGCTGGGCATTCTGCCCAAGGTGCAGCAAGCCCAGCAGCGCCTCTCGCGCCGCGAGGCGAATGCGCTTTCCGTGCGCGTGGAACTGATGGCGGATTGCCTCGCCGGCGTTTGGGCCTACCACGCCAACCAACGCTATCGCGTGCTGGAGCAGGGCGACATCGAGGAGGCGCTGACTGCCGCCGCCGCGATCGGCGACGACAAGCTCCAGAAGCAGGCACAGGGCTATGTCGTGCCGGACAGTTTCACCCACGGCTCGTCCGAGCAGCGGATGCGCTGGCTCCAGCAGGGCCTGCGCACCGGGCAGGTACAGGCCTGCGACACCTTCAACAGTCGCGCGCTCTGACCGCGCGACGCATAACACGTCGCAACTGCCGCGCACTTTGCTCGCCGGCACAAGGAGTGCGCCATGCTTCGCCTCGCTCTTGTCGCGTTTGCCGCGTTGAACGCCCTTCCGGCGGCGGCACAGCAGCCCAACCGCGCGCTCATTCTCGAGTGCATGGCCTGCCACGGCGACGACGGCATCGCCAAGGACAAGGATGTGCCCCATCTTGCGGGACAGAATTTCGGCTATCTCGTCAAACAGATGAGGGATTTCCAGTCGGGCCGGCGGCCGCACAAGGAAATGCGGGTCATGAGCCGTCACATGAACGAGACCGAACTTGAGGAAATCGCGGATTACTATTCCCGCCTGCCGCGCGATCCGCGCTAGGCCCAGGTTCTACAGCCGGACGCGCGTCGCCATGCTGCGCAAGGGGACGCATTCCTTGCCGTAGCGGACACGGAAAGGATCGTCCTTCGCCTGCGAGATCCGGCGTGCGAGACTCGGCGGCAGCAAAAGGGCCGATTCCCGGCTGACACGACCGCTCAGCACACCGCCAATGCCGATACGCGTCAGCCAACCCCCGCCATCCGACGGAAGCGTCGCTGCCGGGCGATTGCCAAGGACCGGCAGCATGTCTGCCAGAATAGGCCAGAAATCCGGGCCGACCATCAGGCCTGCTTCCAGCACCAGAATGCCGAGGCCCGGCGCATTGGTCACCGCCCGCGCGAAACCGTCTGCCCAGACAGGTTCGGCCAGCACGCGGCAACCGGACGAATCCGCAATCGAGACCGTGTCGTGATCCGCCTCGGGCGAAACGATTACCGCGGTGCCGATCATGCCTTCGATCACTCCGCGCACCAGCGGCCCCAACGTCGAGGCCAGCGCCAAGGGGCCGGACCGGGAATCGATGACCGCAATCAGCATCGGGAACTCGATAGGGCTTTCGCCGTGAACATGGCAAGATTGTTGCATTGCAGCATAGGCTTGGCAAGCCTGCTTTTCCGTCCTGCTTGGCCTTGACAATCATGCGGTGAATGTTCTTATTTTGTTCTGATTACAGGTTCTCGATGCCACGCCCTTTCACCCCCGATCCAGACGATATCCGCCGCGAACGCGTCGCAACGCCGCTCGCCGAGGCAAATCGACGCGGCAGGGGCGCCGTCACGAACGGGAGTGGCCGCTTCGAGCGCTTTGACCGAGAAGCCTTCGACGACGGCTGGGCATCGGACGAACCGCTTCCCCCGTTCAGAACGGAGACGACGCTCGAACGCGCCGTCACCATCATCACACGCAATGATTCGCCCGATATTCCGTTCGACCGCTCCATCAACCCCTATCGAGGCTGCGAGCACGGCTGTTCCTACTGCTATGCCCGACCGACCCATGCCTACCTCGGCCTGTCGCCGGGGCTCGATTTCGAATCACGGCTATTTGTGAAACCGAACGCGGCGGAACTGCTGGAACGTGAACTCGCCGCGCCGGGCTACCAGCCGCGCGAGATCGCGCTCGGCGCCAATACCGATCCTTACCAGCCCATCGAACGGCAATTCCGTATCACGCGCGGCATTCTCGAAGTGCTGGCGCGAACAAACCATCCGGTGACGATCGTCACGAAGTCGGCCTCCGTTGTGCGCGACATCGATCTCCTCGCGCCTATGGCGGAGAAGGGGCTCGCGCGCGTCGCGCTCTCCCTTACCACGCTCGACGGCAAGCTCGCCCGCGCGATGGAACCGCGCGCCTCGACGCCGCCGAAGCGGCTCGACGCGATCCGCCGGCTTGTCGCGGCCGGCATCCCCGCAGCCGTTCTCACGGCGCCGATCATCCCGGCGATAAACGATCACGAGATCGAGCGGCTGCTGGAAGCCGCGAGCGAGGCGGGGGCGAGCGAAGCCAATTACGTCCTTCTCCGCCTGCCCCTCGAATTGCGCGAACTTTTCCGCGAATGGCTCCTCACCCATTTCCCAGGCAAGCTGCGCCATGTGATGAGCCTCGTGCAATCGACGCGGGGCGGAAAGGACTACACCGCCACCTTCGGCGAGCGGCAGATCGGCACCGGCTATTTCGCTGAACTCGTCGCCAAGCGCTTCCGGCTGGCGAGCGACCGCTTCGGATTGAGGCGAAGGTCTGCGCACAGGCTCAGAACCGATCTTTTCGTCCCGCCGCAATTGCCTGGAACGCAGTTGGCGCTGTTCTAGAGCTCAACGCTGCACGAACAGCACCCGCAGCAGGATGGCGGTGACGATAACAGCGAGGAGGAGCACCACAAGGCGGATGAAGAGCCCGCGCCAGTTCAACGACTCGGATATCGGCGAAGGCCCCATTGGCGCATCGACCCAGAGGCCGAAGAAGGGCCAGCGCGCCTTACGCGGCGGCTTCGGCGATACACCGGGCTTCATGAGCCGCTCCGCCTCGGCTCGATAGGCGGCGATGCGCACTTTCGTCACCTCGCCGAGAAGGAAAGCATCACGTTCGGCATCATCGGGTTCGCGACCGTGTTTCGCGGCGAAACGAGCCTCGAAATCAAGTCGCGCACGGCGGTGCAGCGCATAGGCCGCGAGCGCCACCGCATCGTCGGCATTCGCGCCGAACGCATGCAGGATTCCGCCATCGTCGGTGCCGGCGAGGCCGATCGCGCTGGTCTCCGAAACCCTGTCCTGCATTCCGATACGTTCCTCACGCCTGCCACTTGCCCGTTCGCGCGCTCTATAGCACACCGGACCGGGGCCGACGGAAGGGAAACGTGGCGTGAACGATCTGGCAGGAGTTCTCCATCGTTGGCAGGCGCAGGGCGTCCGGCGGATCGCCGGTGTGGACGAAGTCGGGCGCGGCCCACTAGCCGGCCCCGTCGTTGCGGCGGCAGTGGTACTGCCCGATGGGTTCGACCCCACAGGCATTACCGATTCGAAGAAACTGAGCGCAAACCGGCGCGAGGCACTCGCCACGCGTCTCATGCGGGAGGCTCGGGTGGGGATCGCCTATCTCCCTGCCCCGGATATCGATCGGCTCAACATCCATCAGGCAACCCTCACCGCGATGGCGCATGCCATCGCCGCCTTGCCTGAACCTCCGGAAGCAGTGCTGATCGACGGCAAATTCGTGCCTGCCACCCTCTCCTGCCCCGGCTTCGCGGTGATCGGCGGCGACGCGCGCGTCGCGGCGATCGGCGCGGCCTCAATCGTTGCGAAGGTCGCGCGCGATCGGCTGATGGCCGCGGCGGATCGGCATTTTCCGGGTTATGGCTTCGCAGGGCACGCGGGCTACCCGACGCCGGCCCACAAGGCCATGCTGGCAAAATGTGGGCTCACCCCCTTGCACCGACTGAGCTACGCGCCCTGCCGCGCGCTCCTCTGAGGCGTTCCGAAAAGGGACAGCCAGCGTTACTCCCCCGTAAACCTGACCTTCACCTGAGGGCCGCATAGTCGCCGGCATTGTTGTTCCACCGGTGCGGTTGTCATGCGTATTTCCCGCTCGGAAGCGACAAGCCTCAGGCTTCGGGATCAGGTCTCGCGTACCCGTAGCTTGGCTGATCGCACCGGCTTGTCCTTCGTTGACCAGATCTTGAACGAGGATTGCCTCGGGGCCCTCGCACGCCTGCCGGCCGAATCCGTCGATCTCGTTTTTGCCGATCCGCCTTATAATCTCCAGCTCGCCGGAACGCTCTCGCGACCCGACCAGAGCGTGGTCGATGCCGTCGACGACGAATGGGACCAGTTCGCGAGCTTCGCTGCCTATGACGAATTCACCCGGGCCTGGCTTGCCGGCGCGCGCCGCGCGATGAAGCCGAACGCGACGCTGTTCGTCATAGGTTCGTATCACAACATCTTTCGCGTC
>DAORNC010000046.1:0-8399 GCA_035440785.1 Rhabdaerophilum sp. | reverse complement strand
ATCCTCAACGACATCGTCTGGCGCAAGGCCAACCCGATGCCGAATTTCCGCGGCCGCCGCTTCACCAACGCACACGAGACGCTGATCTGGGCCGCACGCGATGCGGAAGCCAAGAAATATACCTTCCACTACGAAGCGCTGAAAGCGGGTAACGAGGATTGCCAGGCCCGTTCCGACTGGTATCTGCCGCTCTGCACCGGCGCCGAGCGCCTGAAGGACGGCAACGGCGCCAAGACGCACCCCACACAGAAGCCCGAAGCGCTTCTCCAGCGTGTGCTGCTCTCGGCATCAAACCCCGGCGATCTCGTGCTCGATCCCTTCTTCGGCACCGGAACCACCGGCGCGGTTGCGAAGAAACTCGGCCGGCATTTCGTCGGCATCGAGCGTGATCCCGGTTACGCGGCAGCGGCGCATGCGCGCATCGCCGAGGTGCAGCCGCTTGATCCCGCGCTGCCCAGCCGGTCGCGAAACGGGACGAGCCACGCGTCGCCTTCGTCACCCTCATAGACGGCGGCCTCATCGCGCCGGGTACCGAGTTGCGCGACGCCAAGGGGCGGTACAAGGCCATCGTGCGCCCGGACGGGCAGTTGCAGTCGAACGGCATCGTCGGCTCGATCCACAAGATCGGCGCGCTCGTTCAAGGCCTGCCGGCCTGCAACGGCTGGACCTTCTGGCACTTCGCCAAAGAGACGAAGCACGGCTGTAAAGACCTTGTGCCGATCGATGCTTTCCGCGCCGAAATCCGCGCCAATCTGAAGGCGGCCTAGGTCGAACCGGCGAGATCGATCACTTTGCGGAACAGGGTCGGCAGCGGCTCGTCCCTCAGCGCATCCGGCGCGACCCAGCGCATCCCGGCCGGGGCGGGCTGGTTCCCCACACGGGCCGTTTCGATTGTCAGCCGCAACTCGAAATGCGTGAATACGTGAACGACCTCGCGATTGAGCCGCTTCCAATCACTCTTCAGCGGGCGCGCGGATGCTGGCGCATAGCCCTCCTGCCAGCCTGAATTGGGCACTTCCGCCATGCCGGCGAGGAGTCCCTTCGCCGGGCGCGTCGCGAGCAACAGGCTGCCGTCGGCGCGGCGCGCGACATAGGCTGTTCCGTGGCGCACAGGTTTCGGCTTCTTCGCTGTCTTGACCGGGTAGTTTGTCTGGTTCCCGGCACGCCGGGCTTTGCAGAAAGAAAGCAGCGGGCATTCCGGACAGGCGGGCGAGCGCGGGGAGCAGATGGCGGATCCGAGATCCATCATCGCCTGCGCGAAATCACCTGGTCGTCCTTGCGGAACGAGGGGCAGAAGTGCATCGTGAACTGCGGTTTTCGCAGCAGGCAGCGGCGTTTCGATCGCAAACAGCCGCGTCACCACGCGCTCGACATTGCCGTCGATCACCACCGCCGGCTCGTTGAACGCAATTGATGCGATTGCCGCCGCGGTGTAGGGGCCGACACCGGGCAAAGCGCGAAGCCCTTCCTCCGTTTTCGGAAACGCGCCGCCTGCCGCTGAAACCGCTCGCGCGCAAGCGATGAGGTTGCGGGCACGGGCGTAATAGCCGAGCCCGGCCCAAGCTGTGAGGATCGCCTGATCCTCCGCCGCTGCGAGCGCATGAACATCCGGCCAAAGCGCGAGAAACTTCGCGAAATAGGGCTTCACGCTGACGACGGTCGTCTGCTGCAACATGATCTCGGAAAGCCACACGCGGTAGGGATCGGCCCGTTCGCCGGGCTTTACGCGCCAAGGGAGGTCACGCCGATGCCGATCATACCAGGCAAGCAATGCGGCCGCGACTTGCGACATGACTTGCGGGCCGGCTTTCGGCGGGCTTCTTTCAACCATAGCCGGAACATGGCAGGATCGCCCGTCGCAACCAAGCGCCCGTCCCTCTTTCCCAACAGGAATTCGTTCGATGACCGGCCCGGCTACCAAGGCGACACGCCTGCCCCGCAAGGGCACTGTCGCGCTCGGCGATCTCGTGCCGGAAGCCGTTGCGGCAGCCTTGCGCGAACGCGGGTTCGCATCGAGTACGATTCTCACCCAGTGGCGCGAAATCATCGGGCCGCACCTTGCGCAATGGACGCATCCGGTCGAGATCCGTTGGCCGCGACGTCCCGGCGAGGCTGCACCGGCCTTCAAGGCTGCAACCGCGAAACAGGAAAAGGCGCAACGCGCCGTGCTCGTTGTCGGCTGCCCGGGCGCCTTCGCGCTCGATATCCAGATGGCCTCAGCCGCAATCATCGAGGCCGTGAACCGCCGGCTTGGATTTGGTTGCGTCGGCTCACTCCAGATCGCGCAGATGCCGCAACCGGAGCCGTCGCCGCCCAAACCATCACGCGAACTTGATCCGGCGCTCGTCCGCGAGATCGAAGCCGGGCTTTCGTACATTGAAGCCCCTGATTTACGTCGGGCTTTGGCGGAACTCGGCGCGGGGATCGCGCAAAGATCCGGTCAGCACCGGCACTCGTCATGATTCCGGCACAGTAGCATCGCAACGGATCGACCCGGCGCGGCCCTTGCGGGCAGAAGGACTTCGCCATAACAGACAAATGAACAGGCGTGCGCGCCCGGAATGCCGACGAGGAGAGATCGAAATGTTCAGGGGCCTCAAACCCTCCGTGATGCCGCTGGCGGTTGCCACCGCCCTTTCCCTCGGCCTCGCCGCCTGTGGCGATCAGAAGCAAGCTGAGGCGCCGAAATCGCCGAACGGCCAGCAAACCGCGAAGTCCGATACGGGCGGCCTTCTTCAGGCTGGCCCGCTGGGCGACAAGGTGCTCGGCAAGGCCGATGCTCCGGTAACGATCGTCGAATACGCCTCGCTCACCTGCTCGCATTGCGCGAACTTCCATGAAACGACGTTTCCGGAACTGAAGGCGAAATTTATCGACACAGGCAAGGTGAAGCTGATCTTCCGCGAATTCCCGCTCGATCCGCTCTCCACCGCCGCATCGATGATTGCGCGCTGCTCGACCGAGGAACGCTACTTCCCGCTGGTCTCGGTTTTCTTCAAGACGCAGCGCCAGTGGGCCGGCTCCGACAAGCCTCTCGAAGAAATCCTCGCCATCGCCCGGCAGGCCGGTTTCACACAGGAAAGCTTCGAAGCCTGCTTGAAAGACCAGAAGATTTATGACGGCCTGAATGTGGTGAAAAAGCGCGGCGCCGAGGTGCACGGCGTGGATTCGACGCCGACCTTCTTCATCAACGGCGAAATCAAGCGCGGCGATACGCCCATGGCGGATCTCGAGAAGCTGATCGAGGCCAAGCTCGCGAAATAACCGGCCGGGGCAAGCCCGCCGGTTTGGCAACGAACGGGAACGACGGGTGAAATTCGAACGCCTTCGTCTGGCTGGGTTCAAGACCTTCGTCGAACCGACGGAGCTCGTGATCGCGCCCGGATTGACCGGTGTCGTCGGGCCGAACGGCTGCGGCAAATCGAACCTCGTCGAGGCCCTGCGCTGGGTCATGGGCGAAACCTCTTCCAAATCGCTGCGCGGCGGCGGTATGGATGATGTGATCTTCGGCGGCTCGGCCACGCGCCCTGAACGCAACCATGCCGAGGTGTCGATCCGTATCAGCGAACCACCGACCGATATGCTGGCCCATCTCACCGGGGCCGACCACATCGAAATTGCGCGCAAGATCGTACGCGAACAGGGCTCAACCTACCGGATGAACGGGCGAGAGGTGCGCGCGCGAGACGTTCAGATCCTTTTCGCCGACGCCGCGTCCGGCGCACGCTCTCCCTCGATGGTGCGGCAAGGCCAGATCGGCGAGATCATCGCCGCCAAACCCCAACACCGCCGCCGCATCCTTGAGGATGCCGCGGGAATCGCCGGGCTTCACGCCCGCCGCCACGAGGCGGAACTGCGCCTCAAGCAGGCCGAAGACAACCTTACACGCGCCGAGGACGTGCTTGGTCAGCTCGACCGGCAGATCGGCGACCTCAAGAAGCAGGCCCGGCAGAGCGAGCGCTACAAGGCCATCGCGGCCGAGATCCGCCAGCTTGAACTCGTGCTGCTCGCTGCCGGCCTCGTACAAGCGGAAACGGAAGCTAAGGCTGCCCGCACCGAGCATGACCGGGCCGTGCGCACCATCGCCACGGCAATGACAGTGCAAGGCGAAAGCGAGCGGGTGCGCGCGATCTCGGAGCATGAACTCGATCAGGCGCGCCGTGCGGCCAGCGAAGCTGCGTCCGCGCTCCAGCGCCAGCAGCTCGCGCGCGAGACACTCGACAACGAGATGCGTCTCGCAGATCAGCGCCTGAAGGATATCGCCGCGCGCCGCGCCGAGGCGCTGCGCGATGCGGAAGCCGCGCGCGAGGTTCTCGCCGACGCCGAGCAATCTGTCGCACGGCTTGCGGCAGAGGATCGCGGAATCGCCGACCAACTCGCCGCGGACCGCGCGGGTTCCTCCGGCGACGCTACCGCCGCCGCAGACGCCGAAACCGCTCGCGTCGAAGCCGAAATCGCGCTCAACGCGGCCCAGACCGAAATGGCCGAGCGAACGGCCATGCGTCGCGCCGCCGAGGCTCGGGTCCGTGAGACGGAGGCCCGCCTCGAGCGCCTCGCACGGGGCTTGCAGGAAGCGGAGCGCGATCTCGGCGCTATTGAAGCGGACGGTGAGGCCCTCGAACGGTTAAGGGCGGTGGAAGCATCCGTCGAGGCACGCGCGACGGAATACGAAGCCGCATTGGCTACAGCCGCCGCCGCAGAGCAGGCGGCACATGATGCACGGAGCGAGGAACAGGCCGCACGTCCGAAATTCGGCGAAGCCGACCGATTGCTTCAACGCCTTGAAACCGAAGCACGCACGATCCGCAAGATCGTCGAGAACAGCGAGCCGGGTCTCTGGACACCCGTTGTCGATCTCATCTCCGTCGAACCGGGATTCGAGACCGCCCTGGCAGCGGCCCTGGGCGAGGATCTCGAAGCCGCGTCCGAAGCCGGCGCCTCGCGGCATTGGGGCGGCGGCGGGGCATTCGGAGAAGCACCGGCGTTGCCGGCAGGCGTGACATCGGTTCTCGCGCATGTGACGGCTCCGGTCTCGCTCCATCGACGTTTGTCGCAGATCGGCCTTGTGGCGCGGGAGAACGGGTCTTCTGCCCAGAAGCAATTGCGGCAAGGGCAGCGCCTCGTCAGCCGCGAGGGTGACCTCTGGCGCTGGGACGGCTTCACGGCGGCGGCCGAAGCACCAAGCTCTGCGGCGCGACGGCTGGCCGAGCGCAACCGGCTCGCGGAAATCGAAACGCAGATCGAGGAAGCCCGCGCACGGCGGGAGGTTGCGCGCAAGGCGTTCGACGCCGCCCAAATCGCACTTCGGAAGACGCAGGACACTGAGGCGCAATCGCGCGATGCCGTTCGTCGGGCCGCGCAGGCGCGCGACACGGCCAATGCCGAATTGCAGCGCGAGATGCGCCGCTCCGAAGAGGCTCGTTTGCGCCTTGAAGCCGCGCGAAACCGGGCCACTTCCTTGAAATCCGATCTCGACGAGGCGAGGGCTCTCGCAGATACGGCCCGCGAAGCGCTTGCGGAGATCGCCGAGGCGGGCGATGCAACGGCCCGCCTGAGCGAATTGTCCGCCGCCCTCGCGGAGGCCCGCCGGCAGGAATCCGCCTGCCACCTCGCGCAGAGCCGGCGAACGGAGCGAATCGTCTCGCTGGAGACACGCCGTCAGGCGATCGCCCGCGAGGGGGAGGCCTGGCGCGACCGTGCAGCCAAGGCGCAACACGCGCAGGAGCATCTCGACGAGCGTCTTGCCACGCTCGACGATCAGGCGAAACAGCTGGAGGGCTTGCCCGCCGAGATCGCATCCCGGAAGCGCCAGATCGAGAGGATGATCGAGGCGGCGGAAGCCACCGCACGCGCCGCAAGCGACGCTCTGGCCCAGGGCGAAAGCCGCCAACGCGCGGCGGATGAGGCCGCGCGCGACGCCTTCCGGCGGCTGTCGGAAGCACGGGAGGGTGCTGCCCGGCTCGACGCCCTTGCGGAAGGCGCGGAAGCGCGCCTGGTGCAATTGCGGCAAACGATCGAGGAGCGCATCGAGGCGCCGGTTTCCGATCTGGCCGCGAGAATCGCGGAAGACGGAGAGGTCCGGATGACCGATCCCGCCGCCATTGAGGCCCGCTTGGTGGATCTCCGACAGGACCGGGACCGCATGGGCGCAGTGAACCTCCGGGCCGATGTCGAGCTTGTCGAAATCGAGAAGGAGCGCGGCGATCTCGCCCGCGAACGCGAGGATATCACGGAAGCCATCCGCAAATTCCGGCGGGCGATCGACACGCTCAATAGTGAGGGACGGGGACGTCTGCGCGCGGCCTTTGCCACGGTGAACGAGCATTTCGGAACGCTGTTCCAGCGCCTGTTCGGTGGTGGTTCGGCCGAGCTACAACTCGTGGAGGCGGACGATCCGCTCGAAGCAGGCCTCGAAATCCTCGCCAAACCGCCAGGCAAGAAACCGCAACTCCTTTCGCTGCTTTCGGGCGGCGAGCAGGCCCTGACTGCGACCGCGCTGATTTTCGCGGTATTTCTCACCAATCCGGCACCGATCTGCGTGCTCGACGAGGTCGATGCCCCGCTTGACGATTCGAATGTCGAGCGGCTTTGCGACCTGCTCACCGACATGGCCCAGGAGACGCAGACGCGCTTTCTGATGATTACCCACAACCCGATTTCAATGGCCAGGATGGATCGACTGTTCGGCGTGACGATGATCGAGCGTGGCATAAGCCAGCTCGTTTCAGTCGATCTCGCGACGGCCGAGCGGCTGGCGGAAGCTGTTTGAGGCCATCTCCCGACGCGTTCCGTGCTGCAATGCGGCAACAACAGGACGGTGTTGGACTATTGCCTGAGGGCGCTTGCCGCCATTCTGCCGCGATCTCACCTTGACACACTGATTTCCGCCTGATTAACAGCGCCTCGACGATATCCGGGGTTTCCGGTTCTCGTTTCGATCTGTCATGCGCCGGAGCATGTGCTCCGGTCCTCAGGACAAGGTGTTGGGACGCGATGCGCGAACCGGAGCCGAAGCCGCCCGAAAAGGGCACGAAGGATCCGATCGCCGAAGCCGACGAACTCCGTTCGCGCCTCGAAGCGCTCAAGGCCGGCATCGGGCACGCCCATGTCGCCGAGGGAGACCGGAACAAGCTTCGTTCCGATCCGACTTCGAATGGCGGCGCGATGGGCATGGGCCTCCGGGCCGGATCGGAACTGGTATCCGGGGTTCTGGTCGGCTGCGGGATCGGCTATCTGATCGACCGTCAGGCCGGGACATCGCCCCTTTTTCTCATCATCTTTTTGATGATGGGGATGGCGGCAGGGTTCTGGAACGTCTATCGCATGGCGACCCGCAAGCCGGGACTGCCGGCGGAAGGCAAGAAAAACGGCGCCTCCGGCGCAGGCGAATGAAGGAAGAGCGGACGTGGCAAGCGGGAATGCAATCGATCCGATGCATCAGTTTGAAATCGCGAAGATCGCTGAGTTCAAGCTTTTCGGCCTCGACCTTTCCTTCACGAATTCCTCGCTGTGGATGGTGATCGTGGTTGCCGTGGTGAGCGTCATTACGCTGCTCGGCACCTCGAAGCGCTCCATCGTTCCGGGTCGGCTCCAGACGCTGGCCGAGATGTCTTACGAATTCGTCGCGAATATCCTGACAGGCGTGACCGGCAAGGAAGGCATGCGTTTCTTTCCACTGGTGTTCACGCTGTTCATGTTCGTCCTCACCGCGAACTTTCTCGGGTTGATCCCGGGCTCCTTCACCGTTACCAGCCACATCATCGTGACTGCGGCCTTCGCGCTTCTGGTGATCGGGACGGTGATCGTCGCCGGTGTCATCAACCACGGAACGCATTTCCTGCATCTTTTCGTGCCGTCGGGCCTGCCGGCGCTGCTGTTGCCGTTCATCGTGCTGATCGAGATCATCTCGTTCCTCTCGCGCCCGATCAGTCTCGCGCTGCGTCTGTTCGGCAACATGCTCGCCGGCCACGTTGCGCTGAAGCTGTTCGGCGCCTTCACTGTCGGTCTTCTGGGTGCCGGCGCCGCGAGCGTCCTCGCGCCGCTGCCGCTGCTGACCGCCGTGGCGCTGACCGCGCTCGAATTCCTCGTCGCTTTCCTGCAGGCCTACGTCTTCACGATCCTGACCTGCGTCTACCTCAACGATGCGCTGCATCCGGGCCATTGAGCCCGAGGTCGCATCCGGAGAAGCCTTTACACACCCTTTTGCCTGTTCCACCAAGGAGATGAAAATGGAACTCGTAGCTGCCGCAACCCTCGGTAAGTATCTCGGTGCCGGCCTCGCCGCCATCGGCATGGGCCTCGCCGCCGTCGGCGTCGGCGCCATCTTCGGCAACTTCCTCTCGGGCGCGCTGCGCAACCCGTCGGCCGCCGACGGCCAGTTCGGCCGCGCGTTCATCGGT
>DAORNC010000045.1:16472-22512 GCA_035440785.1 Rhabdaerophilum sp. | reverse complement strand
GGCGTGTTCGGGTCGGACGGATGCCTCCAGCTTTCAAATCCGGCTTTCGCCGATTTGTTCGGCATCGCGCCGGAGACGTTGCACGGTTCTCCCCACGTCGAGGAAGTGGCTGCGGCCTCGATCAAGGCGCCGAAGGAAAGCTGGCGCACGATCATCGGTATCGTCTGTCTGCTGGCGGAAGCCCGTGACGACAAGCAGTTCGAAGTGACCGCGCAGGATGGCCGCATCCTTCACGTGATGACGACACCTCTGCCCGAGCGCGCGACACTGGTGACTGTCGCCGATGTCACCGATACGGTAGAGGCCGAGACGCGCCTGCGCGAACACAACGAGGCCCTGCGGCAGGCAGCCCGGCTGAGGACGGATTTCATCAAGAGTGTTTCGTTCGAACTGCGCTCGCCGCTGACCTCGGTCGTGGGACTGGCGCAGGCGCTCGCCGGTGGTGTTGCGGGCGAACTCAATCCGAAGCAGCTCTCCTACACGCAGGATCTTTCCCGTGCGGCCGATGCGGTGCTGACGATCACCTCGGACATTCTCGATCTTGCCGATGTCGAGGCGGGTTCGGGCATCGAGATCGAGAAGAGCGACGTGGACATTGCCGGTGCGATCAGCGAGGCGATGGAAGGGCTGAAGGATCGTCTTGGCGATGCCAAGGTTCGTCTCTCCATCAACCTGCCGGGCGGGATCGCGACGATCCGCGCCGATGCCAAGCGATTCCGCCACATCGTCTTCAATCTGCTCGCCAACGCCATTGCCTATTCGGGGCCCGGCGATACGGTGCGTCTCGCCGTCCGTCGTGCCGAGGGCGGCATCGCGATCGACGTCACCGATCCGGGACGCGAGCAGGGGCTGGAAGCCTCGCCGGGCGGGAAAGGCGTGCCGAACGTCGAGCGCGGCCACGGCCTGCGCTTCTCGCTCGCCAAGGCGCTCACGAAACTGCATGGCGGCAGCCTTGGCGTGAGCGACGACGGCAAGGGCGGACATACCACGACCGTTCTCCTGCCGGATGCGTAAGGGGGGCGTGGCATGAAGGAAGCGGGCGTTCCGGTTTCCTGGCGCATCGACCTGCCGGACGAGGCCGCGACGGCGCGCGTGGCGCAGCAGGTCGCGGCCGAACTCCGGCCTGGCGATCTCGTGACGCTGGCCGGCGATCTCGGCGCAGGCAAGACCACTTTCGCGCGGGCGATGATCCGCACGCTGACGCGTGATCCGGCGCTGGAAGTGCCGAGCCCGACCTATACGCTGATGCAGACCTACGATGCACCGGAGTTCCGCATCGTCCATGCCGACCTCTATCGCGTTGCCGATGTCAGCGAACTCGTCGAACTTGGCTGGGAAGACGCAGCGGAGAACGCGATCGTCCTGTGCGAATGGGCCGACAAGGCGGGGGACATTCTTGCCGAAGATCGGCTCGATGCCCGCTTCGATATCGCTCCCGGCGGTGAGGGGCGCATCCTCATGCTCACCGGGCATGGCCGCCTCGCGCCGCGGCTGGAACGGGCGCGAGCAATCGACCGTCTGTTCCGGAAAGGCGGATTTCCCGACCCCGTCCGGGAGTTCATGCAGGGCGATGCGTCGGTGCGCGCCTACGAGCGCATCAGCGATCCCGCTTCCGGTCGTAGCGCCATCCTGATGATCGCCCCCCGCCGGCCGGACGGCCCGCCGATCCGCCTCGGCAAGAGCTACTCGCAGCTCGTACACCTTGCCGAATCGGTTCACGCCTTCGTCGCGATGACCAAGGGCCTGCGCGAACTCGGCTTCTCGGCACCCGAACTCTATGCGTCCGATCTCGAGGCCGGGCTGCTGCTGATCGAGGACCTCGGCACAGAAGGCGTCATCGACACGAATGGCCCGATCCCAGAGCGTTATGCGCTGGCGGTCGATGTGCTTGCCGAGCTTCACTCGCGCACCTTGCCGACGGAGCTGCCGGTCGACGGGTTGCAGATGCACAAGCTCTCCCGTTACGACCTCGAAGCCTTGACGATAGAGGCGGAACTGCTGCTCGACTGGTATCTGCCCTACGCCAACAAGCGCACGCCGAACGCCGGTATGCGCCTCGGTTTCGTCGATCAGTGGGTCTCAACGCTCGACGTGATCGTCAACGGTGAGAAGACCTGGACCTTGCGGGACTATCACTCGCCCAACCTGATCTGGTTGCCCGAACGCGAGGGGCTGCGGAAGATCGGGCTGATCGACTATCAGGATTGCGTGATCGGCCATCCGGCCTATGATGTCGTCTCGCTGCTTCAGGATGCGCGTGTAACGGTGCCGGAGGGCCTCGAACTGTCGCTTCTTGCCCGCTATGCCAAGGGTCGGCTCGCGCGTGACCCCGATTTCGACATGCAGGCTTTCGCCGCTGCCTATGCCATTCTCGGCGCACAACGGGCGACCAAGGTGCTCGGAATCTTCGTCAGGCTCGACCGGCGCGACGGTAAGCCCGCTTACCTCAGGCATATCCCGCGGATCGAGGCCTATCTCAAGCGCTGCCTTGCGCATCCGGTCTTGGCAAAGCTCACCGGCTGGTATCAAACCAATCTGCCGGGATTTGCAACGGATTCGGGGAATGAGGCAGGCATTGGCGATCGAAAAGGCGATGGTTCTGGCGGCAGGGCTGGGCACGCGGATGCGCCCGCTGACGGACAAACTGCCGAAGCCGCTGGTGAAAGCGGGCGGCCGGAGCCTGCTCGATCATAATCTCGACCAGCTCGCCGCCTGTGGCGTTCACGAGGCGGCTGTGAATGTGCATTACCTTCCCGATCAGATCATCGCGCATGTGAAGGCACGGAAGGCGCCCCGCATCACCATTTCTGACGAACGCGACCGCATTCTCGATTCCGGTGGCGCTATCGGCAAGGTGCTTCCGTTTTTCGGCGACCGGCCGTTCTTCTCGCTCAATGCCGATACGATCTGGCTCGACGGGCCACGCCGTAATCTCGACCGGATGCGGGAGCACTTCGATCCCGAAACGATGGATGTCCTTCTGCTTGTTGCGCCCGCGGTCACCACCATCGGCTGGGGGAACCGGGGTGATTTCTTCCTCGAACAGGATGGCCGCCTGCGCCGCCCGAAACCCGGTGAGGTTGCGCCCTTTGCCTATACCGGTGCGGCGATCCTCAAGCCGCAATCCTTCGCTGGCAAGCCGGAGATCTTCTCGCTCAACCGTATCTTCGACGAGGCCCGGGAGGCTGGACGGTTCTTCGGGCTTCGGCTCGACGGGTTGTTCATGCATGTCGGCACGCCCGCCGCGCTGGAGGAGGCCGAGCGGGCACTCAACCTCTACGACCGGTAGCGCACGATGGCACGCGCGGTCCCCAATGTCTTCACGATCGCACCGGGGCTCCCTTTCGTGCGGCTCGTGGTCGGGGAACTTCTTGCGGGCCGGTTGCTGGGCATTCCCTTCGGCGAGGAGCCGCATCGCCTCGCCGACCTGACGATCCATGTCCCCACGCAGCGCGTGCGCAAGATCGTCGAGGAGGAATTCATTCGAGCGCTCGCGCCGCGCCCGGCAATCCTCCCGCGCATCCGGCCGCTGGCGGAGCCCGGCGATCCGCTCCGCACGCCCGAGGAAACGGAGGCGGAGGTCGATGACGTGTCTGCCGATGCGTTCGCCGGGGGGCGGGTCATCGGCCCGCTCGAACGGCGGTTCCTTCTTCTCCCGCTCGTCAGGGGCTGGCTGCGCGGTATCCGCACGGAGGCCGGAGAGGCGCTTGCCGGCGATGCTGGCCTGCGCGAGGAACTGGTGCTTGCGGAAGAACTGGGGCGGTTGATCGACGAGATGCGGATCGCCGAGCTGCCGCTGGCGATGCTCGAGGCCGCGGCCCCGCCGGGCTACGACGAAGCCAAGCATGATGTCTACTGGGCGAAATCACGCGAATTCCTCCAGATTGCCGCTCGCGCCTGGCCAGGACATTTACAGGAGATCGCCGCGCGCGACGAGATGGATGTCCGCCTTGAGGGCATCGAGGCGGAGGCGCGGCGCATCGCGGGCGGAGCCGGTGGTCCGGTTCTGGTGCTGGGCTCGACGGGCTCAGTGCCCGCGACGGCGCGATTAATGCGAGCGGTCAGCCGGCACGAGCAGGGCGCGGTCGTTCTGCCGGGTCTGGACCTCAGCCTTGATGAAGCTGCATGGAAGATTATCGGCGACGGCGAGGCCACCATCGCGACGCGCTTTGCCCATCCTCAGGCGAGTCTAAAGAACCTGCTGCCGATTCTGGGGATCGGGCGCGCCGATGTCGCAACGATTGGCGAGACGGAGACCGCGCGTAACCGCGCGATTTCGGAAGCACTCCGGCCGGCGGAGACGATCGACCTTTGGCGCCAGCGGGTGGATGGACCGTTACTCGCCGCGGCGCTCGACGGTCTCGACGTGATCGAGGCCGCCGAGGAGCGGGAGGAAGGGCTCGCTGTCGCGCTTCTGATGCGCGAGACGCTCGAAAATCCCGAGGCGTCGGTCGTCTGCGTCACCGCCAATCGCAAGCTGGCAGAGCGCATCCGCGCCGAACTACGGCGCTGGGGGATCGATGTCGAGGATTCTGCCGGTATTCCGCTCGCGGAAACGCCGGCCGGTCGGTTGCTGCTCCTTCTTTTCCGGGCCGCATCCGAGCAGGACGGCGGCGCGATCCTCGCCCTGCTGCGCGATCCTCTTGTCGGACTTGGCTTCGATCGCGCGGTTTTCGCTGCGCTCGTCGACGCTATGGAAATCCTGGTGTTTCGCGGACGGCATTTTTCGAAGGGCGAACCCTTGTCGACGCGCCTCTCTGCGGTACTGGAGAGGGAGGAGCGCCACGCCCATCCCGCGGCCAAACGCATCGACGCTGAGATCCGAGCCGAACTGCCGGTTCTCGCCAAGGCGCTCGACGATCTTTTCGGCAGGCTTGTCGGGGCCGATGCACCGGGCCGTCTCGACGATTTCGCCTCAATGCTCTGCGCAGCGATGCTTCGGCTTACCGAAGGTTCCGATGGTCAGACGAGGTTCGGCCGGGACGCACATTCCGGCCGCCTGCTGATGCTGCTGGAAGAGATCGGCATACATGGCGCCGATGCGAGGATGGAGCCGGCGGAAGCGTTGAGCGCGATCGAACTTCTGGTGAGAGGCGAGATCCTTCCGCCGACGGGCGGACATCCGCGAGCAGCGATTCTCGGGCCACTCGAATCTCGTCTCGTCGAGGCCGATCGAATCATTCTTGCCGGACTCAACGAGGGCTCGTTCCCGCCCGCCGCGCGTGAGGGCCCCTTCCTGAACAGGACGATGCGGCTCGAACTCGGCCTGCAACCGCCGGAACGGCGCATCGGGCAGAGCGCGCACGACTTCGCGATGCTGACCGGTGCACGCCATGTCGTGGTGACGAGATCTCGGCGCGAGGGAGAATCGCCAGCACTGGCGTCTCGCTTTCTGCGGCGCTTGCGCGGGCTGGTCGGCGAAGAGAAGTGGAGGACAGCCGGTGCCCGCGGCGCGCGCATTCTCGCGCTTGCCCGGCGGATGGAAGAGCCGCCCGGACCTGCGCGGCCCTGCGCGGAACCGGTCCCGGTTCCGAGGGCGCCGCGAGTGCCCGAGAAGCTCTCCGTTACGGAAATAGAGACCCTGCGCCGCGATCCTTACGCGATCTATGCCAAGCACCTGCTCGGCCTTGTGCCACTCGAACCGATCGAGCCGGAACTCGATGTGCGCGAGCGCGGGACCGTGCTCCACGCCTGCCTCGAGGACTATGTGAAGTCCGATCCGCCGCTCGACCCCGGCGAGGCCGCCGACCAGCTGATCGAGATCGGCCGCAAGCATTTCGACGGCTTGCGGCACGACCGCGAGCTGCATGAATTCTGGTGGCAACGGTTCCGCGACATCGTGCCGGCCTTCGTCGCCTTCGACCGTGAACGGCGAGAACAGGGCTGGACCGTGCTGGCGGAGCGTTACGGCAAGATCGAGATCAGCCTTCCCGATGGAGAGAGAATAGCGATCACCGGTCGTGCCGACCGGATCGAAATCCGTGGCGGCGAGCGTGCGATCTTCGACGATCTCGCCACCGAGGTGAGAGGTGGCCGTCAG
>DAORNC010000045.1:9023-16462 GCA_035440785.1 Rhabdaerophilum sp. | reverse complement strand
CGGGAGCGGCTCCGAACAAGCGTGACATTCTCGCCCATCGCGCCGCGCAACTGCCTGTGACGGCGGCGCTGGCGCGGCGAGGCGCTTTCCCGGACGTGCCGGCGGAGGCAAAGACCGTGTCGCTCGCCCATCTCTCGGTCGGCGGGCAGGAACCGGTCGAGCCGGTAGCGGTCGAGCCACCTGATATGTCTCTCGATGCCTTTGCGGAGGAAGACTGGCGGCTGCTGGAAGATCAGCTCCTGCGTCTCGCGAGGGGCGAAGAAGCTTATCGCGCGCGCCTCGCGCCGAAATCCGGTAACCGCCCCGGCGAATACGATCACCTCGCCCGTGTCGACGAATGGCAGATGCCGGCGGCCGGGGAGGATGCGGAATGAGCGGCGCCTTCGTCATTCCTGAAAGCGAGCGGCAGGACCGAATCGCCGCCACCGAACCGAAACAGGACATTTGGGTGTCGGCCAACGCCGGTTCCGGCAAGACGACGATCCTGCGAAATCGGGTGATTCGGCTGTTGCTCGAAGGCGTCGCGCCGGATCGTATCTTGTGCCTGACCTATACCAAGGCGGCGGCGGCCGAGATGCAGGGGCGCATTTTCGCCGAGCTTGCCCGCTGGGTTCAGCTTGACGATCAGACCCTCACCGCTGAACTTGCCGGACTTGCGGGCGATGGTGCAGCGGCAACGCCGCAGCGCCTTGCCAGGGCGCGGACCCTTTTCGCCCATGCCATCGAAACGCCGGGCGGTCTCAAGATCCAGACGATCCATGCCTTTGCGGAGCGTGCGTTGCATCTCTTCCCGCTCGAAGCCGGCGTGCCGCTGAACTTCGAGGTCGTCGAGGCGGGCGAAGCGAAGGCCATGCGCCTTGCTGCCCGCAAGGCGACGATCGCCCTTGCCGTTTCCCGACCTGCCTCGAAAATCGGCCTCGCACTCGGCGAAATCATTTCCGCGGGCGGCACGGAGCGGTTTGAAAAGGCGCTCGACGCGGCGCTGGAGGAGCTTTCGACCCTTCGTCTGCGTGATGAGCCGATCGCGGCCGGCCCGGAGAGAGAGGAGCGATACCGGCGGTTGTTCGGGATCGAGGCAGGGCAAACGCTACAAGATCTCGAAGAGGCTTTCCTCCGGGCGCGACCGATAATCGAGGAGGTCGAACAACTGATCGAAGCCGGTCGGTCGATGAGCGCGGCCGGAGGCAATGATTCCAGGGCGTTCGACCAGCTTCACCGCGCGATCGTCGCGCGCAGGAACGGGCGAGATTGGGCCCAAGCCTACCTCGCGGTGTTCCTGACAGCAAAGAACGAGGAAAGGGCAAATGCCTTCACGAAGAGCCTTAAAGGCAAGCTTTCCCAGCTCGACACGTTCGAGACGGCCGAGAAGGCGGCCGTCCTCCAATATCTCGAGCGCCGGAGGGCGATTGCTTCCTACAACCGCTCGCTGGCACTTCTTTCATTCGCCGAGGAAGTGCTGGAACGTTTCGAAACGGCCAAGCGCACCCGCGCTTTCCTCGACTTCAACGACCTGATCTCGGCCTTGCGACGCCTGCTCGTGCGGGCGGATGCAAGCTGGATTATGATGAAACTCGACAGCACCATTGAGCACGTGCTGATTGACGAGGCGCAGGATACCACGCGGGAGATGTGGGATATCGTCCGGGCGTTGACCGGCGAGTTCTTCGCCGGCGAGGGGCGCACGAAGCGCTTTCGCTCGTTGTTTGTCGTCGGTGACGAAAAGCAGTCGATCTTTTCCTTTCAAGGGGCGGATCCGGCGGTTTTTGAGGAGACGCGGCACTATTTCGCGGAGCAATCGCTGGGGCGGGCGGGACCGGAAGCGGATGCCCGGCAGAACCGTATCCGCCATCCTGTGCCGTTACGCTCGTCGTTCCGCTCGAGCGCCGATGTCCTGGCGGCGGTCGACAAGGTGTTCGGGACGACCTCGCGGGCGGAGGGGCTGGGGGCAACGCCCTTGCCGACAGTGCATCACGCGGCAAGGGCTAGCCACCCCGGCCTTGCCGAGCTCTGGCCGGTTGACTTCAAGGAAGCAGAGGCGGAGGGCCCGGCTCGCAACGGTCTCTTCGCGCTCGCCGATCGCATTGCGGAACGGATCGCCGGCCTGCTCGCAACCGGACGGCATCTCTCCGGCGGCGAGCCGGTCAGGCCCGGTGACATTCTCATTCTCGTGCAGCGGCGCGGGGGCCTTTTCAAGGCGATCCTGAAGGCGTTGAAACAGCGAGCGGTGCCGGTGAGCGGTGCCGACCGGCTGAAGCTGCAGGAAGAACTGGTAATCCGTGATCTCCTGGTCATCGCCGAGGCGGCTTTGCTGCCAGAGGACGATCTTGCGCTAGCGACCGCGCTGAAAACGCCGGTTTTCGGCCTCGACGACGGCACGCTGGAGTGTCTCGCCCGGAACCGGGAGAACTCGCTATATGCAGCCCTGCAGGCCAGCGACGCGTTCGCGGACATCGCCATCCGCTGGACCGATCTCGCTCGCCGTGCCCGAATCGACACGCCCTTCGCCTTTTTCTCCCACCTCCTCAACGCGCCGATCCCGGCAGGTGACGCGATCAGCGGACGCTGCGCGATCTATGCCCGGCTTGGAACCGATTCCGGCGATCCGCTCGATGCGTTCCTCCTCGAAGCGCAGGGCTTCACCGGTCGTGAACCGGGCTCGCTCCTCCGGTTTGTGCTGGTCCAGCGAGCCCGCGAGAGCGAGCTCAAGCGCGATCTCGAACAGGGGGTCGACAAGGTCCGCGTCATGACCGTGCACGGCGCCAAGGGGTTGGAAGCGCGGATCGTGTTCCTCGCCGACGCCGCGACCAAGCCTGATCGTGGCAAGGAGAAGCCGGCCTTTGTGCTTCATGTGCCGCTGGCGGACAAAAGGGCCGTACCGCTGCTCGTCTGGTCGGGTGAGAAGGACGGTGAAACCGCCAGCCAGCGCCACGCGCGGGCGGGCCATCGACGGCGGACAATGCAGGAATATCGCCGCCTGCTCTACGTTGGCATGACGCGTGCGGCGGACCAGCTTTATGTATCGGGTTATTCCGACCGGGCACGCCCGAGGAACCCGTCCGCCGAACCCGCGCCGATGGAGGAAAGCTGGCACCAGCTTGTCGCTGCCGGTTTTGCGGAAGGCGGCGCGAGGGCGCATATGGAGCAAGACGGGCGCGAAATCCGCTGCTTCGGCGCGGATCCGGTTTCGGTCCTTGCCGGGACGGAAGAGGGGATACCCGCAGGCAAAGAGGAACCGCTGCCGGATTGGCTGTTCCGTCGATTGCCGCCATCCGAGCCGGTAGCGCCGCCTCTTCGGCCCTCGACGGGGTTTCCGCTTGGCGATGCCCGGACCTCGCCGGATGCCGACGAGGCGCTGGGACGGCGCCAGCGCGGCATTTTCCTGCACAGGCTCTATGAACTCCTGCCGGGGTTGCCGGCCGAGCGGCGAGAGACCGCCGCAAGGTTAGTCGCCGTGCGCCTCGTGCCGGGCGTTACCGACCATGACGTCGCTGCCTTGCTCCGGCCCGTCCTCGCGGCTCTCAAAGATCCGGCGACCGCATGGATTTTCGCGGAAGGCTCCCGCGCGGAGGTGCCGGTCGCCGGAACCGTGACTCTGCCCGGCGGCGGTCGGCGCGCCATCTCCGGCCGCATCGACCGGCTGGTCGTGCAGCCGAATGTGGTCGATATCGTCGATATCAAGACCGGGCGGGAACGCCCGGCCGTGGAGGATGGTGCGATCCTCCGGCAGATGGCCCTCTATCGGGCTTTGCTGACCGGTGTTTATCCCGAGCGGACGATCCGTTGTCACGTTTTCTGGGGCGATATGCCACGGACGGAGGTGCTAGCATCGGCTGCGCTCGATAGAGTATTAGAGAATATTGATGTAAAACAAGCGTGATGAGCGCCACCCTTGATTCCGCAGACCGCACTTCCTACCTTCGTGGGCGGAAGTCCTAGGGGATTTTTTGAAAGGAACCGCGATGGGCGCGAACACTCACACCGTCACCGACAAATCATTTGCCGCTGATGTCCTCCAGTCGGCCACGCCGGTCGTCGTCGATTTCTGGGCGCCGTGGTGCGGCCCCTGCAAGATGATCGCGCCGGCGCTCGAGGAAATTGCCGCCGAAATGGCCGGCAAGGTCAAGGTCGTTAAGGTCAACGTCGACGAGAATCAGGAAATTGCCGCCCAGTTCGGCATCCGCTCGATTCCGACGTTAATGGTCTTCAAGGGCGGCAAGCTCGCCGCCACCAAGGTCGGTGCCGGTTCGAAGAGCGACCTGTCGAAGTGGATCACTGCTTCGGCCTGATCGTCGATCGCATGGCTTTGGAAACCCGGCTTCGGCCGGGTTTTTCATTCGGGAATCGCGCCGTCGAGCGCGAGGACTTCGCCGGCGAGATAGAGCGATCCGGTGATGACGATCCGCGGCGCCTCCCGCCAATCGCGTGCGCCAAGATATTTCAGGCTCTCCGTGATCGAGCCGGCAACAGCGGAGGGCAGGCCCAGCTTCCGCCCCGTCGCGGCCAGCTCTTCCGGCGGGCGGGCGATATCGCTCCCGATCGGCACCGCCAGCATTTCCCGCGCGAGGCCGACGAACGGCGTCAACAGGGCATCTGCATCCTTGCGGGCGAGCGAACCGCAGATCAGTACGAGCGGTTTCGGGCTCTTTTCCTCCAGCTCGCTGACGGTTTCGGCGAGCGCCCGCGCGCCATCGGCGTTATGGCCGCCATCGAGCCAGATCTCCGCGCCTTTCGGCGCCAGCTTCGTCAGCGAACCCGTGAGGCGCTGGAAACGCGCCGGCCATTCGACGCGTGTGAGCCCGGTCTCGATCGCCTTTTGGTCGATCCGCTCCGGCGCGACGGTCAGCAGCGTGGCGATGGCGGTCGCGGCATTGATATGCTGGTGGCGACCGAGCAGCCTTGGCAACGGCAGATCCAACACCCGGTCCTCCGCCTGATAGATCAGCCGGCCGTTCTCCTCATGCGCATGGAAATCCTCGCCGCCGACCAGCGGTCGAACGCCATGCCGCGCCGCTTCGCGGCGGCAGACGGCGAGCGCGTCAGGATGCTGCTCGGCAAGAACAAGAGGCGCACCGCGCTTGATGATTCCGGCCTTCTCGAAGGCGATCTTGGCGATGGTATCGCCAAGGTGCTCCTTGTGATCCATCGAAACCGGCGTGATGACGCAGGCTGCCGGACGCTCGAACACATTGGTCGTGTCCATCCGCCCACCGAGCCCGACTTCCATCAGCACGTAGTCGGCCGGGTTGCGGTGGAAGAGATCGATCGCCACCGCGGTCGTGATCTCGAAGAAGGTGATCGGCTCACCCGCATTGATGGTCTCGACCCGCTCGAAAGCATCGACGAGCGCGGTCTCGCTGACAAGCTTGCCGCCCCCCGGTGCGGCGAGACGGATTCGCTCGTGGAAATGCACGAGATGGGGCGAGGTATAGGCGTGGACGCGGGCGCCGCTCGCCTCCAGCATGGCCCGCATGAAGGCAACGGTTGAGCCCTTGCCGTTGGTGCCAGCCACATGGATCACCGGCGGCAGTTGCCGCTCCGGGTGGCCCATCTTCGCGAGCAGACGCTCGATCCGCCCAAGGCTGAGATCGATCTTGATCGGGTGCAGCGACTGGAAGCGCGCGATATAGGCGTCCGAAATGCGCATCGAAACACCGTGACGGTAAGGGATCAGGCGGCGGCTTCGCGCTTCGTCAGCAAACGGCAGAGGCGCGAGACCGTTGGGCGTATCTCCTTGCGGTGCAGCACCATGTCCACCATGCCGTGATCGCGCAGGTATTCGGCGCGCTGGAAGCCTTCCGGCAGCTTCTCGCGGATTGTCTGCTCGATGACGCGCGGCCCGGCGAAGCCGATCATCGCACCCGGCTCCGCGATATGGACGTCGCCGAGCATACCGTAGGAAGCGGTAACGCCGCCGGTTGTCGGGTTGGTGAGCACGGCGATATAGGGCAGGCCAGCCCGGCGGAGGCGCTGGAGGGCGACGGTGGTGCGCGGCAACTGCATCAGCGAGAGGATGCCCTCCTGCATGCGCGCGCCGCCCGAGGCGATGAACAGCACAAGCGGCGTCTTGCGCTCATAGGCCGTGTCGGCGGCGACGATGACGGATTCGCCCGCCGCCATGCCGAGAGAACCGCCCATGAACGCGAAATCCTGCACGCCCATCGTCACCGGAAGCTGATCGAGTGTGCCAAACCCGACGAGAACGGAATCGTTCATGCCCGTCTTGGCGCGCGCATCCTTGATGCGGTCCGTGTAGCGCTTCTCGTCCTTGAATTTCAGCGGATCCGGCACGACCTCGGGGATTTTGATCGCTTCGAATTGCCCGCCGTCGAACATATGCGCGAGCCGCGCCTTCGCGGTCATCCGCAGGTGATGCTCGGAACCGGGAATGACCCAGAGGTTGTCCTCGACCTCCTTCTGGAACACCATCTGCCCGGTATCCGGGCACTTGATCCAGAGGTTCTCCGGTGTCTCGCGCCGGAGGAGCGAGCGGATTTTCGGCCGGACGAGATTGGTGATCCAGTTCATCGTGCTTTCAGTGGACATCAGCTTTCCGCTCCGATGATTATTTCTTCACGCCGCGAACGGCCTCGGCGAGGCTGCTCACGAGCTCGGTAACGGCCGAAACCGTCTTTTCCGTGGCCTTTCCTTCGCCGTCGAGCGAAAGGCGGATCGCTTCGACCAACGCCGAGCCGACGACGACGCCGTCCGCGCCCTTGGCGATGGCTGCTGCATGATCCGGCGCCTTGACGCCGAAGCCGACCGCAACCGGGAGCCTCGTGTGCCTCTTGATCCGCGCGACGGCTTCCGAAACCTTTGAGAAATCTGGTGTCGCGGTGCCGGTGATGCCGGTGATCGAGACATAGTAGACGAAACCGGAGGTGTTGCTGAGCACCTTCGGCAGGCGTTTGTCATCGGTCGTCGGCGTCGCCAGGCGGATGAAGTTGAGCCCGGCGGCCAGCGCGGGCAAGCACAGTTCCGCGTCTTCCTCCGGCGGCAGGTCCACCACAATGAGGCCATCGACGCCGGCGGCTTTCGCCTCGGCGAGGAAGCGGTCCACACCGTAGACATAGATCGGGTTATAGTAACCCATCAGGACGATGGGCGTTTCTGCGTTCCCTTCCCGGAAGGCGCGGACCATCGCCAGCGTGCCCTTCAGCGACATCCCCGCTTTGAGCGCCCGCATCGACGACCATTGGATCGCCGGGCCGTCGGCCATCGGGTCGGAGAACGGCATGCCGAGTTCGATCACGTCGGCACCGGCGGCAGGCAGCGCCTTGACGATCGCGAGGCTGGTAGCGGGGTCCGGGTCGCCGGCCGTGATGAAGGTGACGAGCGAGGCGTGGCCGGCGGCGAGGTTGCCGGCGAAACGGGCGGGAATACGGCTCATCTCACATCCCCCCGAGGTGTTCGGCGACGGTGAAGATGTCCTTGTCGCCGCG
>DAORNC010000045.1:0-8917 GCA_035440785.1 Rhabdaerophilum sp. | reverse complement strand
GAGCAGGTCTGGAACGAGGCGAGAGCCTCGTCGTCGGTGATCGGCAGATATTTGACGCGGCCTGTGTCGAACAGCCAGGAATGCTCGGGGCCGACACCGGGATAATCGAGGCCGGCGGAGATCGAATGTGCATCCGCGATCTGCCCGTCCTCGTTCATGAGGAGGTAGGTGCGGTTGCCGTGAAGCACGCCCGGCTTGCCGCCGGACATCGAGGCGGCGTGAAGCCCCGAGGCAATGCCGTGCCCGGCGGCCTCGACGCCGTAGATTTCGATCGAGGGCTCGTCGAGGAATTCGTGGAAAAGGCCGATGGCATTCGAGCCGCCACCGACTGCCGCGATGAGCGAATCCGGCAAGCGGCCTTCGGCCTCCTGCATCTGCGCGCGCGTCTCCACGCCGATGACGGACTGGAAGTCGCGCACCATCGCCGGATAGGGATGCGGGCCAGCGACCGTGCCGATGCAGTAAAAGGTGTCGGTGACGTTGGTCACCCAGTCGCGCAGCGCCTCGTTCATCGCGTCCTTGAGCGTCTTGGTGCCGGACTGGACGGGAACCACTTCTGCACCTAGCATCTTCATCCGGAAGACGTTGGGCTTCTGCCGCTCGACGTCAACAGCGCCCATGTAGACGACGCACTTGAGGCCATAACGCGCGCAGAGCGTGGCGGTGGCGACGCCGTGCTGACCGGCGCCCGTCTCGGCGATGATGCGCTCCTTCCCCATTCGCTTGGCAAGCAGGATCTGGCCGAGAACGTTGTTCACCTTGTGCGCGCCGGTGTGGTTCAGTTCCTCGCGCTTGAAATAGATCTTCGCGCCGCCGAGTTCCGAGGTCATGCGCTCCGCGAAATAGAGCGGCGAGGGGCGGCCGATATAGTGCTTGCCCATCGCCACCATTTCGGCGTGGAAGGCGGGATCGTTCTTCGCATCCTCGTAGGCCTTCTGCAGGTCGAGGATCAGCGGCATCAACGTCTCTGCGACGAATCGTCCCCCGAACAGCCCGAAGCGCCCGTTTTCATCCGGCCCCGACCGGAAGGAATTCGGCCTGTCCTGCACCACCATTGCTCAACTCCCGCCTGCCTCGCGCGCTGCCGCGACGAAAGCCCTGATCTTGCCGGGATCCTTGACGCCCGGCGCGCTCTCGACACCCGTGGAGACATCAACCCCCAGAAGGTTGAGCCCCATTCCGCGCACGGTCCGGATCGCCTCGCCGACATTTTCCGGCGAGAGGCCGCCCGATAGCATGAACGGCTGGTCCGGGGGAAGCGCGGAAAGGATGTTCCAGTCGAACGGCCTGCCGTGGCCACCCGGATAGGCGGCATCCTTCGGCGGCTTGGCGTCGAGCAGGATGAAGTCGGCAATCGGAGCGTAGCTGGCCACCGCCGCGAGATCGGCCGGCGTGGCAACGCCCAGCGCCTTCATCACCGGCCGACGCCGCCACTCCTTGATCTCGCCGCAGCGGGTAGGGGTTTCGAGCCCATGCAACTGCCAGAGGTCCGGAGAAACATGCGCCGAGAGGACGTTCAGTTGTCCGGGGCCGGCATCCACGACGAGCGCGACAATCTCCGTTCGCCCACGCGCGATCGCCGCCAGTCCGGCAGCGGTCTCCGGGACGACATAACGTGGGCTCTTCGGGTGAAAATTCAGGCCGATCATGTCCGCGCCGGCCTCAATGGCAACCTCGATCACTTCTTCGGTCTTGAGGCCGCAAATCTTGATCTTGAAATTCAATCTCCAATCCCACTTTTTCTGGCAATGAGCGCCGCTGCGGCGAGGTCAAACACCGCGCCGCCGGTCGACTTGTAAAATGTAATGTCGTTCGCGCTCCGGTGAAGATGGAAATTCCCCCGGGCGAGATCAAAAAGATCGGCCTTGATGCTGTCTTCCGCGATAACGCCGTCGCGAATCGGCTGGACGAAGTCGCCGCCCTCCTTGAGAACGCCCCCGCGTGTATCGACGAAAAGTCGGGCGCGGCGCACGCATTCGTCGTCCGTCTCGCGCATGGCCGGAGTGAACGCGCCGACACAATCGAGATGTGCGCCGGGCTTGAGCCATGCGCCCCGGACAAGCGGAACGGTCGAAAGCGTCGCCGTGGAGATGATATCCGCGCTGCGCACGGCGGCTTCGAGGTCATCCGCGACCTCCACTGTCACGCCGTCTTTCGCGAGCTGTTCCGCGAGCTTCTCGGCATTGCCGCGCGTCTTGTTCCAGAGGATCGTCCGGCTGATCGGACGGACGGAGCGATGGGCGCGGATGAAGAACGGTGCCAGCGCGCCGGCTCCGACCATAAGATGTGTTGCGGCATCCTCCCGGGCAAGGTAGCGGGCGGCGAGCGCGGAGGTCGCGGCCGTTCGCCACAGGGTGAGCCGCGTGCCGTCGATCACCGCGATCGGCGCGCCCGTGTCGCCGTTCATCAGCACATAGCTGCCCAGAACGCTGGGGAGCCCGCGCGCTGCATTGCCGGGAAAGACATTGACGAGCTTGACGCCGAGAAACCCGCCCGGCCCGCTCGCCCAGGCCGGCATGATGAGATGCGTCGCGTTGCCCTCGGACCGCGCAATTGTGTGATGATGGCGTACCGGGACGATGATATCGCGACGCAGGGCTTCGTCGATCGCGGCGATCAGCGCCGGAAAGTCGAGAAAGGAATCGATTTCGTCGGCGGAGATGACGCGCATCGTCAGCGCGAGCCGATCAGCGCGGCACTTGTGGCCGGGAGTTGAGCCTTTAGCCGCTCGCATTCACCGGAGAGCTTGTCGCATTCCCGCTTCAACTGGCGCTCGCTGCGTCGATGGCGCCCCTGCGCAAGCCAGGTCGTGGCCGAACCGATGATCGCCCCGACCGCCAGCGTGCCGAAGAAGAACGCGAACAACGGCACCGTGATCTTCAACGCCGTCGATGCGGGCGAGATCGGGTCGAGCACCAGCGTGACAAGCTGCCGGTTGGCGACGCCGAACATCACGAGCGCGATGGCGACCGGCGCAAGGATCAGCCATTTCAGGAACCGTACCACGCGACCCTCCCTCGAAAACGCACCGGACGGTGCCTCAGCCCTTGCGGGCAGCGCCCGCCCTAGGGTTCAGGCGGTCACGCATTTCCTTGCCGCTCTTGAAATAGGGTACGACCTTGCCCGTGACGCTTACCTTCTCGCCCGTGCGCGGATTGCGGCCCTGCCGCGCGTCCCGCTCCTTGATCGAGAAGGTGCCGAAGCCACGCAGTTCCACCCGGTCGCCGCGCCGCAAGGCATCCGTGATCTCGTCAAGAATCGCGTTGACGAGAATCTCGACATCCCGCTGGTAGAGATGCGGGTTCATTTCGGACAGTTTGAGCACGAGTTCGGATTTGATCATCGTTTGTCTCTCTGGCGGAGCTTGGATCATCCCCATAGCAGGGATTTCTCGGTTATGGCCTTGATTTGGAATAATTATTCGCGCGAAGGGTGCCAGACCGAAACCAGCCCGTCAAGCGCGCTCGGTCCGAGCAGCGCCCGGGCCTGCTCTTCGATAGAGCGCTGGGGGCTGCCGGTCAGGAACGCCAGTACCCCACTCATCGAGGTGAGGTTGGGGAAGCGGTTGCTGCTGGCCGTATAGGCGCGGACATTGACCGATTCGGCGATGCCCTTCTCCTTACGGAGCCAGTTGAGCGCGTCGAGTTCGTCGCCCAGTGCATCGATCAGTTTGAGGTCGATCGCCTGCCGGCCGGTGAAGACGCGTCCGTCCGTCACCCTGTCGAGCGCATCGCCCGAAAGCGCTCGCGTCTCGCCGACCAGGCTCCTGAACCAGGCGTAGCTGTCCTTCACCGTTGCCTCGATGGCGGCGCGGGCTTCGGGCGTCGTCGGCTCGATGCCGTTCGGCATGGCCTTGAGCGGCGAGGAGCGAATAGCCTCGACCTTCACGCCGAGCTTTTCCAGCAATTGCGTCACATTCGGGAATTGCGCGATAACACCGATGGAGCCGACCATCGCGCTGCCGTTGGCAATGATCCGGTTCGCGCCCAGCGCCGTCATATAGGCGCCCGAAGCCCCGACGCCGTCGATGACAGCGATGACCGGTTTCTTGGCCGCAAGGCGCTTCACCTCGTTGTAGAAGAGTTCCGATCCGGCCGTCGTGCCACCACCGGAATTGATTCGCAGGATAACCGCTTTCGCGCTGGCCTGATCGGCCCGGCGCAGGAGATCGATCGTCGTCTGGCTGCCGGTAATGAGCCCGTCGATCCGCACGCGCGCGATATGATCGCCGCCGCCCAGCCCGCCGCGCCGGAACGCGATACCGGCCCCGATGATTGCCGTAACGGCGATCACGAATGCCACGACGCGCCAGAACGTCACCTGTCGGCGCAGTTTTCGCCGATCAACCATGAGGTCGGAACCGAAGCTCATCTTTTCCGCCTTTCCTGTCGGTCGCGGGCCGGGATTCGCTCCCTGCCGGTTTCGCCGGTTTGCTGCCATGCCCCGGCGATGGTGACAAGCCTTTTGACGCGATGGCTAGAGGCCGGTCGGCCGCCCGGCAACCACGACCAACGGTTCGGCATTCCCGAACAACCGGTTGCCGACGCGGGCGAGATCGTCGAGCGTCACCGCGCTCACCTCGGCATTGCGCCGGTCGATGTAATCCATGCCGAGTTCCTCGATTTTGATCTCGAGGAGCTGATGGGCAATCTTGCGCGAGGTGTCGAACCTGAGGGCATAGGAACCGGTCTGGAAGCGGATCGCCTGTCCGAGTTCCCCAGCGCTCGCACCTTCCTTCGCGATCCGGTCGATCTCGCGCAGCATGATGTCGAGCGATTCGCCGACACGTTCGTTGCTTGTCGCGGTGCCGGCGAAGAACAGCGAGGCGAGGTTGCGGTTCGCCAGCATCGACCAAACGGAATAGGCAAGCCCGCGTTTCTCGCGCACCTCGAACCAGAGCCGCGATGTGAAGGAACCGCCGCCGAGAATATGGTTCAGGATCATCGCCGGCATGTAGTCGGCGTCCTTCCGGCCGATGCCGGGCAGGGCGAGGTAGAGTGTCGATTGCGGGATATCGAGATCGATGATGTCGCGCTTGCCGAGGTTCTTCATCGTGATGGCTTCGAGCGGGGTCAGCTGCGGGGCTGCTGTCAGCGGGCCGAACGCACCTTCGACGAGCGCGATGAGCGCATCTGCGGACACCGCGCCGACGGCCACGATATGGAGCCGCTCGCGAGCAAAAAGCCGAGTGTGCTGGCGGATGACATCGTCGCGGGTAATCGTGAGAAGCTCATCGATCTTTCCCTCGGCGGAGCGGCTGTAGGAATGGCCCTCGAAAGCCAGTGCGTTGAGGCGGTCGCGCGCCCGGGCGCCGGGATCGGATTCGTCGCGCTTGAGGCCGGAAATGATCTGCGAGCGCACCCGCTCGATGGCGTCCTGGTCGAAGCGCGGTGCCTGCATCGCGAGCCCCAGAAGGCGGAAAGCCTCCGCAGCATTATCGGCCAGCGTCCGCAGCGAGGCGCCGATCCGGTCGCGGCCGGCATCAAAGGAGAGTTCGATGGCCCTTTCCTCGAGCTGTTCCTGGAACGACGCGGAATCGAGCTGGCCCGCGCCCTCGTCCATCAATCCGGCGAGGAGATTGGCGAGGCCGCATTGTCCCTCCGGATCCTGCGCGGCGCCGCCCTGAAAGGCGCATTCTACCGAAAGCACCGGCACCGTGTAGTCCTCGACATGCCAGATCTCGATACCGGATGGTGTCCGGTAAGACCGGACACGCGCGGCGGGCGGGGTGGAAACGATGGACATCGGGCGGAGAAACTTTCGGGTTCCGGAAGAAAAGAAGAGAGGTGCGTCTCAGGCGGCATCCTTGACGAGGTGGCCGATAACGGCACGCTCGGCGGCGAGGTAGCGGCTGGCGGCGTCACGAATATCCTCTGCGCTGACGGCGCGGATGCGGACAGGCCACTCCGCGACATCCTCGACCTTGCCGCCGGTGGTCAGGGTCGAACCGTAGATGCGCGCGAGATGCGTCTGGCTGTCCTGCGCATAGATCATGTCGGCGATCAGCCGTGTCTTGGCGCGCTCCAGTTCCTTTTCGCCGACGAGGTTGTCGCGCAGCTCCTGCATGACCGCGCCGATCGCGGCGTCGACCGTATCGAGCGTGATACCTTCGGCCGGCACTCCGTAGGCACCGAACTGGCCGAGGTCGAGCGCGTCGTTCCAGTACCAGGAACCGGCGCCGACGCAGAGCCCCTGCTCCATCACAAGCGCGCGGTAAAGCCGGCTTGTCTGCGATCCGCCGAGGATCTGCGAGAGCACTTCGAGCGCGAAGGCTTCATTGCCGGTCGCGGTGGAATGGGAAGGCACCAGGAATGCCCGTTGGGATGTGGGCTGCTCAACCTTGGCATCGGCGAGTTTGACATGCCGGCTTGCGCGGATTTCTGGTTCCCGCACGCGCCGGCGGCTCGGCGGCGCGCCATTGCCGGCCGGAATACGGCCATAAGTGCCTTCCGCGAGTTTACGGACTTCCCCAGCCTCCACATCACCCGTGACGATCAGGATCGCGTTTTCAGGCCGGTAGAAACGTCGATAATAGGTGAGCGCATCCTCCCGGCCGAGATCTTCGATCTCATGTCCCCAGCCGATGATCGGCGTGCCGTAGGGGTGATGGACATAGAGCGTTGCCAGCAGGCTTTCCTGCAGCTGGGCGGCCGGATCGCTGTCGGTGCGCATCTTGCGCTCCTCGATCACGACGCCTCGCTCGGAATCGACTTCAGGGCCTTCGAGGACGAGGCCGGTCATCCGGTCTGCCTCAATCGCCATCATGAGGCCGAGGTGCTCCTTGGCGACGCGCTGGTAATAGGCGGTATAATCGTAGGAGGTGAAGGCGTTCTCTTGCCCGCCGACGCCGGCCACGGTCTCCGAGAAGGCGCCCTTGGGATGCTTCTCGGTGCCCTTGAACATCAGGTGTTCGAGAAAATGCGCGATGCCGGACTTGCCGGGAGGATCATCCGCCGCGCCATTGCGGTAATAGACCATGTGGGTCACGACGGGTGCTCGACGATCCGGAATGACCACCACGTCGAGCCCGTTCTCAAGCCGGAAATGATCCACCTTTGGCGCATCGCGCATCACGTCTCTCCCGAAAACCTGCACGGGGCGCCCGCCGCAAAGACGTTCGCCCGGTTCCGGCGGGCCGGAACTCGTTCCTCTCAGATGGGCAATAAAAGGGCGGATAGCAAGCCCGCCGCGCGGTAACCCTTACTCGGGGTCTTTGTTCCAGGCGCCGAGTTTCCGGAAGGTATCGACCACCGGACCATCCGTGGTGCGTTTGCCGACGGGCGCGTTGGCCGAGGGGACGCGCAGGCCCTTGGGCGGGTCAGTCAGGTAGACGCGCGGCGGCTCCGTGCCCGGCGGATAGCTCGGGGCGCTGGCCGTCTTGCCGGCGGCTTCCATCTGATGGATGTCGAGGCGCACGCCATCCTTGTCGTTGCGCGGGATCGGGCTTTCGCCGAGCGTTGCGCCACGGACGCTGCGTCCGCGCCGCATTTCCTCCAGCGACAGGCGATTGCCCTCGCTAGCATCGGCCTTGAGCGGGGCGAAGATCGGCACATTGCGCCGGGCGCGTTCGCGCTCGCGCTCGACGATATCGGGATCGACCGGCCACTGCCCGTTCTTGGTATGGCCTTCGGGCTGTTCTGGCGTGCGCAGCTTGGAAGTATCCTTCGGGACGACGAGCGCCGGGCGTTCGTGATAGACGATCGGATCCTTTTCCTCCGGCAGGAGGCCGAGCTTGCCGAAGATATTCCGCATCACGAGGCCTTCCTGCGCCATCGCTGGCGCGGGCGTCGCAAGACCGGCCATCGCCGAAAACAGGGCTGCGCCGACGAGCGCAGGTTTGCGGAACGGGATTTTTGTCATCATCAACTCCACACTTTCGCGGGCGTCATACCATCCGCGGCAATAAAAGACCAGATCAGGGCTTTTCCGGGGCAGGAGACGCGGGAAGCAGCTGCGCGAGCAGCATCAGCCCCACGCCGACGACAATCGCCGCATCCGCGACGTTGAAGACATACCAACTGAAATCGCCGACATGGAAATGCGCGAAATCGAATACCGCACCATGAAAGATACGATCGATCGCGTTGCCGATCGCTCCACCGATGATCATCCCGATGCCTGCCGCTTCCCACCGGCTCGCCGATTTGCGCACCCAGTAGGTGAGGAAGATTGCAGCGCCGATCTTGATCGCCGTCAGCGCCCAGCGCCCGAGTTCCGAGTGCTGCTGGAAAAGGCCGTAGGAAATGCCGCGATTCCAAACCACCGTCAGGTCGAAGAACGGCAGGATCATCCAGGGATAGGTCAGGCGCAGATCCGTGCCGAAAATCAGAGCGAGCTTCGAGGCCTGATCGAGCGCCAGCACGATCAGGGCGACGAGAAGCGCCGTGCGAAGCGCCGCCGAAGCGCCCATCAGGCGGCGCTCCCGTTTACCACCTGCCACTCACGCATCGCGAGCGCATCACGCGGCGTGATGCCGGGAAACGCCGGATCGGCGGTCGCAGGGTCAAAGTAGCGCCACGAGCGCGCGCATTTCACGCCCGAGGCCTTGCCTGAAACAACGGCAACGCCCTTCACCTCTTCAAGCCGGAAGGCATCTGCTGGACCTTCGCCCGCGTCCACCGAGATCGCCGAGGTGATGCAGATATCGGCGAAGCTCACACCTTCTAGCGCGGCGCGCAGATCGGCATCCGCAACATGGACGGTTGGCGCGGCTTCAAGCGACGAGCCGAGGCGCTTGCCGGCGCGTTCCAGTTCCAGCGCGCCGGTGACGACGCGGCGCACCCGGCGCAGCTTCTCCCACTTCGCGGCAAGCGCCTCGTCGCGCCAGCTCGCCGGGACCATGGCGAATTCCTGCTCGTGCACCGAGGCTTCCACGCCGGGGTTGCGCGCGAGCCAGGCCTCTTCCGCCGTGAACACC